>JBILUH010000059.1:0-12249 GCA_044371095.1 Cyanobium sp.
CAGCGCCCGTGGCGGCCGGAGCTGGGCTGGTGATGCGGCTGCTGACAGGAACCTTGAGCACGTCGGCCGCAGGGGCGCTGCTGGCCGGCAGGGTGGCCAGTTCGTCCATCCAGGATTCGCCGCCGTTTGGCGGCGGTGGCGGCAGCGACCCATCCTGGACGGGCCGGATCGGAACTGGTGCCTTGGCAGCTCCGTCGCTTGCGGCCAGGGTGCCGGGCCCCATGGCGCGCAGCCGTTCAATCAGCAGCATGTTGCGCTCCTGGCGGATGGCCAGCTGGCTCTGGTTCCAGATCCCCAGCGCGACCAGGGCCATGCCGGCCATCACCATCACTGTGACACCGGCTCCAGCCAGCAACAGCCCTGGCTGGCGACCCAGCTGGTTGATCCTGCTTGCGGGGTGGTGACTGTCCGCGAGGGAGGGTTCTAGGGACGGACCCCGGCCTGCTCCTGAAGCCAGGCTCGGTGCGTCGCAGACTTCCAGCACTATCGGCTGTTCCGGCTCAAACACCCGGTTGAGCACCTGCTCGGCCTTCAGCTCCCAATAGGCCCGGGAGGTGGGGATGCCGCGTACCGGACGCACCTGCTGCCGCTGCTCACGTGGTGACGTTCAACTTACCGAGGCTTTCGGGGCCTGACGAGTCTTGGCGCTTGCGGATCTCGAGCCACAGCATCAGGGCGGTGATGTCGGCCGGGCTGACGCCCGGCACCCTGGAGGCCTGGCCCAGGGAGCCGGGCTGCACCGCCGCCAGTTTCTCACGGGCCTCTTTGGAGAGGGTAGCGATGGTCGCGTAATCGATGTCGGCTGGGATCGGCCGGTGCGCCTGCTTTTTCACCTGGTCGATCTGCTGTTGCTGGCGCGCCAGGTAACCGCTGTATTTGATGTCGATCTCGGCGCCCTCGCGCACATCGGCCGGCAGCTGGGCATCGGCGAGGCCGTGGCGCACCAGATCGGTGCTGTGGAAGCCGGGGCGCCGCAGCAGCTCGGCCAGGGTGATGGAGCCCTTGATGGCGGCGCCGGTTTCAGCCATCACGGCTGCGGCAGCTGGATCGCTGGCCTTGAGCCGCACCGTGTCCAGCCGGCGCTGCTCGGCCGCGATCGCCTCCTGCTTAGCGGTGTAGATCCCCCAGCGGCGTTCGTCGATCAGGCCCAGCTCGCGGCCCAGGGGCGTGAGGCGGCGGTCGGCGTTGTCTCCCCGCAGCACCAGCCGGTATTCGCTGCGGCTGGTGAGCACCCGGTAGGGCTCGCGCAGATCCTTGGTGATCAGGTCGTCGATCATCGTGCCGATGTAGCTGCCCTCGCGGGGGAAATGCACTGCGGGCTGGCCGCGCACCAGTCGGGCGGCGTTGAGGCCGGCCACCAGCCCCTGGGCGGCGGCCTCCTCGTAGCCAGTGGTGCCGTTGAGCTGGCCGGCGCTGAACAGCCCGGCCACCCGCTTGGTCTCCAGCGAGGGCTTGAGCTGGGTGGCGGGCAGGTAGTCGTAGTCGACGGCGTAGGCGGGCCGGAGCATCACGCACTGCTCCAGGCCCGGCAGGGTGCGCAGGAGCTCGAGCTGCAGCCGCTCCGGCAGGCCGGTTGAGAAGCCCTGCACGTAGATCTCGGGGGTGTCACGGCCCTCGGGCTCCAGGAAGATCTGGTGGCTCTCCTTATCGGCGAAGCGCACGATCTTGTCCTCGATCGAGGGGCAGTAGCGCGGCCCCTTGCTGTCGATGAAGCCGCCGTAGATCGGCGTGAGGTGCAGGTTGTCGCGGATCAGCTGGTGCGTGGCGGCGGTGGTGCGGGTGATGTGGCAGCTCATCGGCTCGCCGCTCACCCAGGCAGTCGGATCAAAGGAGAAGAAGCGACCTTCGGCATCGCTCGGTTGCTCTTCGAGCTGGTCGAGGGCGATGCTGCGGCGATCCACCCGCGCCGGGGTGCCGGTCTTGAGGCGGCCCATCTGGAAGCCGAGTGCCTCGAGCGCCTCGGTGAGCCCCTCGGCGGCCTGCTCGCCGGCGCGGCCGGCGGACATGGATTGGTTGCCCACCCAGATCTGGCCCCCCAGGAAGGTGCCGGCGGTGAGGATCACGGCCGGCGCGGCGTAGACGCTGCCGAAATAGGTGCGCACGCCGGTGATCCGGCCGATCGCCCTTCGCTCTGTGCCGGCGGGGTTCTCCTCCAGCTCCACCTCCAGTCCGGTCACCATCGCTTCGCGCAGGGCGAGGTTGGGGGTGTGCTGCAGCAGCTGCAGCATCTGGCGGGCGTACTGGCGCTTGTCGGTCTGGGCGCGCAGGGCCCACACGGCCGGTCCGCGACTGGCATTGAGCACCCGCTTCTGCAGGGCCGTGGCATCGGCCAGCCGGCCGATCACGCCGCCGAGGGCATCCACCTCGTGCACCAGCTGGCTCTTGGCTGGCCCGCCCACCGCTGGGTTGCAGGGCTGCCAGGCGATGCGATCGAGGTTGAGTGAAAACAGGGCGGTGCTGAGCCCTAAACGCGCGGCGGTGAGGGCCGCCTCGCAGCCGGCATGGCCGCCACCGACGACGATCACGTCGAAGTGTTCGGTGCAGGGTTCGCTGAGGGCGGTGCTGTTAGCCATGGATCATTTTCCCATGGAGTTGGGGCTTGGCTGGTGGCGCTTGAACGCCAATTAAAGTCACGTTATTGATGGCTGCAGCAATGCGAAGGGTTCCATTCCTCTCATCGCCTGATTGCATCGTGTCCAGCCGTGATTCACAGACGTTCGCCGAGACGCTGAACCTGATGTTGCGGGTCCGGGATTGTGACCCGCTCCTCAGCGACGCGGGCTTTTGGAGCCAGACCGGCGTGGTGTCGCTGGGCCAGGTGTCCATGCTGGCCTCCAGTGGTTCGCCGGTGGTGGTGGTGGCCGACGCGGTCGAGTACTCCACGTTCATGTTGCCTTATCGCGATTGTGGTGGCTCGTACCAAATAGAGGGTCAATACTTCACCAACCACTACCGCGGCAATGTCCTGTACATCCCGCCGGTGCCCTGGCGCCTCCACTGCGAAACGCGCCTTTTGGCGGGGCTGTCCCTGTTGATTCCGGCGGCCCAGTTGCAGAGCACGGCCAAGGCGATGGGGGCCGGCAGCGTTTCGCTGGACTCCTTGTCGGCAGCGCTGGCCAACACGGCGGAGCTGCGCACCGATGATGCCCGCGGCAGCGCTCTGCTCGATGCCCTGTTTCGTTTTTTTGGCTTCGTGGAATCGGTGCTGCATGTCCAGGAAACGGTGCCGGAGATCCTGCGGCTCGACGACCTGTTGGTGCGGCAGCTGTTGCTGCTGATGATGCCGGGCCTAGGGGACGCGACCATGTTCGCCCGCTCCCCGTCGACAGAGGAGTTGTGGTTTGGGCAGTTGCTCGATTGGATGGATGCCAACTGTCACCGTGCCATCAGCCTCAGCGAATTGGAAGAGCGCAGCAGTTACGGTCGCCGATCGCTCCAAAATGCCTTTCATCAGCGTTTTGGCTGCGGGCCGATGCAGTGGCTCCGGCGACGACGGTTGCAAAAGGCCCGCCAGTTGCTGCTGGAGGCCTTGCCTGCCAACACCAAAATTCAGCAAATAAGTTTAACATGCGGCTACATCAATTTTTCCGCTTTCTGCCGGGATTATCGCCGGGAGTTTGGCTGCACGGCGTCAGCGGATCTGCGGCGGCGGCCTTGAACCACGCTCTCAGTCCAGCAGGGCAGCGGCGTGGTGGCGCAGGTGGTCGTCAATGAAGCTGGACACGAAGAAAAAGCTGTGGTCATAGCCGGCCTGGCGCCGCAGGGTTAGGGGATGGTCGCTGACTGCAGCGGCGGTTTCCAGGGCCTCGGGCTGGAGTTGGCTGGCGAGGAACGCATCGGCACTGCCCTGGTCCACCAGCAGCGGCAAGGGCCGGCCATCTGGACCCACCGGTCCCCGGCCAGCGGTGAGCAGCGCACTGGCATCCCAGGCCTGCCAGGTTTGGATGTCGCTGCCCAGCAGATAGCCGAAAGCCTTCTGGCCCCAGGGGCAGCGGGCGGGATTGGCGATCGGAGCCAAGGCAGAGACAGAGGAGTAATGGCCTGGATGGCGCATGGCGCAGACCAGGGCGCCGTGGCCGCCCATGGAGTGGCCACTGATGCCGCGCCGATCGCTGATGGGCAGTTGCGCCTCCACCAGCTCCGGCAGTTCCCTGGTCACGTAGCTGTGCATCCTGTAGTGCCGGCTCCAGGGTGTTTGGGTGGCATCGACGTAGAAGCCTGCGCCCTGGCCGAAGTCCCAGCTGCCCTCCGGATCGCCGAGCACATCCTGACTGCGGGGACTGGTGTCGGGGGCCACCAGGGCCAGGCCCAGTTCGGCGGCCAGCCGCTGGGCACCCGCCTTGTGCATGAAGTTTTCGTCGGTGCAGGTGAGGCCCGAGAGCCAGTAAAGAACCGGCACCAGGGCCCCCTCCAGGGCCTGGGGCGGCAGAAACACCGCCAACACCGTGTCGCTTGCCAGCTCCTGGGAGTGGATGCGGTAGCGGCGGTGCAGGCCGCCGAAACAGCGGTTTTCGATCAGCAGTTCCATCAGCAGCGCGGTTCCATCAGCAGAGCAGGTTCCGTCAGAGCGGCGCGATCAGAAGTGAATCACCGAACGGATGCTCTTGCCCTCGTGCATCAGCGCAAAGGCATCGTTGATCTGCTCGAGCCCCATGGTGTGGGTGATGAAGGTGTCGAGGGGAATCAGGCCCTGTTGGAACTCCTCCACAAATCCCGGCAGCTGGCTGCGGCCCTTCACGCCTCCGAAGGCCGAGCCGCGCCACACTCGCCCGGTGACGAGCTGGAAGGGCCGGGTGCTGATCTCCTGGCCGGCACCGGCAACGCCGATGATCGTGGATTCGCCCCAGCCCTTGTGGCAGCTCTCCAGGGCGGCACGCATCACCTCCACGTTGCCGATGCACTCAAAGGAATAATCCACGCCGCCATCGGTGAGATCGATGATCACCTGCTGAATCGGCGCGTCGTGGTCGCGCGGATTGATGCAGTCGGTGGCGCCGAGCAGCCGGGCGATCGCGAATTTCTCCGGGTTCACATCAATGCCGATGATCCGCGAGGCCCCGGCCATCACCGCGCCGATCACCACCGCCAGGCCGATGCCGCCCCGGCCAAACACCGCCACGGTGCTGCCCGGCGCCACCTTGGCGGTGTTGCGCACGGCGCCGATGCCGGTGGTCACGCCGCAGCCCAGCAGACACACCTTCTCCAGCGGCGCTTGCTTGTTGATCCTGGCGACGGCGATCTCCGGCAGCACGGTGTATTCGGAGAAGGTGGAGGTGCCCATGTAGTGATGCAGCATCCGGCCGTTCCTGGAGAACCGGCTCGTGCCGTCGGGCATCAGGCCCTGGCCCTGGGTGGTGCGGATCGCCTGGCAGAGGTTGGTCTTGCCGGAGCGGCAGAACTTGCACGTGCCGCATTCCGGCGTGTAGAGGGGGATCACGTGGTCGCCCACGGCAACAGAGGTGACGCCAGAGCCCACCTCCTCCACGATGGCGCCGCCCTCATTGCCCAGGACCGCAGGGAACAGTCCTTCCGGATCGGCACCCGAGAGGGTGTAGGCGTCGGTGTGGCAGACGCCGGTGGCCACCACCCGCAGCAGCACTTCGCCTGCCTGGGGCGGTGCCACGTCGATCGCAGTGACCTCCAGGGGCTCGCCCGGGGCCCAGGCAACGGCGGCACGGGAGCGGATCATCGGCGGTGCGGTGGAGACAGCTGCATCTTCGGCCCAGCAGGCTTCAACACCAGTCGGCGCGGATGTCGTCGGCGAGGTAACTCCAGAGCCGGGGATGCAGCGGGTGCCGCAGGATCGTGGCTTGGGGATGGCGCCAGGGGTGCAGCACGTCCTCGGGCTTGGGCCGGCCATGGAACTTGAGGATCGCGCTGGCTTCCAGCTGCCCTCGCGCCGCCTCGGGATCGCGCCGGGCCAGTTTGCGCAGCGCCTTGTAGGAGCTCACCAGGCCATCGGGCCAGTAGGTGAGAGCAGCTGGCGCGGTCTCGCGGAAGACGTGAAAGATGAAGTTCTGGTCCCCCGGGAAGACTGTGTCGGCGTAACGGCCCTGTTGCCAGCTCTCCCAGACGGTCTGGGTGTGGGCGTCGGGACGGCACCAGAGCACGGAGGAATTGAGGATGGGGTAGTTCCAGTCCCGCACGCCGATCACACTGGCGTTGCTGTTGCGGCCGATCGCGATCAGGGGCGCCAGGCTCGAGCGGATCACCAGGGTGCTGTCGAGAAACAGAAAGGGATCCGTGCCCGTGAGGCCCTGGTCGAACAGGCGGAGTTTGCCGAAAAAGCCCCGCAGGGATCCGCCCTCCAGATCCCGCACCTCCAGCTGCTGGGTCCCGGCGATGGGGGCAGCGAAGCGCTCTGCCGCCGGTCGGTCGGTGTAGACGATGAAGCGATGGGCCTCCGGCAGGTGCCGGGCCACCATCGCAGCCAGTCGGCTCACCCACAGATCGGGGTAGCGGTCTCCGGTCTGCACCGTCACGACCGTGAGCAGCGGGTGCTCCATAGGGCCAGCTCTTACGGCGCCGCCAGATTTCTGAACCGGGTGAACTGCGGCTCGAACAGCAGTTTCACGGTGCCCACCGGACCATTGCGGTGCTTGGTCACGATCACCTCTGTGATGCCGCGGTCGGGGGTTTCGGGGTTGTAGTACTCGTCGCGGTAGATCATCAGCACCAGGTCGGCGTCCTGTTCGATCGAGCCCGATTCCCGCAGATCACTCAGCATCGGTCGCTTGTTGGTGCGCGATTCGACGCCGCGGCTCAGCTGGGAGAGGGCCATCACCGGCACGTTCAGCTCGCGGGCCATGCCTTTGAGGCCCCGGGTGATGCGGGACAGTTCCTGCACCCGGTTGTCGGGGGTGGAGCCCTCCATCAGCTGCAGGTAGTCGATCACGATCAGGCCCAGCTCCTTGCCGGTTTCGGCCATCAGCCGGCGGCAGAGGGAGCGCATCTCCAGCACGCCGGAGTTGGGTTTGTCGTCGAGGAACAGGGGCAGCTGGCCGAGGCTGTTGATGCCCTGGCCCAGCAGGGGCCATTCCTCCTGCTGCAGCCGGCCGGTGCGCAGCCGGCCGCTCTCGATGCCCACCTCCATCGACAGCAGGCGATAGGTGAGCTGCTCCTTGCTCATCTCCAGCGAGAACACGCACACCGGCAGGGCGTGGAGCTGGGCCACATTCTTGGCGATATTGAGCACGATCGAGGTTTTGCCCATCGCCGGCCGGCCGGCCACGATGATCAGGTCGCTGCGCTGCAGCCCCTGGGTGATGGCGTCGAGGTCGTAAAAGTTGCAGGGGATGCCGGCGACGGCGGTGCCCAGCGAGCGGCTCTCGATCTCGTTGAAGGTGCTGGTGAGGATCTCGGCGGTGGGGGTGAGGCCTGTGCTGGGCTTCTCCTGGCTGATGGCGAAGATCTTCTGCTCCGCCTCATCGAGCACCTGCTCCATCGGCTTGCTCTGGTCGAAGCCCAGGGCGATCACTTCGTTGCCGGAGCGGATCAGCTGGCGCCGCAGAAACTTGTCCATCACCAGGCGGGCCACCTGGTCGATCGAGGCCGTCGAGGTGATGCGCTCCACCAGCTCCACCAGCCGGCCCTGGCCACCCACCTTCTCCAGCTGACCGGTGTCGGCCAGCCAGGCGCACATGGCCGTCAGATCGGTGGGCTTGCCCTGGCTGTGCAGCATCACCGCCGTGCGATAGATCTCGCGGTGGGCGGAGAGGTAGAAGGCCTCCGGCTGCAGCACGTCGGCCACCCGGCCGATGGCGTCGGGGTCGAGCAGGATTCCCCCCAGCACGGCCTCCTCGGCCTCCAGGTTCTGGGGGGGCACCGAGTCGGGCAGAGCCTCAAAGCGGGCCTCGGCATCGCCGTTGCGCCCACCCTTGGGACTGCCGGCGCGCTCGCGGCCAGGCGGGTTGAGGGGAACGCTCACCATTGACTTGGGGAGGCAGGACTGCGGAAGGCAGGAGCTGGGGTGGTGAAGATTGGGGAGGCAGGATCGCCGGGTCGATCATCCTGCCGGATTGGGTGACGTTTGACCAGCGATCGGGCGCTGCCGGTGGGGTGTTCAGCAAAAAGCCACCCCACGCATGGGGTGGCTCGGATGCCTAAGCGGCTCGCCAGTGCTTCGGGATTCAGTGGCTGACCACTTCGAGATTGACCTCGGCCGTGACCTCAGGGTGAAGCTTGACCTGGACCTTGTAGGAGCCGGTGCGATGGATCTCCGGCACAAGAATGTCGCGGCGGTCCACCTCTTTCTTGGTGGCGGCTTCGATGGCTTCCGCCACGTCGCCGTTGGTCACGGTGCCGAATAGCACGTCGTCGCCGCCGGTCTGCTTCTTGACGGTGAAGCGGCCGATCGTGTCGAGGGCAGTGCGGAAGGCGACCGCTTCGGCCTTAAGGGCGGCCTGACGCTCCGCTTCCTTGGCGCGGCGAGCCTCCACCTGGCGCAGCACCGCGGCCGTGACGGGTACGGCCTTGCCGGTGGGCACCAGGAAGTTGCGGGCATAACCCGGGGCCACCTCCACCAGATCCCCGTCCTTACCCAGGCTGAGAACGTCTTCGTTGAGGACGACTTGAACGCGCTTCGCCATGGGATTGAACAGGGAGGAGGAGAACTGACTTGAGGAGGACTGACTTGCAGGGAGTGCTCGTCAGGTCACCCGCATCACAACCGATCTGACACCTTAGGCCACAGGCCTGGCGCTGCCCCTTGGCTGAGCCGCGGCGGGCAGGCGCACCTGTTGGGCCAGGCCCAGGGCGCGCATCAGTCGGATGTGTTGCCAGGTGAGGTCGATCTGGCGGCCGAAGCCGTGGCGGGCCGAGTGGGGGAAGGCATGGTGATTGTTGTGCCAGCCCTCGCCGAACGTGAGGGCCGCCACCCAGGGGTTGTTGCGGGAGCCGTCGCCGCTGTCGTGGCTCACCTCACCCCAGAGGTGGGTGGCCGAATTCACCAGCCAGGTGCAGTGGTACACCACCACCAGGCGCAGGGGGATGCCCCAGAGCACCAGCGCCCAGCCGCCGGCGCCCGTCGCCGTGCCGATCCAGAAGAGCAGGGCGGCCAGGGGAACCTGCAGCAGCAGGAAGTTGTTGTTCAGCCAGCGGTAGTAGGGATCCTTGGCCAGGTCGCCGGTGAGGCGGGGCACGGCGCCCATGGCGGGGATGGGCGCAAGCATCCAGCCCATGTGGCTCCACCAGAAGCCCTTGAGGCTGGTGTGGTGATCCACCTCCGTATCGGAAAACTTGTGGTGGTGGCGGTGCAGGCCCACCCAGTCGATCGGGCCGTGCTGGCAGCTGAGGGCGCCGCAGGTGGCGAAGAAACGCTCAAGCCACTGGGGCACCCGAAAGGCGCGGTGGCTGAGCAGCCGGTGATAGCCGATGGTCACGCCCAGGCAGGCGGTGACCCAATAGAGCACCAGGAAGCTGGCCACGGCCGGCACGCTCCAGAACTGGGGCAGCAGGGCGACCACCGCCAGCACATGGATGACGGCCATGAAGCCGATGGTGACCCAGGGGGTGGTTTTCGAGCCCTGGGTGCCGACGGCTTCTCCCTGGCGCGGCCGCTGCAGGGCCTCCGCGCGGCGCTCGCCGCTGACGCCCTGGTTGATGAAGGCGGGCTTGCGGGTGGCCAGGCGCTGGGTGACCGGCGCGGTGGGCCTGACTGGTGCGGTGGCTCTTGCTGGTGCGGCCATGCAGGACCGGCTCCGAATGAATCGCTACAATAGCAGCAATACGGATCCGTATCGAGTGGGATATCGGGAAGAGCTCGCATCGGGCCGTGTTGCGTTCGCCCATCTGATCAAGGTGTGGCACGAGCGCAACGGCTGGTCGCATCGGGTGTTGCCTGCCTTGGCGGAGGCCCTGGACCTGGGCCGGGTCCACAACTCTCAGCTGTCGATGCTGCGCAACGGCAAATTGGCCTCCCCGGGGCCGGAGGTGTTCCTGGCCCTCGGCCAGATCAACCAGTTGCTGGCTGCCGAGGTGCGGGGCGGGGTGCTCGGCGAGCGGCTGCTGCAGCGCCTGGCTGACCATCCGGAGCTGGTGGCGGCTCTGGAGGCTTCGGCTCTGCCCGTTCAGGATGAGGGGGCCCCGGTGCTGGGCCCCGGGGAGCTTTTGGAGGTGTTCGTGGGGTTGCGCCAGCCGCCGGTGGCCTTCGACCTGCGCATTGCCAGCGATGAGGCGGGGCCGTTGAGTGCCGCCCTGTCCCAGTTGTTCACGGCCGGCCAGCCCTGGCGCCTCTGCCGCGATCAGCTGATGGCGGCTTATCCGGTGGAGAAGCGCCAGCGGCGGGAGCGTTTTGCCGAGGTGATGGCCGGTCAGCGGGATTTTTCGGCCGCGGAGCTCGACAGCGAACTCCCCGAGCTGCGTCGCACCCTCGCCCGGCTCGGGGCGACGGGCGAGGGGGAGCTGGGTCCGGACCAGTTTCTGGAGTTGCTGCGCCAGCAGGCGCGGGCCATGGGCCTGGTTGGCGAGACCTCCCGCGACCAGCTCGATCTGGCCGCCGCGATCCGACAGCAGTTGCGCGATCCGTCCTGCAGCCTGGTGGGCAGGGGTCTTCAGGACGGTCGGTAGCTGGCCAGCCGCAGGCGCCGCGCCCAGCCCAGGGCCCGCAGCAGCTTGATGTGCTGCCAGGTGATGTCGAACTCAAACCAGCGCAGGCCATGGCGTGCTGACTGGGGGAAGGCGTGGTGGTTGTTGTGCCAGCCTTCTCCGAAGCTCAGGATTGCCACCCACCAACAGTTGCGGGAGCGGTCGGGGCAGTCGAAGTTGCGGTAGCCGCAGAAGTGGGTGGCGGAATTCACCAGCCAGGTGACGTGGTACACGATCACGAGCCGCAGCGGGATGGCCCAGAGCACCAGGCCCAGGCCGCCACCGTGGACCCCTGCCAGCTCTCCGTACCAGTAGAGGGCGGCGCCGAGCGGCAGCTGCAGCAGCAGAAACCAGCGGTCGAGCCAGCGGTAGAAGGGGTCGCGTTGCAGGTCGCCGGTGAGCCGGTGCACGTGCTGCAGGGCCGGTATCTCGTGCAGCATCCAGGCGCTGTGGGCCCACCACAGGCCGCGGCCGGCGTCGTGGTGGTCGTTGGGTTGGTCTGAATACTTGTGGTGGTGGCGGTGCAGACCCACCCATTCGATCGGTCCGCTCTGGCAGGCCAGCGCTCCCATCAGCACCAGGATGCGCTCCAGCCAGCGGGGGGTGCTGAAGCTGCGGTGGGTCACCAGCCGGTGCAGCCCCAGGGTCACGCCCAGCACGGTCATCCAATACAGAACGGCCAGCACCACCAGGGCCTGCCAGCTCCAGAAGCGCGGCAGCAGTGCAAACACCGCCCCCACGTGCATCGCCAGCATGAAGCCGGTGGTGCCGGTTTTGAATTTGCGCTGGCGCGGCGGCAGAGGCGCGCGCGGGGAGATCAGCGACGCTCGGATGCGGCGATCCTCCAGGCCGCTGGGCGTTTCCGTACTGGGCGTTTCGGGACTGGGGGATTCGACCCTCAGAATCTGGGCATTCAGGCCAGGCGCTGCACCGTTGTTGTCACGGTTGTGGCGGGCCGGATCGGTACTCAGAACCAACGAATTCTCCGGGTGATGCTTGCCCGGTGACGCCTTGGCAATGGCGCGGTGGGACAGCGGCGGGAAATCTAGCTGCGCGGGGCCCGGCAACATGGACCCTGGCCGCGTGGCAAGGGGATGACCAACTGGGCTGGGGCTGCGGAACGGGTGGCGGTGGAACGGGTAGCGGTGGCAGTGGCGTCCACGGCAGATGCCGCCGCCCACCACACCAACGCCGTCCGGTCGCGGCTGGCGCGGGTGCTGGAGGCCTTCGCCGCCGAGCGGGTCGGGGTCCAGCACTTCGCGTCAGTCAGCGGCTATGGCCACGGCGACCAGGGGCGAGAGGTGTTGGATCGGGTGATGGCGCGGGTGCTGCAGGCGGAAGCTGCGGCGGTGCGGCTTCAGTTCGTCAGCGGCACCCACGCGATCGCGGCGGCGCTGTTTGGCGTGCTGCGTCCGGGCGATCGCCTGCTGGCCCTCACCGGTCGTCCTTACGACACGCTTGAGGAAGTGATCGGCATCCGTGGCCGTGGCCAGGGATCCCTGGCGGAGTTCGGCATCAGCTACGACGAACTACCCCTCACCGCTGCGGGGCGGGTGGATGACGCCGGGCTCGAGGCGGCCCTGGCGCAGCCCACCCGCATGGTGCTGATCCAGCGCAGCTGCGGCTACAGCTGGCGGCCGTCGCTGTCGGTGGCGGAGATCGGCA
>JBILUH010000111.1:0-3376 GCA_044371095.1 Cyanobium sp.
GACGCCGAGCCGATCGTCAGCCGCACCTCCGAAGTGAGCCGGGAGGTGGAGCAGCTGGTGGGACTGAATGCCGCCCAGTTCCGCCAGGTGATCCTGCTGCCCCAGGGCCAGTTCGCTGAGGTGTTGCGGGCCAAGGCCGAGGAGCGCGAGGCCCTGCTCAAAACCCTGTTCGACACGGTGGCCTTTGAGCGGGCTGGCTTCTGGCTGGAGGATCAGGCCAAGGCGGCCCGGCTGGATCTGGCGGAGTGCACCCGGGCCCAGGAGGTGCTGCGCCGCCAGGCTGCCCAGGCCTGGAGCCCGTTCGCCCCGCCGCCGCCCGACGCGCCTGACCAGCCTGACGCGCCCGATGGGATCGGAGAGCCGTCTGATCTCGAGCGCCTGCAGGAGCAGATCGCCGTGGTGGTGGCGGGTACGGCCCAACGTCTTCAGGAGGCCACGACAGCTCTGGATGCGGCCCAGACAGCCAGAGCTGAGATCGACCGGCGCGCCGATCGCTGGGATCGGCGCGCGGCGGCTACAGCCAGGCTCACGGAGTTGGAGGGCAAGCGGGCAATGGTCGACGACTACCGCCAACGGCTGCGGCGGGCCGAGCAGGCTGAGGCCCTGCGCCCGAGTGTGGAGGCGCAGCAGACGGCGCAGGCGGACTGCCTCCAGCTGCACCAGCGCATCGCCGCCCAGCTGGGCCGCGCCATTCGGGCCCGCGACGCGGCCCAGGCCTTGCCCGCCGCGGTGTTGCAGCTCGAGCTGCGGGCGCTGCCGCCGCTGGAGGCCCTGGATGCCGCCCGCAACGCCCTGGCGGCAAGGCAGGTGGAGTTGACAGCCCTGGTGCGCCAGGCCCGGGAGGCCGCTGAGGCCCATGGCGCCGCGGAGCAGGCCCGCCAACGGGCTGCGATGGCTGAAGCCACGCAGGCCCGCAGCAGCGCCGAACGGGACACCCGGCAGCAGCAGTGGCAGGCCGCCAGCGAGGCCTTTCAGGGAGCCTGCTCGGCCCGCGACCGGCTCGACGGCTTGCAGCGGGCCGCCCAGGAGGCCCGCGAGCAGAGCGATGCCAGCGCGGCCATGGCGGCAGGCCAGGTGCGGGAGCGCCAGGCCATCGCCGCCCAGAACCGCGCCGATGGCCAGCTCAACCAGGCCCATGCCGTACTGCTGGAGCTGCGCCGCCGCCAGATCGCCGGCATGGCGGCGCGGCTGGCCGGCGGGCTGACGGATGATGCCCCCTGCCCTGTGTGCGGCTCGACGCAGCACCCCACCCCCGCCCAGCCCTCAGAGGATGCCGTCGCCGACGCGGCGATCAGCGCGGCGGAACGCGACCTGAGCACGGCCACCACGTCGGCTCGCGAGGCGGCGATGCTGGTGGCCACCGCCCAGGGGGAGCTGAAGGGCCTGCAGGAAAAGGCCGGTGCGGCGGCGGCCGATCCGGCGGCAGCCCGTGGGGCGGCGCAGCAGGCCGCCGAGGCCCTCAACGGTGCCAAGGCCCTGGCGGCCCAGGTCGAGAGCCTGCAGCAGGCGATCGTGGTGCATGAGCGGGAGCTGCAGACCCTGCAGGCCGCCATCCAGGCAGCTGCCACCGAGCAGGCCCTGCAGAGCCAGGTTGCCGCCGAAGCCCTGCGCCGGGCCGGCAGCCTCCGCGCCGGGATCGCCAGCGCGCTGGGGGACGGCGTCGACCCCGAGGTGGCGCAGCTTGGGGTTGCGCCCCTGGAGGCGGCCTTGAAGGATCTGGCGGCCTGCTGCCAGGCCAGCAGCAGTGCCGAAGCGCGGCTCGAGCAGGCGGCCGCGCGGCTGACGCACGAATTGGCCGGCTCGGCGTTTGCCGATGGCGCTGCCGTGCAGGCCGCCCTGCAGGAGCAGAGCTGGCGCCAGCGGCTTGTCGAGCGGATCGACGCCTACGACAACGACCTGATCGCCGTGCGCAGTCTGCTGGCCTCCCAAGATCTGAGCGAGCTACCGGAGCAGCGGCCCGACACCGCTGCGGCCCAGCAGGCGGTAGCCGATGCCGATGCCGCCCGGACGGCAACCGTCGAACGCCACAGCGAAGCCCGGGGGGCGCGGGCCGAGATGGAACGGCTGGCTGCGGCGTACCGGCAGGGGGCGATTGCCCTGCAGGCAACCCAGGAGCGGGCACAGTGTCTCAGCGCCGTGGCGGATCGCTGCACGGGCCGGGCGGCACCGTTCATCTCCCTGCAGCGCTGGGTGCTGTCGGCCTATCTGGCGGAGATCTGCCGCTATGCCAACCAGCGGCTGGAGCTGATGACCTCAGGCCGCTATCAGCTGCGGCTCAGTGATGAAGGCGGCCGGGGTGGCCGCCATGCGGGCCTTGGGCTGCGGGTGCTGGATGCTTACACCGGCGAAGAGCGGGAGGTGAGCAGCCTCTCAGGTGGTGAGACGTTTCAGGCCTCCCTGGCGCTGGCCCTCGGGGTGGCCGACACGGTGCAGGCCCATGCGGGCGGCGTGCACCTCGATGCCCTGTTCATCGACGAGGGCTTCGGCACGCTCGATCCCGACAACCTGCAACTGGCCATGGACGAACTGGATCGCCTGCGCGATGGCGGCCGCATGATCGGTGTGATCAGCCATGTGGGTGGCCTCAGGGAGCGCATCCGGGCCGGCATCGCGATCACAGCGGGGGAGAAAGGCTCGCGGGCCACGGTGTGCCGCACCGGGATGGGCTGAGCCCTGGTGCGGGAGCCATCCCGGCGGGTGTCAGGTCGGATCCGCCAGGGCCTGTTGAAGGCTGGCGAGCCGGCCGCCGTTCACACCCAGATCAGAATCGCCCAGGCGTGACACCGAACGGGCCTGCAGCAGGCCATGGGCTTTGTCGGCATACAGCTCAAGGTCGTCGACAAAGCCGAACAGGGCGCTGCTGGCGGTGGCATGCAGGTAGCCCTCGCTCTGGACCACCACCTCCGTGCGGGGCATGGCCTGCACCACGGGCACCAGGGCCGCCAGGGCGGAGTCGGGATCGGCCACAGCCCAGTCGGCGCGGGCGCAGTGGGCCGGTGAGGGGCAGGGCGCCAGTGCTCCGTTGTGAACGCCCAGCTCCGCGGGCACTGGCCCGACGAAGTGAAACAGGGCAAGGGTGATGGCCAGAACGCAGTGCTGCAGAAGGGAGGTCATGGCCGCGTGGGGACGTTCAACGTGGGGAGGTTCAAGGGGTGAGGTAAGGGTCGAGGAACGCCAGTGGGCGCGCCATGGTGGCGGAAAATCCCAGAATGCCGCGGTCCTGGTAGCTGTACAGCAGGTTGTCGTCGGCGTCGAGCAGGTAGGTGCCGCCGCGCTGGGTGATGAAGTCGTCGCGGGGGACGTAGGTGCGCCAGGCGCCGAGCACCTCCACCATGTTGCGCAGCCGCACCGTGGCCAGCTCGAACGGACGTTGAAA
>JBILUH010000060.1:0-12040 GCA_044371095.1 Cyanobium sp.
TTGGCGGCTGTTCAGCCGAACGGCTCCGTGGTGACGGCTGTCGATCCCAACCAGGCCACTCTGGGCAGTCTGGATGCCCGCTTTGTGCTGCAGGGGCAGGGCCGCAGGAGCGGCGGTGGGGTTGTCTTCGGCAACCAGAACCTCAAGATCGGTGCCCCGGTGGAGATCGAGGGCTTGCAGTACCGCGTCGGCGGCACGGTGAGTGGCCTGCAGACGGGAGGACAGTGATGGCCTCCATCACCGGCTCACTGCAAGCGGCTGGCGTGGTGATCGGGCTGGCGGCGCTGCCGGCGGCAGCCCTGGCCCAGCAGGCTCCGGCGATCACGGCCTTTGCGCTGGAGCCAGCGCCCCTGGCCACCCTGCCTCCGCTGCCCCCGCCGGTGGGTTTGCCCCAGCTTCAGACCCAGGTGAGCTGTCCGGCGCTGCAGCAACGGCTCCTGGCCACGGTGGGAGGCCAGGAGTCCGTCTGGAGCATCAGCATTGCCGACGGCCAGGGGCGTCTGCTGGCCGATGTCAATGGCACCCGGCCCCGCATTCCTGCCTCCAACCAGAAACTGCTGAGCACGGCCTACGCCCTCGATCGGCTCGGGCCCGATTACCGCCTCAACACCCAGCTCTGGCGTCTCAGCGACGGCAGCTTCCGTCTCACCGGTGAAGGCGACCCCGACCTGGCCCTGCCCCAGCTGCAACGCTTTGCCAAGTTGGCCCTCGGATCCGGGGGCAGCAGCGGTGAGACCCCTTCGCTGGTGCGGCTGCAGATCGCCGAGGAGCCACGTCAGGCCTGGTGGCCCCAGGGCTGGCATCCCGACGACCGCTATTACGCCTACGGCGCACCCATCACCCGGTTGGCCGTCACCAGCAATGCCATCCACGAGGCGGTGATGAATCCGCCCTCCCGTCTGCAGACCCTGCTGCAGAAGACCATGGGTCAGCAGGGCGCCAGGGTGCAGGTGTCGCTGGTGTCATCGCGCACGGCACTGCCGGGTGATGCGGTGCTGCTGCATCAGGAAGCCTCCGCTCCCATGCACAACCTGCTGAGCCTGGCCAATACCGAGAGCCACAACTTCACCGCCGAGGTGCTGCTGCGGCAAGCTGCCGGCACCTGGGACCTCGGCCAGGCCGCCCAGCGCCAAACCCTCTGGCTGGGCGAGCAGGGCCTGCCGATGCAGGGGGTGCGGATCGCGGATGGCAGCGGCCTCGACCGGGCCAATCGCCTCACCAGCCGCTTTCTGGCGGCCCTGCTGCTGCGGATGGATCAGCATCCCTACGGTCGCGCCTACCTGGCTTCGATGGCCGTGGCAGGTCAGCGGGGCACCCTGCGCAATCTCTACGTCGGCACGCCACTGCAGGGCCAGTTTTTCGGCAAAACCGGCACGATCAGCGGGGTGCGCTCGATCAGTGGGGTGCTGCTCACCAGTGCTGGCCCTCGCTATGTGAGTGCCATCAGCAATGGCGGCAGCTCCCCCAACGACACCATCGGCCGGGTGCTGCGCCAGGCGCAGAACACCCAGCTCTGTTCCCTTTAGCCCGCCAGTTGCTTGAGGGTGTTGGCCATCCGGCGCCGGCGGCTCACCGGTTCCTCTGCGCCGGCGGGCGTCGCTTCCGGTGCCTGCAGACGCACCAGTTCGCGTCGGCCGCCCAGCACCACCTGGCTCATCTCCTTGAGTCGGCCTTCCAGTTCACCCAGCACCTGCTCGGCATACCGGTTGGCGCCCTCCTGGATGGTGGCGGCCTCCTGGCGGCTGCGGGTCACCAGGGCATCGCACTGCTGCTGGGTCTGCTGGCGGAACTGCAGGGCATCGCTGTGCAGCCGCTCCGCTTCCGCCTGGCTGTCGCGTTGCACCCGCACGCCTTCCTGACGGATCTGCTCGAGTTCCGCCATCGCCTGTTGCCGGTTGCGGTCGTGCTGCTCCAGCAGCTGACGGTTGCGTTCGGTGGCCTCCTGCTCCAGCTGCTGGCGGCGGGCCGCAAATTGCTGCTCCATCTGGGCCATGCGGGCCTGGTGTTCCTGCTCGGCCTGGGCCACCTGCTGGCGGGCCTGCAGCATCAGCTGCTCACAGTGCTGGCGGGCCTGGTCGCGCAACTCCGCCACCTGTCGCTCCGCCTCCTGACGGATGGCGGCGCTGTTGATCAGTTGTTCGCGCTCCCGCTTGCCTGCGGCAATGATCTCGTCGGCCTGTTGGCGGGCCTGCCCGATGAAGTCCTCCCGCTGCCGGATCAGCTCAACGGCCTGACCCAGCTGGGCTGGCAACGCCTCCCGCAGGCTGTCCATCACTTCGATGGCGTCCTGTTCGTTCACCAGGCGGCCGCCGCTGAAGGGAATGCGGCTGCCCTCAAGCACGATCTCCTCAAGTTGATCGAGCTGATCGAGCACGGTGATGGTGGCCTCGGCCATGGACGGCTCTAAACGGATGCCCGATTAAAAAGCCTGGTCAGGTCTTCCGCCACTCCTGGAGGCACCATGTGGCGCACATCGCCACCGAACCGCGCCACCTCCTTCACCACCGAACTGCTCAGAAAGCTGTGGTGCACAGCCGTGGCGAGAAACAGGGTCTCCACCTGGGGGGCCAGGCTGTGGTTGGTGTGGGCGATCTGCAGCTCGAATTCAAAATCGCTTAAAGCCCGCAGTCCGCGCAGGATCACCTGCGCTCCGCTGCGCCCGGCGAAATCCACCGTGAGACCGTCAAAGCTGCCCACCTCCACGCCACTGAGATGGGCGGTGGCACTGCGGATCTGCTCCAGCCGCTGCTCGAGGCTGAAGGCCGGATGTTTGCTGGGGTTCTGCAGCACCGCCACCACCACACCGTCAAACAGCCGGGCCGCGCGCTCGATCAGGTCGAGGTGGCCCAGGGTGAGGGGGTCGAAACTGCCGGGGTAGAGGGCGCGCATCCGGTCAGCCTATGGGCGCCCCTGGCGTTTCTAGAGTCTGGGGAGTTCCCTGCGCCCCCGGGCGCTCCAGCAGCCATGGCCTCGAACGCCACCCTCAACGCCGAAGCCAAGAAGACCCTGCTGCGCAAGATTCCCCACGGCGTCTTCATCTGTGGGGTGGCGGAAGGCGAGGAGGTGAACGGGTTCACCGCCAGCTGGGTCACCCAGGGCAGTTTTGAACCGCCTCTGGTGGTGATGGCGGTGCGGGCCGACAGCACCAGCAACGGCATGATTCAGCGCACCGGCAGGTTTTCCCTGAATGTGCTGGCTGCCGACCAGAAGGATCTGGCTGCCGTGTTCTTCAAGCCCCAGAAGGGGGTGGGTGGTCGCTTTGACGCCGCCCCATTCCAACTGGGCGAGCTGGGCCTGCCGATCCTGGAGAACGCCCTCGGGGCGGTGGAGTGCGAGCTGGTGGGGCAGGTGGCCCACGGCGATCACACCGTGTTTGTCGGCGAGGTGAAGAGCGCCACCCTGCACCGCGATGGCGCTGCCCTGGAGTTGGGCAACACCGGCTGGCAGTACGGCGGTTGAGCCTGCCCCTGCTGCAGCAACCGGATCGGCTCAAGGCCCGGCTGAGGGAGGTTCCCTCCGAGCCGGGCTGCTACCTGCTGCGCGACGCCAGCGACCGGATCCTCTACATCGGCAAGGCCAAGGTGCTGCGCAATCGGGTGCGCAGTTACTTCCAGAGCGGCAGCGGCCACGCCCACAGCCCGCGCATCTCGCTGATGGTGCGGCAGGTCTGCGAGATCGAGTTCATCGTCACCGACAGCGAAGCCGAAGCGCTGGCGCTGGAATCCAATCTGATCAAGCAGAACCAGCCGCACTTCAACGTGCTGCTCAAAGACGACAAGAAATATCCCTATCTCTGCATCACCTGGAGCGAGCCCTACCCGCGCATCTTCATCACGCGTCGCCGCCGGTTCCGCTCGCCTCTGGATCGCTTCTACGGCCCCTATGTGGATGTGGGCCTGCTGCGTCGCACACTGGCCCTGGTGAAACGGGTGTTTCCGCTGCGCCAGCGGCCCCAGCCGCTGTATCGCGAACGCACCTGCCTCAACTACGACATCGGCCGCTGCCCCGGCGTCTGCCAGGAGAAGATCAGCTCAGGCGATTACCACCGCACCCTGCGCCAGGTGGCGATGGTGTTTCAGGGCCGCAACGAGGAGCTGCTGGAGCTGCTGCATGAGCAGATGGGCAAATACGCCGAGCGGCTCGACTTCGAGAGTGCCGCCAGGGTGCGCGACCAGCTGCAGGGGATCGACACCCTCACGGCCGATCAGAAGATGAGCCTTGGCGACAGCTCGGTGAGCCGCGATGTGCTCGCCCTGGCGGCCGATGAGCGGGTGGCGGCCGTGCAGCTGTTCCAGATGCGGGCCGGCAAGCTGGTGGGCCGGCTCGGCTTCACCGCCGATGCCGTCGGCGCCGATGGTCTGCCCCTGGAGCCCGGGCGGATCCTGCAGCGGGTCGTCGAGGAGCATTACAGCCAGGTGGAGCCGGTGGAGATTCCGCCAGAGCTGCTCCTGCAGCACCCCTTGCCCCAGCAGCCCCTGATCGAGGAGTGGCTGGTGGAGCGCCGCGGCCGGCGCGTCAAGCTGGCCGTGCCCCAGCGGCAACAGAAGGCTGATTTGATCGAGCTGCTGGAGCGCAACGCCAGCTACGAGTTGCAGCGCGCCCAACGGGGAGCCGAACAGCAGTTGCTGGCCACCGAAGATCTGGCCCAGCTGCTGGAGCTGCCCAACCCGCCGCGGCGCATCGAGGGCTACGACATCAGCCACATCCAGGGCAGTGATGCGGTGGCCTCCCAGGTGGTGTTCATCGATGGGCTGCCGGCCAAGCAGCACTACCGCAAATACAAGATCCAGAGCAGCTCGATCCGCTCTGGCCACTCCGACGACTTCATGGCCATGGCCGAGATCATGCGGCGGCGCTTCCGGCGCTGGGCCCAGGCCAAGGCGGAGGGTGCCGATCTGCGCCAACTGCGCCGGGCCGCCAACACCACGCTCCACACCGGCGGCCTCAACGACTGGCCCGATGTGGTGATGATCGACGGCGGCAAGGGCCAGCTCTCGGCGGTGATGGAGGCTCTGCGGGAGCTCAACCTCGATGACGACCTGGTGGTCTGTTCCCTGGCCAAGCAGCGGGAGGAGGTGTTCGTGCCGGGGGCGAAGCAACCGCTTGAGAGTGAGCCCGATCAGCTGGGGGTGCAGCTGCTGCGCCGCCTGCGCGATGAGGCCCACCGCTTCGCCGTCAGCTTTCACCGCCAGCAGCGGGGAGAGCGGATGAAGCGTTCCCGCCTTTCCGATATCCCCGGCCTCGGACCCAAGCGGGTGAAGGAGCTGCTGGCCCACTTCCGCTCGATCGATGCCATCCAGCTCGCGAGCCCCGACCAGATCGCTGCGGCCCCGGGGGTGGGGCCGGCCCTGGCCCGCCAGGTGTGGGACTACTTTCATCTCAGTGACGACCTTGCTGGAGAGGAGTTGGCCAGTTGAGGCGCCTTGCGGGTTTGGTGCTGCTTCCCCTGTTGGTGTGGCTCCTGCAGGTCCTGCCGGTGGATCCCGCTTTGGCTGCTCCCGGGGTCTGCGTCGGCCCGGTCTGCGGCGATGAGATCAGCCGCAGCGCCAAGCACCATTGGCAGCTGCGCCTGCGGGTGAGCGACCAGCAGGGACAGCATGAGCGTCTGGTGGTCGATTGCCGCCACGGCGGCGTGAGTCCCCTGGCTGGTCCGGTGGAGCGGGGCTATGCCGCGGCCGTGGCGCGACGCGCCTGCCGCCTGGCCGGCGAGACCCCCCTGGCCTGAGCGCCACGCGTCCGCCAGGCTGGCGGGCCGGTTCTCCGCCCATGGGCTGCCGTTGCGGCTGGAGCCAGACCCCCAGAATTGGGAATGATTTGTATAGGGGCTGCCATGGCTTCGACCCAACCTCTCCGGGTTGCCGGCAGGACCGGTCTCCCAGCGGCTTTCGTGGCCCCGATCCTGGGCCTGGCTGCCGTGGGCGCCCTGGTGATGATTCCCCTGGTGGCCCTGGCGGCGATCCCCCTGGTGCTGGCGGCGCTGATGGCCGTGGGCGGGGTGGTGGCCTTCGGCCTCAGCGTCTGGGCGTTGATTGAAGGGCTGGCTGCCTTGGAGCGCTGGATCGAGTCCGACCGGCGCTTCCAGCAGTGACGCTGGGACGTCGCGTTCCCTGGGGCATGCCATGAAGGGCATCTGGGTGCTGGGCGACCAGCTCTCGCCGACCCAGGCGGCCCTGGCCTCCTTCGTTCCTGGTGGGGCCCGGGTGCTGCTGATCGAAAGCACATCGGTGCTGCAGCAGCGCCGCTACCACCGCCAGAAGCTGGTGCTCGTGTGGAGCGCCATGCGTCACTTCGCCGCCGAGCTGCGCCAGCAGGGCTGGAGCGTGGATCACCGCGAAGCACCCACCTTTGCGGCCGCCCTGCAGAGCTGGATCACGGAGCACGGCATCAGCGAGCTGCACCTGATGGAGCCAGCCGAGCGTCCCTTCCGGATGGCGATCGAGCGGCTGGAGCTGCCGGTGCCGTTGGTGTGGCATCGCTCCAATGCCTTTCTCTGGAGCCAGGAGGACTTCGCGGCCTGGGCCAGGCCCTACAAGCAGCTGCGAATGGAGCTGTTTTACCGGGAGGGCCGCAAGCGCTTCGGCGTGCTGATGGGTGACGACGGCCAGCCCCTCGGCGGCCAGTGGAATTTCGACCACGACAATCGCAAAGCCCCACCCAAGGGTCTGGCCGGCCCCGAACCGCTCTGCTTTGAGCCAGATGGGACCACCCGGGCGGTGATCGCCAAGGTGGAACGCCTGGCCACTGAGCTGGCGGCCAATGGCGATCGGGGCCTGCCCGGGCAGAGCGAATCCTTCCGCTGGGCCGTCAGCCGCAGCCAGGCGCTGGCGGTGCTGGAGCACTTCATCGCCACCCGTCTCGATGGCTTCGGACCGTTCCAGGACGCCATGGTGAGCGGCCAGCCCACCCTTTGGCATGCCCTGCTCTCCCCCTACCTCAACCTGGGCTTGCTGCACCCCCTCGAGGTGATCCAGCGGCTGGAGCAGGCGGGCCTGGAGCAGGGCACGCCGCTGGCGTCGCTGGAGGGGGTGATCCGCCAGATCCTGGGCTGGCGCGAGTACACCCACGGCCTCTACGTCTGGTTCGGCGCCGACTACTCCCAGCGCAACCATTTCGGCGCCGATCGCCCCCTGCCGGTGTGGCTGGAGCAGCTTGGCGGCAGTGGTATGGCCTGTATGGACACCGTGCTGGCTGAGCTGAACGCCAACGGCTACGCCCACCACATCCAGCGCCTGATGGTGCTGGCCAACTACGGCTTGATCGCCGGCCTTGATCCCCAGGCCTTCACCACCTGGTTCCACCGGATGTTCATCGATGGCTACGACTGGGTGATGCAGACCAACGTGCTCGGAATGGGTCTGTTCGCCGACGGTGGTCTGCTGGCCAGCAAGCCCTATGCCGCCAGCGGCAACTACATCAACCGGATGAGCTCCTACTGCAAAGGCTGTCGCTACAACCCCAAGCAGCGCACGGGCCCGGCGGCCTGCCCCTTCAATGCCCTCTACTGGGACTTCCTGGCCCGCCACGCCGAAACGCTGCGGTGCAATCCCCGTATGGCCCTGGTGATGAAGCAGCTCGAAAGAATCCCCGACGACGAGCTGGCGTCGATCCGGGCCACGGCCCTGACCCGCTTGAATCCGGCCTGAGCCGCACCGCAGGCATGGTGGCTCCGGGGCTTTACCTTGTGGCTCGCCCTGCCGACCCCGCCATGCCCCTCCTGGCCCTCAGCTGGCCCCCGGAGGCCTACCTCTGGTTCAAGACCCTTCACATCGTGGGGGTGGTGGTGTGGTTTGCCGGCCTGTTCTATCTGGTGCGGCTGTTCATCTATCACCGCGAGGCCGAGGAGCTCGATGCCCCCCTGCGTCAGGCCTTTCAAGACCAATACGGCCTGATGGAGCGCCGGCTGGCCAACATCATCACCACCCCCGGCATGGTGGTGGCCGTGGTCTGTGCGGCTGGTCTGCTGAGCGTCAACCCGGCCTGGCTCCAGCAGGGTTGGCTGCACGCCAAACTCGCCTTCGTGGCGGCGCTGCTGGTGTATCACGCCTTTTGCTATCGGCTGATGGCTCAGCTGCAGGCCGGCCAATGTGGCTGGAGCCCGAAGCAGCTGCGGGCCCTCAACGAGTTGCCCACCCTGCTGCTGGTGATCGTGGTGATGCTGGTGGTGTTCAAGAACCAGTTCCCCACCGGCGCGGCCACCTGGTTCATCGTGGCGCTGGTGGTGTTCATGGCAGCCTCGATCCAGTTCTATGCCCGCTGGCGGCGGCTGCGGGCCGAACGCCTGGCTGCCGGTGTCTAACCCCCAGCCAGCCCCCCATCCGCTACGGACTGTTCTGCAGCAGCTGACGCCGCGCTGCTGCCCCGGCCGGGTCAACTTCCACTGCCACACCACCTGCAGCGATGGCAGCCTGCCCCCCCAGGAGCTCGCCAGGCAGGCCCTCGCTCTGGGTCTGGAGCACCTGGCGATCACCGACCACCACAGCCTGCGGGGCTACGGGCCGGTGCTGGAGCACTTCGAGGCTGCAGCCCGCTCGGGCCAACCGGTGCCGAGGCTCTGGAGGGGGGTGGAGATCAGTTGCCTGCTCGAAGGCTGCCTGGTGCACGTGCTGGCGCTGGGCTTCGGCGAGGCGCACTGCAGCCTGGAGCCTTACCTGCAGGGACAGGCCGTGGTGGGTCCGGGGTTGCAGGCCGCCGCCGTGCTGGAGGCGGGCCACCAGGCTGGAGCGTTGCTGTTGCTCGCCCATCCGGCCCGCTACCGCCTGCCCTATCAGCGGCTGATCGCCGCCGCCGCTCGGTTGGGGTTCGATGGCGCCGAAGCCTGGTACGACTACCAGATGCAGGCCCGCTGGGCGCCCACACCGCTGGTGTGCGAAGCGATCGCCGCCGACCTGCAGCAACGGGGCCTTTTGATGAGTTGTGGTACGGATACCCATGGCCTGGCGCTTCACGGCCGCTAGGGTTTGGCGATGCTTTCCCGTGGCAGTTGATGGGTCTGTTTGATCGCCTGTTCGCCCCCCGCGCTGGCAACGCCAACACCGGCAAGTCGCCCGCCCAGCCGAAGAAGGAGGTGGAAACCTTCTTCCTCGACGCCGACACCTCCAGCAGCATGGGCAATGTTGAGTTCATGCGGCGCTCCAACACCATCCGCCGCACCTTCCCCGGCACCGTCGACAGCCCGGGCAACAAGGAGATGGTGGCTGAGGTGGCGTCGATGGAGGCCAGGCTCGAGAAGATGTCCGAAGGCCTCGGTGGCCAGACCAGCCAGCAGGACTCCATCAATCTCACCGGCGGCATCCCCAAGCCGGTGAAGAAAACCTTCGCTCAGACGATGTCCCAGGCAGAGCTGGATCAGCGGATGAAGGGAACCGCCTTTGGGGTGAACGTGCCCGGTGGCCCTGCCGCCATCAAGAGGGAGAAGGAGCAGGCGGAGTCGCAGGCCCAGCCCCAGATCAGTCAGCAGCCCACCGGCAAGCCCGGCGCCATCGATCCGTTCAAGCAGATGGTGAAGGATCTCAACGGCTGAGCACGGCCCTGAGCTCAGCTCAGTTCAGCTCTGCTCAATTCGGCTTTCACTCTCCAACACCAGCTGGCGCAGATGCTCCAGCTGGTTTTTTTGTGCTCCGTCCCATAGCCCGCGGTTGTGGGCCTCCAGCAGCCGCTCGGCCATGTCCCGCAGGGCCCAGGGATTGCTCCGCTGCAGAAAGGCGAGCACGGCGGGATCGCTGAGCCACTGGTCGCAGAGGGCCCCATAGCCCCAGTCGGGCACCCGGCCGGTGCTGGCGTCGTAGGCGAAGAGGTAGTCGAGGCTGGCGGCCATCTCGAAGCCGCCCTTGTAGCCGTGCTGCTGCATCGCCTCGATCCAGCGTGGGTTGAGCACCCGGCTGCGCAGCACCTTGTCGAATTCCCGCTCCAGGCGGTGCAGCTTCGGCCGGGCAGCGCGGGAGTGGTCGCCGAACCACAGGGCTGGCCGCTGCCCTGAGATGCGCTCCACCGCGGCGCTCATCCCCCCCTGAAATTGGTAGTAATCGTCGGAATCGAGCAGATCGTGTTCGCGGTTGTCCTGGTTGTGCAGCACCACCTGCACCGCGCCGAGCCGTTGCTCGAGACCAGCCCGATCGGCCTGGGCCTCGATGCCCGCCTGGCCGGGGATGCCCGCCTGGCTGTCGTAGCGCCAACTGCTCCAATTGAGAAACGCCTCGCCCAGGTCGCCGCGCTGCTCCCATTGGCCGCTGTCGATCAGCCCCTGTAGCCCCGCCCCATAGGCACCTGGGGCTGAGCCATACACCCGGGCGCTGTGACCCTCCCGCCGCCAGGCCGCCGCCAGCGGATTGTCGGCCTCCGGCTCATCCAGCGCTGCCACAAGTGCGGTCGCCCGGTTCACCCAGCCCACCAGCTGGGGAAAGGCGTCGCGGAACAGCCCCGAGATGCGCAGGGTCACATCCACCCGCGGCCGGCCCAGCAGGCTCAGTGGAATCACCTCCAGGTCCACCATCCGGCGGGTGGGCCCGTCCCACACCGGCCGCACCCCCAGCAGAGCCAGCACCTGGGCGATGTCCTCACCGCCGTTGCGCATCGTCGCCGTGCCCCACACCGACAGCGCCAGGGTCTGCAGGTGCTCGCCCTGCTCCTGGAGATGCAGCTCCAGCAGCAGCTCGGCGCTGCGGCGGCCCAGATCCCAGGCCGCCTCCGTCGGCAGGCCGCGCAGATCGACGCTGTAGAAATTGCGGCCCGTGGGCAGCAGATCGGGCCGGCCCCGGGTCGGGGCCCCGGAGGGGCCGGCGGCGATGCGCTCGCCGTTGAGCCCCCGCAGGAAGGCCTCGCGCTCAGCGCCGCCGCAGGCCAGAAGCCGCGGCAGCACGGCCTGACGCAGATGCAGCAGAGCTTGCCCCACGGCCGGACCCAGCTGCTTCTGCCCCTGTTCCACCAGCTCCCGCTGTTCCAGTTCCGGCGTCTCCAGTTCCTGGGTCACCAGCGCCAGGGCCCGGCGCTCCAGCAGGGCCACCCCGTCCCCCACCAGTCGCGGTTGCTCGCCCCTGAAGGCGGCCTGGAGGCGCCGCTGGTCGCCGGGATCCAGGGCCGTGGCGTCGGCATCGGCCCAGGGGTCGAAGGTGAGCTGCAGGTCGCGGGCCAGCGCCTGGGTCAGGCCGGGTTGGTCGGCCAGGGGGCAGCGCACCAGGCAGAGCAGCAGCTCCGCCAGACGCCGGGGCTCCGGCAGGGTGCCATAGGTGTGCAGCCCGAGCCGGATCTGGGCTTCCTTGAGCTCGCAGAGATAGCCATCTGCCGCATCCAGGCGCGCATCCAGCTCCGCGGCGGTGCCCAGGGGCAGTTGCAGGGTCTCCAGTTGCTTGGCCAGGGACTGCCGCAGCGGTGCCGCCCGCTCGCTGCCCAGCTGGCTGGCCTCCCAGTATTCGTCGAGCAGCACCTCCAGCTGCTGCAGGGCGCCGTGCAGCCCGGCGCGCCCCAGCGGCGGGGTGAGGTGGTCGAGGATCACCGCCTGGCTGCGGCGCTTGGCCTGGGAGCCCTCGCCTGGGTCATTGACGATGAAGGGGTAGAGGTGGGGCAGCGGCCCGAGGGCCCACTCGGGGAAGCAGCGCTCCGAGAGCCCCAGCCCCTTGCCAGGCAACCACTCCAGGTTGCCGTGCTTGCCGACGTGCACCACGGCATGGGCCCCAAACGTCTGACGCAGCCACAGGTACTGGGCCAGGTAGGCGTGGGTGGGGGGCAGGTCGGGGCTGTGGTAGCTGAGGGCCGGATCGCGGTCGTAGCCCCGCTCCGGCTGAATCAGCACGGCCACATGTCCAAACCGCAGGCCGCGGACCGGAAAGCCCGGCGTGCCCCCTGGGCCCGGGGTCCGCACCAGGCCCGCATCCTTTTCCGGCGGCCCCCAGATGGTCTCCAGTTGCTCGCGCCCCTCCAGCGGCAGCTCCGCATACCAGGCCAGGTAGCCCTCCAGGGGCACCAGGGCCAGGGGCGGGCGGTGGTCGCTTTCCGGATCGTTGCTGCGGCCCGCCAGCAGCTGGTGGATCAGGGCGTCGCCATCGCT
>JBILUH010000061.1:0-11775 GCA_044371095.1 Cyanobium sp.
ATCCCCACCTACAGCTGGGAGACATCTCCCAATGGCCGCGACTGGACCGTGGTTGGCACGAACAGCAGCAGCTACAGCATCACGCCAGCCGATGAAGGCAAACAGCTGCGACTGGTGCTCTCCTACACCGATGCAAGGAGCTTTGCCGAAACCATCACCTTGGCGGCAGGCCTAGTGCCGCTGATGCCCGATCTGGCGATATCCGCCCTCACGCCATCCCAAAGCGAAGGCTCCATCGGCACCACCTCTTTTGCCTTCCAGATCAGCCGCTCCGGCGATCTCAGCGGCAGCAGCCGTGTGGCCTGGGTTGTGGAGGGCAGCGGCACCAATCCCGCCAACACCGCAGACTTCGCCCTCAATCAATGGCCGAGCGGAACCGCCGTATTCGCCGCTGGACAAGACAACCTCACCATCACCATCGCGGTGATTGGTGATGGCAGGGTGGAGCCGGATGAGCGCTTCCGTGTGTTGCTCAGCTCCGCCAGCAATGGCCGGATCACGCCAGCAACCGCCAGTGCCACCAGCCTGATCCTCAACGACGACCTCTCCGCCCAGACCTACAGCTTCACGGCTTCATCCACCACCGTGTTCGAAGGCAATTCCGTTGCCATCGGTGTGACCACCACCAACGTACCAGCAGGCCGTCGGCTCTACTGGCAGGCCAGTGGCACCGGCATCACGGCGTCCGATTTCAGAAGCGGGGGCCTCAATGGTGAAGTGTTAATTGGCGGTGATGGAAGGTCGTCCTTCACCAGAACCATCGCGGCTGATGCGGTGGTTGATCCTGATGAAACCCTTCAGATCAAGTTTTTCAGCGATACCACCCGCAGCCTGCAGGTGGGCAACACCCTCAACCTCACGATCAAAGAACCGACCGTTGGCCTCGCCACGGACAGCAACGACATCATCACCGGCACCGCCGCTGGTGATTACCTCAACGGAGTGCCGTCAGGTTCCACCCTGCGCGGTCGGGGCTCCCGCGATGAACTCACCGGCCGAGCTGGAAACGATATTTTCGTGCTGGGTGATGCCAGCGGCACCTATTACGACGATGGCCAGCCTGTCAACCGCGGCACTAGCGACATGGCCATCATTCAGGATTTTGCATCGGGCGACAAAATACAACTCTGGGGTGAGAGTTCAATGTACAGCTTGGCCTCAGCACTTAATACTGGAATTAGTGGAGTTCGCATTGATCTCAACCCCATCTCCCCTTCAGTTCCGAGTGCTCTTCCCGAAGCCATTGGCTTTGTCAGAGGCGCCACGCTGGCGTCCCTGAGCCTGTCCAATCCCCTTCAGTTCCTCTATCTCAATTCTTGAATCGATGACAGCCTCAACTCGTATCCACGTCCTCGCTTTCGTTGGAGCTTGCTTGCTGCCGCTCTCCTCCCCGCTTGCGGCTCAGGCCGTGACCATCAAGTTAAGCGGAACTGATTATGAAGTCTTCTTTGCCACTACTTCCTACAAGGATAATCCTGATTTGTTCGCAGCAGCACCTGCTGGGCAGATGCCCTGGTGGGGAAATGTGAGCCTTGCTTCCTCATTTGCAGCCAAGGTGTATGACCAGCTAGGGGAGAATGTCTATGAAATCAGCTTTGGGCCTGTGTTTGCCTATGGCTACAGCCCGGCTGGCTTTGGTGAGGTTTATGGCCTTGCGCAAAACACGCTAGACATTGATGATCAAATAGATCTTGGTTCTGCCACTCCCCTTGCAGCAAGCTTGACGTATTCTTATGCGTATGCCAAAGCGAATACGCCTGTTGATGTTCCTGCCCCCATGCCACTGTTTGGTGCTGCTGCAGCGTTTGGCTGGTCAAGGCGGCTTCGCAGGAGACTTCGCGGCAATCAAAAGCTGATCCATAGCAAGGCATGCCCCACGAATCAAGCAGCCGACTGATCCTCGTGCTGGCCAATTCCTTGCGGGATTGATTCGTGATAACCAGTGCGCCCGGCTGTCTCGCCGAGTCTTCCCTCGGCGACCAAACAGTTGCCCCTACCCAAAGAGGGGGCCGCATCATGCCCTTGCTGGCCACGGCCCTTGAGCGGGCGGTGGCCTAGGCGCTTGCGTTGCTTTCCCGGTGCTGTGCTGGCGCTTAGGCCACCGCTGCGAAGCATTCGCGGAATGCCGCGATGGTGGCGTCGATGTCAGCGTCTGAGTGGGCCAGGGAAGTGAAGCCCGCCTCGAAGGCGCTTGGGGCCAGGTAGACGCCGCGCTCGAGCATGGCGCGATGCAGTTTGCCAAAACGCACGGTGTCAGCCGCCTTGGCACCCTCGAAGTTGCGCACCGGGCCATCGCAGAGGAAGAAACCAAACATGGCGCTGATCGAGCCGCCGCAGATAGGCAGACCGGCGCTGCGGGCAGCATCAAGGATGCCGGCGATCAGGCGCTTGGTGATCGCGTCCAGGCGCTCGTAGGTGCCGGGCTGTTTCAGCAGCTCCAGGGTCTTGATGCCGGCGGTCATCGCCAGGGGATTGCCGCTCAGGGTGCCGGCCTGATACATCGGGCCCGCCGGCGCCACCATGCTCATGATGTCGGCCCGGCCGCCGTAGGCGCCCACCGGCAGGCCGCCGCCGATCACCTTGCCCATGGTGGTGAGGTCGGGGGTGACCCCAAACCTGGCCTGGGCGCCGCCGTAGCTGATGCGGAAGCCGGTCATCACCTCGTCGAACACCAGCAGGGCGCCGTTGTCTTTGCTGAGTTCGCGGATGCCCTCCAGGAAGCCCGGCTCCGGGGTGATGAAGCCGGCGTTGCCCACCACCGGCTCAAGGATCACGCCGGCGATCTCACCGGGGTTCTCGGCAAACAGCTTCTTGACCGCTTCGAGGTCGTTGTAGGGAGCGGTGAGGGTGCTGGCGGCAGTGGTGCGCGGCACGCCCGGGGAATCCGGCAGGCCCAGGGTGGCCACCCCGGAGCCGGCCTTCACCAGGAACATGTCGGCGTGGCCGTGGTAACAGCCCTCAAACTTGATGATCTTTTCGCGGCCGGTGAAGGCGCGCATCAGCCGCAGCACCGACATGCAGGCCTCGGTGCCGCTGTTGACGAAGCGCACCATCTCCACCGACGGCACCGCGTCAATCACCATCGCGGCGAGGGTGTTCTCCAGCTCGCAGGGGGCGCCGAAGCTGGTGCCCTTGTCGAGCGCCTCATGCAGGGCGGCGATCACCACGGGGTGGGCGTGGCCGCAGATGGCGGGGCCCCAGCTGCCGATGTAGTCGATGTAGCGGTTGCCGTCCACGTCCCAGGCGTAGGCGCCCTTGACCCGGTCAAACACGATCGGCTGACCGCCCACGGAGCGGAAGGCCCGCACCGGGGAGCTCACGCCGCCTGGCATCAGCTTCTGAGCAGCACTGAAGAGTTCCTGGGACCGGGTGGTGTGATGCACAGGAGCCGAAACAGGAGCCGAGGTCAAGGCGGGATCCGCGTAAGGACAAAACCGTTGCCCATCCTGACCTAAAACCGGCCCCAGCGCTGCCTCGGTAAATTCAGAACGCTTGCCACAGGTTTTCTGAGCATCAACTGGCCAGAGCTGGAGCGGCAGCTGCGGCGCCTGCTTCCCCCCCGGGCCGTGGTGTCGGCCCGGCAGGAGCTGCTGGCCTACGACTGCGATGGCCTCACCCTGGCCCGCCACCAACCGCCCCTGGTGGTGCTGCCGGAGACCAGAGATCAGGTTGCGGCCGCCGTGAAGCTCTGCCACCAGCAGGGGGTGGCGTTTGTGGCCCGCGGCAGCGGCACCGGCCTCTCCGGCGGCGCCGTGGCTGAAACCGAAGCCCTGGTGATCGCCACCAGCCGCATGCGTCAGGTGCTGGCGCTGGATCTCGACAACCGCCGCATCACCGTGCAGCCCGGCGTGATCAACAGCTGGGTGACGCGGGCCGTGGCCGGCGACGGTTTTTATTACGCCCCCGATCCCTCCAGTCAGGTGGCCTGCAGCATCGGCGGCAACGTGGCCGAAAACTCCGGCGGCGTGCACTGCCTCAAATACGGCGTCACCAGCAACCACGTGCTGGAGCTGGAGGTGGTGCTGCCCGACGGCACCATCACCACCCTGGGCAGCGAGCTCGACGAAACCCCCGAGCTCGACCTGCGCGGCACCTTCATCGGCAGTGAGGGCACCCTGGGCATCGCCACAGCGATCACCCTGCGCCTGCTGCGGGCTCCCCAGAGCGTGGCGGTGCTGCTGGCCGATTTCACCAGCATGGAAGCGGCCGGCGAGGCGGTGCGGCAGGTGACCGCCGCCGGGATGCTGCCGGCGGGGATGGAAATGATGGATCGCCTCACCATCGAGGCGGTGAACGATTACTTCGGCGTTGACGAATACCCCCGCGATGCGGCGGCACTGTTGCTGATCGAGCTGGACGGCCAGGAGCGTGAGGTGACGGCTGCGGTGGAGCTGGCCACCCAGCTCTGCCACCAGGCGGGCGCCCGCGCCGTGCGCCAGGCCACCGACGCCCAGGAGCGGGCCCTGCTGTGGAAGGGCCGCAAGTCGGCGATCTCCGCCCTGGGCCGCCGCTTCCCGAGCTACTACCTCCAGGACGGCGTCGTGCCCCGCAGCGCCCTGCCCCGGGTGCTGGCCGCGATCGAGGAGCTCAGCGCCAGCCACGGCATGCCGGTGGCCAACGTGTTCCATGCCGGCGACGGCAACCTCCACCCCCTGATCCTCTATTCCGCCCAGGAGTCCGGCATCCAGCAGCGGGTGCAGGCCCTTGGCGCGGCGATCCTGCGGCTGTGCGTGGATGCCGGCGGCAGCATCACGGGCGAGCACGGCGTGGGATCTGACAAACGCTCCTACCTCCACTGGATGTACGGCCCCGACGACCTGGCCACCATGCAGCTGGTGCGCCGGGCCTTCGACCCGCAGGGCCTGGCCAACCCCGGCAAGATCTTCCCCACCCCCCGCAGCTGCGGCGAGTCGGCACGGCGGCGCAGCGCCGACGAGACCCTGGCCCACCTGCCGGTGTTCTGAGCGCCGTCGCCGCTAGGTCGCGTCTGCTTCCGGGTCGGCGTCGTCTTCGGGCGGCCACACCAGGTTGACCACCACCGGTGCGTGGTCGCTCGGTTGGTCGTTGCCTCGGGTGGCCTTGTGGATCACGCAGCCGGTGGCGCACTCCATCAGTTCCTCCGAGAGGTAGATGTGATCGATCCGCCAGCCCCGGTCCCGGTCCCAGGCGCCGGTGCGGTAGTCCCACCAGCTCCAGTGGCCGCTGTCGGGCTCAAACACCCGGAACACGTCGCAGAGCCGCTCTCCCAGCGCCGACTGCAGGGCCGTGCGCTCGGCGTCGCTGGCCATGATCCCGCCGCTGAGGCGCGCGGGGTCGTGAAGGTCGCGGGCTTCGGGGCCGATGTTGAAATCGCCCACCATGCAGAGCGGATCGCCCTGCTGGTCCTGCGCGGCGAGATAGCGCTGCAGGCAGGCCAGCCACTCCAGCTTGTAGGCGTATTTCTCGCTGATGAGGGAGCTGCCGTTGGGCACGTAGAGATTCAGCACCCGGATCCCGTCGATCAAGGCGCTGATCACCCGTTTCTGTTCGCTCAGCCCCGGGGCTTCCGGGTCGTCGGGCAGCAGGGCGTCAAAGCCGATCTGCACGTCCTCGAGCGGCAGGCGGCTGAGGATGGCGACGCCGTTGTAGGCCTTCTGACCGCTGATCGTCGCGCTGTAGCCCAGGGCCTCGAAGGCCTGCCGGGGGAACAGGTCATCGGTCACCTTGGTTTCCTGCAGGCAGAGCACCTCGGGCCGTTCCTGTTCCAGCCACGCCAGCACCTGATCCAGGCGGGTGCGCACGGAGTTGACGTTCCAGGTGGCGATCCGCATGGGCTGTGAAAAGCGCAACTAAGCTGAGTATCCGAGCAAGCCGGAGAGGTGCCCACCATGCCTGCTGTGCGCAAACGCATTTGGAGAGACCTGGTTTTGAGCGGCCCAGTTCTGGGCCGACCAGCTGCGGGCCTTCTGGCCGCCTGCGCGCTTGTGGCCATGGCAGCCGGATCCTCCCTGGCCCAGGAGAAGGGCTACGGCCAGACCATCAGCAGCCCCCAGCAGGAACGGGAGCTCGATTACGGCACCGGCACCAACCGGGGCTCATCGGTGCTGGATTCCGCCAACCCGATCGACCTGATGAACAAGCTGCGCCGGGCCACGGCCATGGACGACGCCACCCAGCCCGGCGATGCGGTGGATGCGGCGCTCAGGGATTTTCATTCCCAGCCGTCGCTTCCGGCGTCGGCTTCGCCGGCGGCGACGGTGAAGGGGCCCTGAGCGGCTCCAGCCCCCAGGCAGCGGCCACCTGATCCAGCCGTGGGTCGCTGGGGCCGGGCTTGCGGGCCCGGGCAATGGACAGCGATTCCTGCGCCCCCCTGGTGTCGCCCCGGTCCTGCTGCAGCATCGCCCTGGCCAGCAGCGGGCGCTGGTCATTGGGGAAGCCCGAAGCCAGTTTCAGCAGCAGGGATTCGGCCTGGACTGACTGGCCGCGCTTCTGCAGCACGTTGGCGAGCAGCAGCCCGATCGGCAGGGCCTGGGGTTTGAGCTGGGGTTTGCTCGCCCGCGCCAGGGCCTCCTCCAGCTGGCTCTGGGCCTGGGCCCCCCGGCCGGTTTCCAGCTCCAGCAGGGCCCTCAGTTGCAGACCCTCGATCTGATCGGGCCGCTGGTTGAGCAGTTGGCGCACCTCCCGTTCGGCGCCGCTGCGGTCCTGCTGGTCGCGGCGCAGTTCGGCCAGCAGCAACCGCAGCGACCACTGCTGGGGTTGCTGATCGGCCAGCCGCTCCAGCAGCGCCGTGGCTTCCGCCTTGCGGTCGAGGGCCACCAGCAGCTCCAGCAGACGCTGCTGCTCGGCCTCGCTGGCCTCGCCCTGGTTGAGGCGCTGTTGCAGCGCGGAGGTCTGACGCTCCAGACCCTGGCGTCGGGCATCGGCTCCGCCGGTTCCGCTCTGCAGCTGGCCCAGCCACCAGCCACCGGCGATGCACAGGGCTCCGAGTCCGGCCGCGGCCACCCCTGTCCAGATGCCGGAGCGGTTGGGAGCGGGCGGCATCGGCGCCGAGGATGCGGGAATGTCCAGTCTGCCCCGCGTCCCCCGACCTGGGGCCACTTAAAGTTCGGCCCATGCGCCAACACCCGATTTCCGCGGTCACCGAACCCACCCAGTACCGGGCCATTGGCGTGGTGCGCGGGGTGTACGTGCCGACCGACGCTGAGCAGCTCACCCGAGGGGTGATCCGCACTGCCGATGGCACCGAGCTGGAGGCCGTGGTGCTCGGCCGTCTGCTCACCCTGATGCGGCGCCACCTCAACCTCGATGCCCCCCATCTCTGGGTGGTGTACCCCCGCTCCCGCGAGGAGGAGGGGCTGCACCTGCAGATGGTGGGCGTGTGGGAGCCCAGCACCCTGGCCGCCGGCGAGGAGAGCGACCCCGCTGCAGAGCCAGCCGCGACCGAGAGCGCCGCCGATGCCCTGCCGGAGGGGGACGACTATTTCTCGGTGCGGGGTGAGCTGATCTACACCCGGCCCGAAACCGGCGATCTGGTGGTGAAGGTGCGGGTGATGCCGCGTCCCGATGGCAGCCGGCCGGTGCCCTTCAAGCTCCAACTCAAAGGTGAGGTGCCCCTGGAGCATCTGCGCCACTTCGTGGCCCTCAACCTGCGCCGTCAGGGCCAGGTGCTCCAGCTCGAAAGCTTTGAGGTGATCGGTCCGGTGGCCCAGCGGGGCAACCGGGGTGGCAAGGGTCGCCGCGATGGGGGCTCGGCCAAGAAAGGCGGTAAAGGCGGCAAGGCCCGTCCCACCACCGCCAGCCAGGGCGGTGGGCATGCCGGCGGTCAGCGCAACACGGCCGTCAGCCGGCCGGCGCCCTAGGTGACCATCCTGGGCCGGCAAGCCATGACCAGCAAGCCATGACCCAACCCCTGGCGGCGGGCCTGGCTGTGGCCCTGGTGAGTCTGGCGGCGATCCTCGGGCCGGCCCTGGGGCTGTCTCCGTGGTTGATCACCGCCGTGGCCGCCCTGGGCCTGGGCAGCCTCACCCTGGATGCGGCCCGCTTCGGTGGCCGTGGCGGCCATGTGCTGGCCGAAGCCCTGCCGGGGGGGCAGGCCCGGCTGCGGCGGATTGCCATTCATGAGGCCGGCCACCTGTTGGTGGCGCGCCAGGAGACGATGCCGGTGCGGCAGGTGTTGGTGGGTTCCCTGGCCTGCCTGCGCGCTGGCCTCAATACCAGCGGCAGCACCGAGCTGGAGCCGCCGGCCCACGCCAAGCTGCCCCCGGAGGAGCTGCGTCGCTGGAGTCGGGTGCTGCAGGCGGGCATGGTGGCCGAGCAGCTGATCTATGGCCAGAGCGTCGGCGGCTCCGACGATCGCGCCCTGCTGGGCCGGCTCTGGGGCCTCTCCGGCCAGGATGTGGAGTCGGCTCAGCGGGAACAGCGCCGGGCCCGCCGCGAGGTGGAGCAGCACCTGCGCAGCCGCCAGCTGGAGCTGCAGGCGGAGGCCGAGGCGCTGCTGGCCCAGGCGCCGCGGCTGGGGCGACCGCAGGCCGGAGACATCTGAGATGGCGCTGGCGCTGCTGGATGCGCCCACCGGCCTGGCCGGCAACATGCTGCTGGCGGCCCTGCTGGATCTGGGGTTGCCCGAGGCGGAGATCCATCGCCCTCTGGCGGCCCTGGGCCTGGCCGAGGCCTATCGACTGGAGCTGGAGGAGCGCCGCAGTGGTGGCCTGCGCGGTCTGCACCTGGCGGTGGTGAGCCTTGAGCCGCAGCCGCCCCACCGCCATTGGGGTGACCTGCGCGGCCAGCTGCAGGCGGCCCCCTGGCCGGCGCCGCTGAAGCAGCGGGTGCTGGAGGCGTTCGGTCTGCTGGCCGCGGCTGAAGCGGCGGTGCACGGCCACAGCCCCGAGCAGGTGCACTTCCACGAGGTGGGCGCCCTCGATGCCCTGGTGGATGTGGTGGGCGTGTGCGCCGGCCTGCTGCATTTCGGCGTCGGCGAGCTGGTGTGCAGCCCGCCGCCGGCGGGCCATGGCGTGGTGGCCACCGCCCACGGCACCCTGCCCCTGCCGGCGCCTGCTGTGCTGGAGCTGGCCCGCTTGCGGGCGATTCCCCTGGCCTCAGCCGAGGGCTTTCCCTCCGGGGAACTCACCACCCCCACCGGCCTGGCCCTGGCGGCCTGCTGGGCCAGCCGCTTCGGGCAGGCCCCCACCCACGTGCCCCTTCGGGTGGGGGTGGGGCTGGGCTCGCGGACCCTGGATCGCCCCAACCTGCTGCGGCTCACTTTGACAGATTGCGTCGGATCCAATCCTGCCCAGCTAGAAACCGTGCTGGTGCAGCAGGCCCAGATCGACGATGCCACGGCGGAGGATCTGGCTTTTCTGGGCGAGGAACTGCGCCAGGCTGGGGCGCTTGAGGTGTTCAGCCAGGTGATCTCCATGAAGAAAGGGCGCACCGCCCAGCTGCTCACGGCCCTGGTGGTGCCGGAGCAGGCAGAGAGGTTGCGCCTGGTGTGGTGGCGGCACAGCACCACCCTGGGACTGCGCGAACACCCCCAAACCCGCTGGGTGCTGCCGCGCCGCAGCCGGCAGCTGGCAACGCCCCTGGGGCCGGTGCGGCTCAAGCAGGCCCAGCTTCCCGACGGCCGCTGGCGCAGCAAGCCGGAACATGACGACCTGGCAGCTCTGGCGCGTGAACACACACTGGGGATCGATCAGGTGCGGTTGGTTGTGCAGCAGGCCCAGTTGGACGCCGAGCTGCCCGTGCCTGCAGTCCAGCCCCCATCTCAGCCGTGACCCTCCCAGCCTTGAGCCTGCCGCCCGCGATCCAAGCCCTTCTCGAGCGCATTCGGCGTGGGGTGGCCCCCCTGGCGCCCCTGGCGGGCAGGCTGGCCGCTTGGTTTGAGGCCCTGCCGCCCCTGCCCGGCGGCCTGAAGCTGTGGATCAGCTTGCTGAGTTTCGGTTTTCTGCTGGCTGCCTTGATGGGCCACGGGCGCCAGCTGCTGCAGCTCAGTCTCGATCGCCAGGGCTGGCTGTGGCTGCTGCTGGGGGTGGGGGTGAGTTTGCTGAGCCTGGTGGCCAACGGCCTGGCCTTCGGGGTTGTGCTGCGCTGGCTGGGGCTGCGCCCCCGCTGGGGCGAGCTGGTGCGGGCCTACCTCGATACCAATTTGCGCAAATTCCTGCCCGGTGGCATCTGGCACCTCACCAGTCGCGTGCAGCTGTTGCGCAGCGCTGAGGCCCCCTTGGCGGCCCCGGCCCCGGCCTCTCTGGCCTTGGTGGCGGTGCTGCTGGACCCCTTGGTGGCGGCGGTGGCGGCCCTGGCGCTGGTGTCTGCGGGCGGCTGGCAACAGGGCCTGGCCTTGTTGGGGTTGTTGCCATTGGCCTTGCTCTGGCCCCGTTGGCTCAACCCCTTGCTCAATCGTCTGGAGCGCCGCAAGCTCTCGGCGCTGGGCATGGACATCGAGGCGGCCGCCACTGCGCCGATTCGCTCCTATCCCTGGCCGCCGCTGCTGGTGCAGTTTGGATTTGTGCTGCTGCGCTTTGGCGGCTTCGCTTGCTGCGTGCAAGCCTTCGATCTTTCATACAGCCTCAGCTGGGGCGGCTGGCTGGCGGGCTTCGCCCTGGCCTGGACCGCCGGCCTGGTGGTGCCCGGCGCCCCCGGCGGCCTGGGCGTGTTCGAGTCGGTGCTGCTGCTGCGGCTGGGCTTCGCCATTCCTGAGGCGCCGCTGCTGGCGATCGCCATCAGCTACCGGCTTGTGGTGACCATTGCCGATCTGCTGGCGGCGCTCACGGCCCGGTTGGATGGGCCTGGCGACGTGCTGGCAGCCCGCAGCCTGGGGGAGTAATCCTTGGATCGATGTTCGCTTGGCCCGTTCGGATTAGGCCTCGTTAGGAACGATGCTCTATGTGCTCCCAGAGCTGAAAACCCCATGTTCTGCCGCACGCAAGCCCACTGCAGTGTCTCGACATAACTCACATATTGCCCGCCTGGATTGCCCAGACCTGGATCAAGGAGCAGTGGCTAATCGATCCTCCTTGAGCGCTCGCTTCGGTGCCCGCTGTGAACGGCGCTTGAACTCAGGAAATAGCCGTAAGCGATCGCAGCCTGTGACAAGGCCGTGGCCCACCAGAAACCGCGGCGCAAGAGCGTCGCAACCAGTAGCGCTGTAGGGATCCGCATACCTGGCTCTCGCGCATGGAGTTTCCGCGCCGCGATTCCATAGCGTTGATGCATGGCCCAGAACCCCCGCATTGACTGAGGATGGAAGTGGTAGACAACCGCCGATTGAATTGCGCTCATAGTGCGCCCCGAAAGTCTCCATCGAAGGCAGAACTCCCGGTCTTCTCCAGCGGCTTCTAAGAACAACTCATCGAATCCCCCTAAACCATGAAATAATTGAGCTTCTACGCACAAATTATTCGATGTAAAAAACCAATTTGGCTTTTCGAAGGTCAACTCTTGCAAGGTGTTCACCAGCGCCTGATTGAACTTGGCGGCATTGTTCTCCGGTTCGCCATTCTCTACGCGCCCTCCAAGAAGTTTGCCTGGATGCTTCTTCGAAGCCATACACAGTTCGGCAAGCCAGTCTGGATTAGGACAACAATCATCGTCTGTGAATGCGAGGTACTCCCCTGCTGCTGATCTTGCGCCAGTGTTTCTAGCTGCAGCTGGTCCTTTCCGGGTGGAGTGCCGAATCATGCGAAGCGCAGGAGCATCACCTGGCCACTGAAATGTTCCGTTTATCTCTAGAGTGCTGCAGTCGTCAACGACAATAATTTCGAAGAGTTCGGGCTCAATTGTTTGTATCCGTAGGGCATTAAG
>JBILUH010000018.1:0-41239 GCA_044371095.1 Cyanobium sp.
TGGGGCTGCGGGGTCTGCCGGGTCAGCTGATCAGTGGCGACAACGGCTGGCTCGGCACCGGTGAACTGGTGTGGACCTTCTGGCAGAAGAAGGCGCAGGCGCTGCAGCTGGTGCCGTTCATGGGCTACGGCGGCATCAACACCAAACTTCAGGGCTTCAGCTTCACCGACAACGTGGGCTCCGGCGGGGTCCTCGTCCGCTGGCTGGCCGGCGAACGCTGGACCCTGGAGGCGGGCTGGGTGGATCAGTTCTCCACCAACGACAACATCGGCCCCTGGACCGACTGGGTTCTCGGCCAGGGCTTCTACGGCAGAGTTCAGTACCGCTTCTGAGCACAGCCATGGCACGCCCGCCGAAGCCTTTGCAACAGCTCGGCAAGGGCTTGAGGCTGGCCGCTCCCTTCGGCGGTGCGCTGCTGCTGGTGCTGGGGCTGCGCCTCAGCGGCATCGCCGAAACCCTGAACCTGCTGCTCTACGACCTGGTCACCCACGTGCGGCCCGCTCCCGCAGGCGCCAGCACGGCGATCACGCTGATCGGCATCAGCGAGCAGGACATCAGCCTCTACGGCTGGCCGATCGATGATCGCCTCCTCTACGATGCCATCCGCCAGCTGAGCGAGGAAGGCGCCGCCGCCATCGGGTTCGACCTCTACCGCGACAAGGGGGTGGGCCCGCGCAAGGAGTGCCTGCGCCAGCAGGCCCGCAGCAATCCCCGGCTGGTTTCGATCTTCAATCTGGCCGAATCGATCGGTCCGATCCCCGGCACCCCACCCGAACGCCAGGCCTTCAACGATCTGGTTGTGGATCCCGACGGCGTGGTGCGCCGGCAGCTGGTGCACGTGGCCGGCCAGGACAACGCCACCGTTGCTCTCTCCCTGCGGCTGGTGGAGGTGTACAGGGGCGACAACCTGCTGCGCCGCCAGCTGGATCAGAACAGCGGCGCCGGCTCCTGGCTGGAGCCCGACTCCGGCGGCTACTTCGGCCTCGATGCCGCCGGCTTCCAGCAGCTGCTCCGGTTCCACCAGCCGGGCAGCTTCCCCAGCTGGACCCTGAACCAGCTGCTGCGGCGGCAGGTGCCCGCGCGCTTCATCCAGAACCGGATCGTGATCATCGGCAGCAGCGCACCCTCCCTGCGCGACCTGTTCCTGGTGCCCCAGAGCCGCTTCACATCGGCCGGCGCACGCCAGATGCAGCTCACCGGCATGGAGCTGCACGCCAACCTGGCCGCTGGGCTGGTGCGGATGGCGGATGGTCGGCCCCATCCTCTTGTGGCCCTGCCGGGCTGGAGTGGCTCCCTGCTGCTGCTGCTGGGCCTGGCTCTCGGCGGAGTGCTAGGGGAAAGCTTCGCCACCCTGCGGCGCAGCATCCTCACGGTGGCAGCCGTGGAGGTGGTGGCGCTGACCGCTGCGGTGGGCCTGCTGCTGCAAGGGGTCTGGGTGCAGACGAGCCTGCCGCTGGCGGGCCTGGCGCTGATGGCCGGGGCCGCCTGGCTGCGCCGCGGGGCCGCCAGCCAGCAGCAGCGCCAGCAGATCCAGCGGCTGCTCGGTCAGTCCACCTCACCGGCGGTGGCCCAGCAGCTGTGGGACCAGCGGGATGAGCTCCTCAACGACGGCCGCTTCGAAGGCCGGGTGCTGCCGGTGACGACCGTGTTCTCCGACACCTGCAACTTCACGACGGTATCCGAGAAGCTCAGCCCGGCAGACCTGCTCGCCTGGCTCAACCGCGGCATGGCCCTGTGCGTGCCCGCGATCACCCAGCGCGCCGGCATGGTGAACAAGTTCACCGGCGACGGCTTCCTGGCGGTGTTCGGCGCGCCCCTGGGCCGGGGCCGCGAGGCCGATGCCCTGGATGCAATCGAGGCCTGCCTGGCCATCCAGCACGGTCTGGAGGCGCTGAACAGCAACCTCGCCGCCGATGGTGCCCCCGCGATGCACATGCGCATCGGCGTGCACTCCGGCGATGTGCTGGCCGGGTCGATGGGCAGCAGCGAACGCCTCGAGTACGCCGTGATCGGCGACACGGTGAACTGCGCTTCACGGCTCGAAAGCTATGAGAAAACCCGGCAGACGAACATCTGCCGGGTGCTGGTGTCGTCGGCCACCCGGGATCTGCTCAGCCCGGCTCGGCGGGATGCCCTGATCTGGGAACACTGGGGCAGCCTGCAGGTGAAGGGCCGGCAGGAGCCCCTGGATGTCTGGGAGCTCAGAGGCAGCGCACCGGCAGAGTCTCCGGCCACTCCGGACCCATGACATCCTCAAGGCCGAAGCTCTTGGCAAGGTCGGCGCGCGCCACCTTGGCACCGCACAGGCCTTTGAGCCGCTGCAGCCCCGCCTGAATGCCGCGATCGCTGGCGGTGACCTCGGTTACCAGCAGGCTCAGGGCCGGCGGCGACACGGACTCCACGAAGCTCAGCGGATCACTGGACGGCGGCGCTGCATCGCTGCAGAGGTAGGACGACTCCCACACCTCCGACCCCTTGAAGCTGCCCACCTTCAGCAGGGTCACACCAGCCGTAGCCGCGGGCAGGTTGCGCACCACGGGGGCCCCGGCGGCGGTCCCCCCCGGTCCCTGCGGTCGGAACTGGAGCTGCAGCGGCCTCGGGTTGGCGGTGGGCCCTTCCAGCACAGCCACCGTGAGCGCCGGGCCGGGTGCAAAGACGCTGTCGCTAGGCACCAGATGGGCCAGGAGCCGAGCGGCGCACTCGCCGCGGGTCCCCCCTCCCACGCGCCGACCCGGGAAGGTGGAGCGCAGATTGGGCTGGGCCAGGGCAGAGGAGCCCTCGGCCAGCAGGGACAGGGCCACAACGGCCCCCAGCCCGAGGCGGACAGTTCTTGGGTGAATCATGGCCAACACCGCGTCAGCGGCGAACCTCAGGGTGCTTGCCATCTCAGATTCGCACCAGTGACTCAGATTGGCAAAGTCGGCTCAGATTCCCAGCACAATCACCGTCCACGCCAACTTGCAGGTGAGATGGAGAGCTTGATCCACCGACAGGGGGTAGAGCTTGCGGCACTTGCCGATGTCGATCAGGGAGTGGGCGATCCACTCGGCCAAACCCAGTAATGGCATCCCGGTGATGGCCCCCACCAGGAAACCGTGGATAGCGGCATGGGAGCCGAGCCACCAATACCAAGGAAGCGTGACATCATTGCCTCGACATTTCTCGATGGCCATCCGGTCGCTCTGAAGGCCAAAGTCCCCGAGGAAATGTCCCATGGCGAGCATCAGGAACACGTTCAGCCCAGAAACGTGATGGGACGGGTCAGGAAACATGGGGGCGGGGGCCGACCGGCCCTTCCAGAATGCCTCGCCATGGCCTAGGAGTTCGCTGAAAAACCCCGCCACCTCTGCGAAAATGGGGCAACCGCCCACCCCTTGATGCGAGGTCAACAGGAGCGAACGGGCTCGCTGTTCTCCTACGTCTCGATAGAGGAGCGGATCCCGGCCAGTCATCCGCTGCGGCGGATCCGCAAGCTGGCTGATCAAGCCCTCGATCGGCTCAATCCCACCTTCTGCCAGTTGTACGCCTCAGAAGGACGCCCCTCGGTGCCACCGGAGCAGCTGCTGCTTACCTCGCTGCTACAGGCGTTTTACGGCATCCGTTCGGAGCGACTCCTGCTGGAGCAGCTCAACTACAACCTCTTGTTCCGCTGGTTTGTCGGTCTCAGCCCCGACGATCCGATCTGGCATCCGACGACGTTCACCAAGAATCGTGAGCGGTTGCTCAACGAGCAGGTGATGGGCAGGTTCCTGGAGAAGCTGATGGCCTCGCCAGAGGTGAAACCGCTGCTCAGCAACGAGCACTTCTCCGTGGATGGCACCCTGCTGCAGGCCTGGGCCTCCCATGCCTCACTCGAGCGGATCGACGGGGAGGATGATCCGCCCCCTCCGCCATCAGGGCCGGGCGAGGGATTCGGGGAGGCCAAGACCGGGAAGAAGCGTGCCAAGGGCGATTTCCGCGGAGTCAAGCTCAGCAACAAGACCCACCGCTCCGGCACGGATCCCGATGCTCTGCTGGCCCGCAAGTCCAACGTCCATCCGGCACTGCCCAGCTATCGGGGCCACGTGCTCATGGACAACCGGCATGCGCTGGTGGTGGATTGCCGGGTGACGCAGGCTGATGGCTACGGCGAACGGGAGGCCGCCAAAGCGATGGCAGCAGATCGACCAGGCTCTCACCAGAAAACCATCGGCGCCGATAAGAACTACGACACCAAAGGATTTGTCGCAGAGATGCGACGACTCTGCGTCACTCCCCATGTGGCTCAGAACTCAGGCCGCTCCGGAGGCTCCGCGATCGATCGACGCACCACCCGTCACGAGGGCTACGTCAAGTCGATCAACGCACGGCGAGGGATCGAAAAGATCTTTGGCTGGATCAAGGAGTTTGGCGGACTGCGTCAGTTCAAGCTGCGGGGTCAGAGCAATGTCACAGCCGTGTTCGGCTTGCATGTGATCGCCTACAACCTGATCCGACTGAGCAACCTGCTCAGGCCATTGGAGGCGATGGCATGAACGGGACGTTCTCCAGAAGGAGGAGACCGCAGGGAGACTCAGCGTCAGCCAAGGGTGCCATCCAGACGGTCACGGCCACACAGAGAGGCTGAGCGATCCGATCGAACGTCCCGCCATGACCAGCTGGGGAGCAGAGGAGGGAAATCGCTTAGCAGCATGGTTTTTCTGCAAACTCCTAGGCAGCTATGCATTTTTTTGAACGTCTGCCGCTGGCCCTAGGACTGGCCGCTGCATTAGTGCTGCTGCGGCTACTGGGCAACCGCCATCTCCGCGGCCTCGTGTCACCACCAATCCAGCTGCCGCTGGTGGCGATTGCGGTGTGGCTGATCAGCGGCAGTGTGCCCGTGACGTTGCTGCCGCCAGCGCTGCGGCCATGGTGGTCAATCATGGCCGAGCTGGTGATCGGCTACGGCCTGATTGTCCTGGGGGAGTGGACGCTCCTGGAACTTCCGACGTCCATCGGGTTCTGGGGAAAACCACCCAAAATCCTGCGGGACCTTCTTCTCCTGGCGGTGGGGGCCACCCTCACGGTGACGGTGGTTCAGCAGCAGGCCCGCATCAATGTGGTGGGCCTTGTCACCACCTCGGCGGTGCTGACCGCCGTGATCGGTCTGGCGGCCCAGGAGACCCTCAAAGACCTGTTCGCCGGCATCAGCCTGCAACTGTCCGTTCCCTTCCGCGAGGGTGACTGGATCGAAATCAGCGGCTATCGAGGGCAAGTGATGTCCCTCACGCTGATGAACACCCTGCTGGCAAGCATGGACGGGGCCCAACAGGTGATCCCCAACAGCAAGGTGGCTCAGGAGGTGCTGCGCCGCTACGGGACTGCGGATCCGATCGGCAACCGCTTTCACATCGGCCTCGACTATGGCCTTCCCCCCGCCCAGGCCAGGGATCTGCTGCTGCAGGTGATTCGCCAGCACCCCACTGTGTTGAGCACCCCGGAACCGAACGTGTGGGTGGGCTCCTTCGAGGAGAGCTTTATCGCCTACGAAATGATGGTGTGGCAACCGTTCTGCGGCGATTTCGGCCGCTACCAGCTGCGCAGTGAATTGCTGGAGCAGATCTGGTATGCCCTTCATGGGGCAGGCCACACGGTGCCCTACCCGGTGCGGGAACTGCGGCCCAAACGCCCGCCCCCGCCGGGCCAGGATGTGGCCTTGGCCTCCCTGGAGCAACGGCTGCGGCTGCTGCATTCGAACCAGCTCTTCGCGGCTCTCTCCGAGTCACAACTCAATGACCTGGCCGCCCTCAGCCTGATCCGCCAGTTCGGCCCCGGTGAAACGATCGTGCGCGAGGGGGACGCTGGTGATTCTTTGTATCAGCTGGTGCAGGGCCAGGTGGAGGTGTTGAAGGCCAGTCCCGATGGCCAGGCCCGGTCCATGGCTGTCCTGGGGGCCGGTCAGATCTTCGGCGAAATGACCCTCTGCCTGGATGCCCCCCGGAGCGCCACTGTGCGAGCCCTGGGGGAATGTCTCCTGCTGGAGGTAAGCCGCCATGCCCTTCAACCCCTCCTCAATGCCGATGAGCGCCTGCTGGAGGAGCTGGCCCTGCTGATGGGGGCCCGGCGCGCCGCCCAGGAGCGGCTCGAAAAGGAACTCACTCCGCTGCCGGACAATCAGCTGTTCGAGCGCATGCGGCAGCTGTTCAGTTCCCTGCTCAGCAACTGAGTTCAGCGGGCACAGAAACGCACCTGCAGGGCGATGCGGTCCGTGGGGGCCGGCAGTTCGGCCGGGTCGAAGGGCGGTGCCCCGTCGGCCACCATCGCCCGCATCAGCACCGGCCGCGCCCCCCCTTCCACCAGCACCTCCACGGGAGCCAGGCGCGTAAGGCCAATGGCAGTCGCCAGCTCGCGGGCCTGCCCAAGGGCCTCTTGATACGCGGCCCGCAGCAGGGCGCGGCGGGTTTCGACATCGCCGCGGCGGTCGGCCTCGGCCGCCACCGGCGCCAGACGCACCCCCGGCAGAGCGCCCACTCCACGGATCAGGGCCTGCAGGCTCTGGGGCGGCACCTGGCCTCCCACCTGCAGGCTGGCCGTCACCTGGGCAGGCGAACGAGGTGCCGCAGGCCGCTGCCAGGTGCTGGGGGAGGTGACCTCCAGCTCCTGAACCCCCAGGTTCTGTAGCCCCTTGCGCACCGCCCCCAGCCGTTCCTGCAGCAGGGCTAATGCCCCATCGGCCGAAGGCGCCTCCGCCTCAATCCCCAGGGAGACCCGCAGGCGCTCGGTGGGGCGCTTGCGTTCCGCCGAACCGCGGGCCTCCAGCAGGGTGCCGTCGCAGCGCAACTGGATCTGGCCTTCGGCCCGGGCCGGCAGGGCCATCAGCGGAAAAAACGCCGGCGCCAGCAGGCCCAGCAGCAGCAGGCGGGGAGCGAAGCGTGGCATCAGCGACCGGCAATCGGGCACCACGCTATGGCCAACTCAGAGATGCTCCATCTGGGTGAGCTGCTGGCTGGTGAGCGACAGCTTCTGCCCCAATTCGCGGCTCAGGGCCAGCAGCAGGGCGTTGGTGGCGTCGGGATCGCTGCGGCGCAGCGCATCGAAGGCCCTGCGGGAGAGGACCAGGCAACTGCCATCAACATCGGCACGGATGGTGGCCGAGCGCGCCTGGCCCGAGAGGAAGGCGATCTCGCCGAAGCACATGCCGGGGCCAAACGTGGCCAACCTGGACTCCAGCATGTGGCGGTTGCCATCCTCTAGCTGAATCGTGGTGGTGAAACGGCCGGCACGCACGAGGAACAGTTCATCCCCGGCGTCACCGCCCCTAAAGACCGGTTCGCCGGCCCCAAACTCACGCCGCTGCAAACAGGTGGCAACCCTGCTGCGGTAATCGGGTTCCAGCAGGCCAAGGAAACCGAGGTTCGACTCAGCATCGAGGGTGATCGCAGGCTCGACCCCCCACTGCAGGCTGGCGAGGTAGAGATCCTCGGCCCGCTCGATCGCCTGGTCGAGGTTGCCGCAAAAGATCGACTCCGCATCCTTGCCAAGGGTTGTCTGCAACTCCTCCAGGTCCAGGTGGGCACAACGGGACAGGAGGATGGCCAGACCCTGGCGGCGAAAGATCAGCAGCTGTTCGGCCAGCAACAGCCTTGATTCCTGGGGCAGCTCGATCACATGGGCCAGGTCGAGCATCAGCACCCGGGACTCACTGAGGCCGCCGGTCAGTTCGGCCACCAGCCGCTCAAGGGCAGCGAACTCAAGGATGCCCTGCACATGGACGACCCGGATGGCGTTGCCGGAGTTGCGCAGGGCCTCCAGATCCCGGGGGGAACGCCAGCGCCTCGACTGCCGCAGGGAGGCGGCATAGGAGCGGCGCACGGTGGAGGTGCTCTGGGGGTACTGGCTGAACAGGCTCAGACCCAGGCGCTCGGACAGCGCGTTGCAGACGGCGATGCCGCGCACGCTGTTGCCGAGGGCATCCAGGGGCGGGGAATATACGGCGATGCCAAGGCGGCCCGGCACCACCGCCAGGATGCCGCCGCCGACTCCGCTCTTGGCGGGCATGCCCACGTCGTGGAGCCACTGGCCGGCGAAGTCGTAGGTGCCGCAACTGGCCATCAGGGCCAGCACCCGTGTAGTGATAGCTGGGCTGAGGGGCTGGGCTCCGGTGAAGGGATTGCGGCCCTGGCAGGCCAGGGTGGCCGCCATCACCGCCAGATCCCGACATGACACCTGGATTGAGCACTGGCGGAAATAAAGATCCAGGGCCGGCTCAGGGTCGGACTCGATGATGTTGAAATTGCGCAACAGATGGCCAATGGAGCGGTTGCGATGCCCCGTCTCCCGCTCGGAGAGATAGACCGCCTCATCAACAGCCAGGCGGCGGCCCGCCAGCTCCGCAAAGAAATCGAGCACCTGGTCCTCGGCGTGCTCCGGATCGTGGCAGGCGATCTGAGCGGTGCTGGCAATCGCCCCCGCGTTGATCATCGGGTTGCGGGGACGACCCGTTTCGGGATCGAGGCTGATGGCGTTGAAGGCCTCACCGGAGGGCTCCACGCCCACCTTGGCGACCATCCGCTCCGGCGAGAGAAGCTTCAGGGCTAGGCCATAAACAAACGGCTTGGAAATTGACTGGATTGTGAAGGACTTGTCGGTGTCGCCAACGCTGTACAACCGACCATCAACAGTGGCTATAACAATGCCAAAATCGCTGGGGTCAGCCTTGGCAAGCTCGGGAATGTAATCAGCCGGTGCACCATCGCGCAGCGGGGAATAGCGCTGGTGCAATTCATCAATAACGCCCTGAATCACATTGCTGCATGTTGATGCCCCTAACATGCTTGGATCACTTTTTACACCGTCGACCGGTGTCCATCGCTCCGCCATCGTGGTCGGTCTACTTAGGCCAGGATTGCTAAGGCAGGAGCTTTATCCCGCCACCCAATACTTTACGAACGCAACTTTAATCGTAACGCCCTAAGTAATAGCTACACCATTTCACCGCACCGCCTCACCTTCATCTGTAGCAACCGAGACGCTTACCCAACCAGGCCGGCGGATCCGGCAGAAGGTTGCCCCCACCCAGGCCCCGATCAGGCTGTTGACGGTGCGTTCCTCGGAACCCTCGGTAGCGGGACGCTCAGCCGGGTTCACTGCCTCCCAACTGCTGGCGCAGCTGGTCACGGGCCTGCTCCAGGGCACCATCAAGGGCGGCCGCATCGCGCCCGCCGGCCTGGGCCAGGTTCGGACGGCCACCACCACCACCACCCACCAGCCTGGCAATGGCACCGATGAAGGCCCCGGCCTTCGGGCCGGCAGCGATGACAGCGGGGCCGAAGGCCGCCACAAAGCTGAGCTTGTCGGGTTCGGCCGGATCACCCACGCCCCCCAGCACCACGGCAGCGGCCTCCCCGAGCGGCTCCTGCAACCGCAGGGCCGCCCCCTGGAGTGCCCCGGCCTCCACCCCATCAAGCCGGGCCACCAACAACTGGAACGGTGCTCCGCCGGAGGTGGCCCCCACCTCCTCCACCTGCGTCACCAGGGCTGCTGACTTGGCCAGGGCCAATTCGCCGCGGACCGCAGCCAGCGCCTTGCCGCTGGCCTTGAGCTCCTCCTGCAGGGCCCCCACCCGCTCAACGATCTCGCCGGGCTGCACCTTGAAGCGCTCACCCAGCTGCTTCACCACCGCCTCGCGCTCCTTGAGATAAGCCAGCACCGCCGGGCCGGCCACGGCCTCGATGCGGCGGATGCCGGCGGCCACGCCGCTCTCGCCCACGATCTTGAACACACCGATCTCAGCGGTGTTGGCCACGTGGGTGCCACCGCAGAGCTCCATCGACACGCCGGGCACATCCACCACCCGCACCACAGCGGCGTACTTCTCGCCGAACATCGCCACCGCACCGGCGGCCTTGGCCTGCTCGATCGCCATCTCCTGAACCTCGAGGCTGTGGGCCTCGCTGATCCAGCCGTTGATCAGCGCCTCGATCTGCTCGAGCTCATCGGCGCTCACGGCGCGGGGGCAGTGGAAATCGAAGCGCAGGCGGTCGAAATCCACCAGCGAGCCGGCCTGGCCGATGCCCGGATCCACCACCTGTTTGAGGGCCGCCTGCAGCAGGTGGGTGGCCGTGTGGTTGGCCTGGGCGCGGCGGCGGCAGGCCGCATCCACCCGGGCCGTGAGCAGGTCGCCCACCGCCACGCCGCCGCGGTCGATGCGCCCGCTGTGCACGAACACCGAACGGTTGCGGCTCACCCCCTCGATGCTCACGATCACGCCGGCATCGACGCTGGTCTGGTCACCGCCACCCAGGAGCACGCCGCGGTCGCCCACCTGGCCACCGCCCTCGCCATAGAAGGGGGTGGAATCAAGCACCAGCTGCACGCTGTCGCCGGCCACCGCGCGCTCCGCCGGCGCACCATTCACCACCAGGGCCAGCACGCAGCTGGGGTGCTCCAGGGCCTCGTAGCCCTTGAAGGCCGTGGCCTCGGCAGTGGCGGCCACCTGATCAATGGCCTCCTGCAGGGTGAGGTCGATGCTCACCGCCGCGGCCTTGGCCCGCTGGCGCTGCTCCTCCATCGCCACCTCGAAACCAGCGGTGTCCACCGTGAGGCCGTGCTCCTCAGCGATCTCTTCGGTGAGCTCCAGCGGGAAGCCATAGGTGTCGTAGAGCTCGAAGGCCTGCTCGCCGGAGATCTGGCTGGGCTTGGCGGCGAGCACCTCGGTCAGCAGCTTCTCGCCGCGCTCGAGGGTTTCCAGGAAGCGGGCCTCTTCCCGCGCCAATTCGGCCAGAATCACCTCCCGGCGCTCGCTGAGCTGCGGGTAGGCCGCCGCCATCAGGGCGATCGACGCCTCACCCATCGCCGTCAGAAACGGCTTGTCGATGCCAAGGAGCCGTCCGTGACGCACCACGCGGCGCAGCAGCCGGCGCAGGATGTAGCCGCGGCCGAGATTGCTGGCGGTCACGCCGTCGCAGATCAGCTGGGTGATGGCACGGCTGTGGTCGCCGATCACCTTCAGGCTCGTCTGGGCCTTGGCGTCGAGGGTGCGGTAGTCGACCCCCGCCAGGCCCGCCGCCGTTTCGATCAGCGGGTAGATGAGGTCGGTTTCGTAGTTATTGGGCACCGCCTGCAGGATCTGGGCCATGCGCTCGAGGCCCATGCCGGTGTCGATGTTGCGGTTGGCCAGCGGCGTGAGGGTGCCCTCGGCGTCGCGGTTGTACTGCATGAACACCAGGTTGTAGAACTCGATGAAACGGCTGTCGTCCTCGAGATCAATGCCGTCGTCGCCGCGTTCAGGCTTGAAGTCGTAGTAGATCTCCGAGCAGGGGCCGCAGGGGCCGGTGGGGCCTGAGGCCCAGAAGTTATCGGCCTCATCCATGCGGATGATGCGCTTGGGGTTCACGCCCACCCCATCGCGCCAGATCGCAGCGGCCTCGTCGTCTTCGCGGAAGACGCTCACCACCAGGTTCGCCGGCGAGAGCCCGAACACCTCGGTGCTCAACTCCCAGGCCCACTGGATCGCCTGCTCCTTGAAGTAATCGCCGAAGGAGAAGTTGCCCAGCATCTCGAAGAAGGTGTGATGGCGCGCCGTGCGGCCCACGTTCTCGATGTCGTTGGTGCGGATGCACTTCTGACTGCTGGTGGCCCGCGGCGCCGGCCGCGGCGCCTGGCCAAGAAACACCGGCTTGAAGGGCAACATGCCGGCGATGGTGAGCAGCACGGTGGGGTCGTCCGGGATGAGCGAGGCGCTCGCCATCGGTTTGTGGCCCCGCTGTTCGTAGAAATGGAGAAAGGCGGCGCGGATCTCGGCCCCGCTCTTGGGCAGTCCGGTGCGGGGATTGGCGGCCATGGCGGAGCAAAACAACCCTGAGCAGGCATGATCGCCCAGCACTGGTCCGCGCCCGATCCCCGTGTCTGTGGCCGAAAGCGAGCCCCGCGCCCAGCTGCGGCTGCAATCGATCGGCTGGGCCCTGGCCGCAGCAGCCGTGGCCGGCCTGCCCGAGCTGATGACCACGGGGCTCGGCCCCGGCTTCACAACCGGCCTGGATCCCGCCCTGCGCTCGGCTGGCTGCGGCTTCTTTTATGGCCTGCTGGCTTTTCACCTGCAGCGGGTCGATCCCGATGACAGCCATCTGCAGGCCGGTCTGGTGGGAGCCGTGTGTGGCATTCGCAGCCTCGGCAGCCCCCTGGAGCTGGCCACAGACCTGCCAGCTGGGCTGATGGGCCTGCCAACTGTGATGATGGTGCTGATTCGCGGGTGGCTGCCGCTCTGGCTGCCGCTGATCGGCAGTGCCCTGGTGCTGCATTCAGCGCAGCGCCTGGCCCCACGCCTCCTGCCCGCCCGACGGCCTTGAGGCCGGGTTCATGAGTCTGCTGCACGCCACCTGGCTGTTTCCCCCCGAGGGTTCGGGTGGCCGCCTGTTCCTGTGGGCCGACACCTGGCGCGTGGCGGCCCCCGCCGCGCCCAGGCTGCAGGCCCCCGAGCACCCGCTGGCCCTCAACGAAGACGACCTGGCCACCTGGCTCGACGACAACGGCCTCTGGACCGAGGCCCTGCGGCCGGCCCGGGCCACCCTGAGCCTGCCCAGCCGCAGCCAGGCCGCCAAGGGCCGCCGCACCAGCGCCAGCAGCTGGAGCGGTCTGCCGCTGCAGGCCGGTGAACCGATCCCCAAGCAACTGGAGTGGTGGCCCTGGCAGGTGGAGGGCTGGGCCCTGGATTCGGCCAATGCGGGCGAATGGCTGAGCCAGCTGCCCCTGGCCGGCGAACACCCGGAGATGGCCGATGAACTGCGCTGGTGGAGCCACCTGCAGCGCTGGGCGCTGAGCCTGATCGCCCGGGGGCGCTGGCTGCCCCAGATCGAAGACGGCAAGGCCCGCTGGCTGCCGCTGCTCAACCGCGAAGACGACCGCCGCCGCCTGGAGGATCTGGCCAGCGGCCTGCCCCAGGTGGCCACCTGCGCCCTGGCCGCCGGGCCGCTGGGCGATCCATCGCTAGCCTGCCGGCGCCCGGGCAGCGGCCGGCTGCGGGTGGCCAGCCTGCTGGAGGCCCTGCTCGATGGCCAGCTGCGGGCGGGCTTCAGCCCCAGCGCCGAGGGTCTCGATCCGCTGTTGGCGGCCTGGCAGAAGGCCCTGGGCAAGGGCGACGGCAGCCTCAACCTCAACGAGGAGGAGCTCGAGCGCCTCAGCATCGCCACCCACCACTGGCGCGAGGGCGTGGCGGGCAAGGTGGAGCCGGCCCGCACCTGCCTGGAGCTGTTCACCCCCGCTGAGGGCGAGGAGCTGTGGGAGCTGCGCTTCGGGTTGCAGGCCGAAGCCGACCCGAGCCTGCGGGTGCCGGCGGCCGCCGTGTGGGCCACCGGCGATCGGGGCCTGCAGATGGGCGAGATCGCCGTGCCCCAACCCAGCGAGCTGCTGCTGGAGGGCATGGGCCGGGCCCTGACGGTGTTCGAGCCGATCCAGCGGGGTCTCGATTCGGCCACCCCCGAGGCGATGCAGCTCACCCCGGCCGAGGCCTTCGTGCTGGTGCGCACCGGCGCCCACCAGCTGCGCGACGTCGGCGTGGGCGTGGTGCTGCCCGCCAGCCTCTCCGGCGGCCTGGCGAGCCGGCTGGGTCTGGCGATCACGGCCGAGCTGCCGCAGAAGTCGCGCGGGTTCACCTTGGGCGAATCGCTCAGCTTCAGCTGGCAATTCATGATCGGCGGCGTCACTCTGACCCTGCGCGATCTGGAGCGGTTGCAGGCCAAGCGCAGCCCGCTGGTGCAGCACAAGGGCGCCTGGATTGAGCTGCGTCCCGCCGATCTGCGCAACGCCGAGAAATTCAGCGTTGCCGATCCGGGCCTGAGCCTCGACGATGCCCTGCGGCTCACCGCCAGCGACGGCGACACCTTCCACCGGCTGCCGGTGCACCACTTCGACGCCGGTCCGCGGTTGCAGGCGGTGCTGGAGCAGTACCACCAGCAGAAGGCTCCCGATCCCCTGCCCGCTCCGCCTGGCTTCTCCGGTCAGCTGCGGCCCTACCAGGAGCGGGGCCTGGGCTGGCTGGCCTTCCTGCATCGCTTCGACCAGGGCGCCTGCCTGGCCGACGACATGGGCCTGGGCAAGACGATCCAGCTGCTGGCCTTCCTGCAGCACCTCAAGGCCGAGGAGGAACTCAAGCGGCCGGTGCTGCTGGTGGCGCCCACCTCCGTGCTCACCAACTGGAAGCGGGAGGCCCACGGCTTCACGCCGGAGCTCAACGTGCGGGAGCACTACGGCCCGCGCCGGCCGTCCAGCCCCGAGGCCCTCAAGAAAGCCCTCAAGGGCGTGGATCTGGTGCTCACCAGCTACGGCCTGCTGCAGCGCGACAGCGAACTGCTGGAGAGCGTCGACTGGCAGGGGATGGTGATCGACGAGGCCCAGGCGATCAAAAACCCCAACGCCAAGCAGAGCCAGGCGGCCCGTGATCTGGCCCGCCCCGGCCGGCTCAGCAAGGGTGGCAGCCGGGGCAGTCGTTTTCGGATCGCCCTCACCGGCACGCCGGTGGAAAACCGCGTCAGCGAGCTGTGGGCGCTGATGGACTTCCTCAACCCCAAGGTGCTGGGCGACGAGCCCTTCTTCCGCCAGCGCTACCGACTGCCGATCGAGCGCTACGGCGACATGGCCTCCCTGCGCGACCTCAAGGCCCGCGTCGGGCCCTTCATCCTGCGGCGCCTCAAAACCGACAAATCGATCATCTCCGACCTGCCCGAGAAGGTGGAGCTGCACGAGTGGGTGGGGCTGGCTCCCGAGCAGAAGAAGCTCTACAACCGCACCGTCGATGAGAGTCTCGACGCCATCGCCCGCGCCCCCCTGGGCAAGAAGCACGGCCAGGTGCTGGCCCTGCTCACCAAGCTCAAGCAGATCTGCAACCACCCGGCCCTGGCGCTCAAAGAGGACGCCGACGCCGTGCTCGCCGCCGGCAACGGCAGCTTCAGCAGCCGAAGCGCCAAATTGCAGCGGCTCGAAGAAATCCTCGAAGAGGTGATCGAAGCGGGCGACCGGGCCCTGCTGTTCACCCAGTTCGCCGAATGGGGCCTGCTGCTCCAGGCCCACCTGCAGCGCAAGTGGCGCCAGGAGGTGCCGTTCCTCTACGGCAGCACCAGCAAAACCGAGCGCCAGGCCATGGTCGACCGCTTCCAGGACGACCCCCGCGGCCCCCAGCTGCTGCTGCTGTCGCTCAAGGCCGGCGGTGTGGGCCTCAATCTCACCCGCGCCAGCCACGTGTTCCACATCGACCGCTGGTGGAACCCGGCCGTGGAAAACCAGGCCACCGACCGTGCCTACCGGATCGGCCAGCAGAACCGGGTGCTGGTGCACAAGTTCATCACCAGCGGTTCGGTGGAGGAGAAGATCGATCGCATGATCCAGGAGAAATCCAAACTGGCCGAGGAGATCGTCGGCTCCGGCGAAGACTGGCTCGGCGGCCTCGATGTGGGCCAGCTCAAAGACCTGGTGACCCTCAGTGAGGAGGAGTGAGGCGATGGCAGCGTCACCACCACCAGAGCAATCGGACATCCGCTGGAAACAGCGCTTTGACAACCTGCAAAGGGCACATCGGCGCCTGCTTTGGGCCCTGGAGATCCAGCAGCAGGATCCCGAAAACGACCTGATCCGCATGGCCGTGATCAAGGCCTACGAATTCACCTTTGAACTGAGCTGGAAAACCCTCAAAGACTTCCTCGCCTACAACGGCATTGACGCCAAACTGCCCCGCGAGGTGCTGAAACAGGCCTTTGCGACGGGTCTGATCAGTGATGGCCAGCTCTGGATCGACATGCTGGAGGAGCGCAACCTGATGGCCCACACCTACGACGACACCCGGGCAAGACAGGCGGTGCAACTCATCCAGGAGCGCTACCTGGCTGGCCTGCAGCAACTGCACGATCTGTTCAGCGCCAAGCTGGAGGAGCGCAGGTGATGCCCGACAACCCCGCTGCGTCTGTGAAACAGGCTGTTGCTCAAACCCAAAACGCTCCCCACCACACAACCGCGCCCCTGACACCGGCAAGCCACGGGCTGAGCGAGCGCACGGTGACCGAGATCCGCCGCTGTCTGCAGGAGCAGTTCCCCCAGTTGCATTGGGTGAAGCTCTACGGCTCACGGGCCATGGGCAAGCATTGGGCCGGCTCCGACATCGACCTGGCCTTCAGCGCCGACGCGGATTGCAGTAGCGCCCTACGCGAGGCCCTCGACCAACTGCCCACCCCTTATCTCTATGACGTGACTCACGTCGAGAGCCTGCGTCATGCCCCCCTGCGCGAACACATCGAGCGCGTCGGCATTCCCTTCCCATGACGATCACCCCCAGCAACGCCATCAGCACCCAACTCGGCGACCAGGGCCTGGCCCAGCAGCCCTGGTGGGTGGAGCAGTGGATGGAGCTGATCAACGCCTACCGCTACAAGAAGCGGCTGGAGCGGGCCTGGGAGTACGCCCGCTCCGGCAACGTCACCTCGATCCGCTTCGAGGGCCGGCGGGTGCATGCCCGGGTGCAGGGCACCGGCGAGGAGCCCTACAAGGTGAAGCTCTGGCTCGACGTGCTCAACGACGACGACTGGGGCTACGTGCTCGACGCGCTCACCCAGAAAGCCCGCTGGTCGGCCCAGCTGCTGGCTGGCGTCATGCCCCAGGACATTGAGCGCGCCTTCGCCGCCAGCGGCAAGCGCCTGTTCCCGTTCAAGTTGCAGGAGGTGCGCAGCGAGTGCAGCTGCCCCGACAAGGCCAATCCCTGCAAGCACGTCAGCGCGGTCTTCTACCTGATGGGCGACCGCTTCAGCGAAGACCCCTTCGTGCTGTTCCAGATGCGCGGCCGCACCCGGGCCCAGCTGCTGGCCGACCTGGCCAAACGGCGGCGCAAGGCCTTGGCGAAACAGGCCAGACAGGCTGCCGCCAAGCAGGGCTCGCAGCCGGTCGCCGCTGCCGCTCCGCAGCCGGTGCATCCCGCCATCAAAGACCCGAGCCGCTGGTGGCGCTACGGCGCGGCCCTTGATTCGGATCTGGTGGTGATCACCCCGGCCCTCGAAGGCGACACCGGCCTCGACGCCGCCGGCCCCCTGCCCCTGGCCGAAGAACCCCGCTTCCCCGAGGCCAACCTCCACTTCTTGGAGCACCTCAAGGCGCACGGCCAGCAGATCGCCGCCCTGGCCATGGCCAAGGCCATGGGTCCGGCCAACGGTGATGACGGCTGAGCTCCCCAGCCCGCCCCCCTGGCTGACGCCGGCAGCCCAAAGCCTGGCCTTGTGCCTGCTCAGCAATCACCAGCGCGCCTTCGGCACCCCCCTGATCGCCGGCCTAGCCGCCGACGCCTCGCCCCTGCTGGTGGCCCAGGAGCTATTTGCTTCCAGCCCTGTGCTGCTGGCCCATGACGGCGCCGATCCCGCTAGCGAGCCGGGGCCCCGGCTGATCTATGCCAACCGGGCCGCCCTGGCCCTGTGGCAGCGCCCCTGGCTGCAGATGGTGGGGATGCCGTCGCGGCTCACCGCCGAGCCGGCGGAGCAGGCCAGCCGCCGCCAGGCCTTGGTAGCAGCCCGGGCCCAGGAGGCGATCGAGGGATACCGGGGCATCCGCATCGACAGCCGCGGCCGCCGCTTCGCGATCGAAGGCGCCCGCCTCTGGACCCTGCGCAACGGCTCGGGCCAGCCCTGCGGCCAGGCCGCCAGCTTCAGCAGCTGGTGGCTGTTGTGAGGGCATATCTGTTGTGATCATCACCATCCCAGCACCGCCGCCCCAACTGCCCGCCGAGCTGCGGCCCCTCGCAACCACCCTGCAGCAGCGGGGCTTTCAGGTGCGGCTGGCGCCGCCGCCGGTGAGCGGCGCCTATGGCCTGTTCCAGGCCAAAACGCGCACCCTCTGGATCGCGCCGGTGGCCTTCGAATTAGGGATCGGCCGGCAGGTATTCCTGCACGAAGCGATCCACGCGGCTCAGAGCTGCCCCACCGGAGTGCTGCAGCCCCTGGGCTGGAGGGTGCAGCTCAACCCGGTGGTGGAGCGGGAAATTAGCCGCATCCTCACCACCAGCTACCACCACCGCAAGCGGGTGCTGGAGCGAGAGGCCTTCAGCCTGCAGGGCCATCCCGACGCCATCGGCCGGGTGATCGCCGCCTTGAAGCAGCGCTGCCGGCTGCCCCTACCTGCCAAGGGTGCCAAACCGATGGGAAAGTGAGGGCCTCGCCCGATTGGGCTTGTTCCGTAGAACGTCCAACAACCACCCTGTGCTAACAACCTCTCGCATTACTCGAGCACTGACTTCACGCTACTAAGCACCACGCTGCCGGGGCGCATGAAACAAACGAGCACTACAGAATCACCTTGGATCTGCACAGTATCGACAAGTCCTCATCAATCAGCAAGTTCTACTATGGCATCTAGAACCCAAAAGCCTAAACAGCCGAGCCGATTAAAACCAGGGCGCTATACCAAGCGAAACACAATAACAATGTAGCCCCCATCACCTCCAAGCGTATCCCCAATAACGCTGGTGGATTCATTAACAACTGCTTAACCAGCCTTTGCAAATTGGTTGCAAGGATTCGGTCAAATGTTTCAGGCATGCCCTGTGGCCCTGGTCTTCAATCTGCTGACGCCTGCCGTTGTTGCCGTAGATGGCGTAATCGACATTGCGACACTCGGGGCAAATGCCGAGATCTCCGCATACAGCCCGACCACCGGCTACCTCTACACAGTTGGCGGAGGCTCCGGCGCCATAGTCGTGAGCGATCTGCGCAACCCAGCGGCAGCTGTGGCCGTAGCAAAAGCCACTCCGGTCGACAGCAGCCAAACACTTCAGAGCGCGGCTGTGTATGGAAAGCTGCTCGCCATCGCTGTTCAGAACAGCATCAAGACCGATCCAGGCTTTGTTCAGTTCTATGACCTGACCAATCCAGCCCTACCGGTTCATATCAGCACCGTCAGCGTCGGCGCCCTGCCCGACATGGTGAAGTTCAGCAGCGATGGAAGCAAGCTGCTGGTCACCAACGAAGGTGAACCCAACGCGCTCTACACGATCGATCCGGTGGGCTCGATCTCGCTGATCGACACCAGCGGCTATCTCGCTGCTACGCCAGTTGCCCCAGCACAAGCAGCGGTGCAGAGTGTTGATTTCAGTGCCTGGGAGAACCGCCGCGCCGAACTGATCAACCGCGGCGTGCGCATCGGCAGCCGGCTGGGCGTCACCAGCACTCTGGCGCAGGACATAGAGCCAGAAGCGATCGCCATCAGCGCCGATGGCAAGTCGGCCTGGGTGACTCTGCAGGAAAACAACGCCATCGCCGTTCTCGACATCAGCGGCGCGGCGCCCGTGATCAAGGAGATCTTCTCGGCCGGCATCAAGGACTGGAGCCGCGGCGTCGCCAGCGCTGAAAACTTCAGCTACCAGCTGGAGTACGCCGCCGGTGCAGCCCAGCAACCGGCTGGTGTGCTGGCCGGGGGCCTGTCGGGACTGTTCTTCGCCGGCAAGGAAACGGTGGATGGCACAGAACTCGACGTTTACTTCAGCATCACCGATCGCGGACCAAACGGCGACATCGTGGCTGGCAAGCGCCAGTTTCTAGACCCAGATTTCCAGCCCAGCATCTACAAGCTGGGCATGAACCGCGCCACCGGCGCCATCATCGAACTAGATCGGATCGGCCTCAACCGAGCCGACGGCACTGCTCTAACCGGCTTGCCACAGTTGGCCAGCAAAGATGATATTCCCGTCGACAAGAACAACGCACCTCTCGCATACGACCCATTCGGTATCGACTCAGAAACCATTTCGGTATTCGACATCAGCATCGGTGGCCAGCAGCGCAAAGTCTTCGCTGTCGGCGATGAATATCGCGGCCAGATCGGCCTGTTCGACTTCAACACCGGCAACCTGATTCAGCGCTACATCCCGGCCGGCCAGAAGGCCCAGCTCGCCGCCCAGCACAACGTGGGTGGTGCCACGCCGATCGGCGCTGAAACGATCGACAGCCTGCCAGCCATTTATGGCAACCGCTGGAGCAACCGTGGCATCGAAGGCATGGCCTTCAACCCCACCGACGGGCTGCTTTACGCCTTCATGCAGAGCCCCCTGGATGTGGATGCCAACGGCGACGGCATCACCGAGGGGCGCAGCCGCTCCGAGCTCACCCGCATCCTGGCGATTAACCCAGCCACCGGCGCAGCGGTGAAGGAGCACCTCTATCTGCTCAGCGGCCGCACCGGCCAGGACAAGATCGGCGACGTGGCCTTCGATGCGGCCCGCGGCGTGTTCCTGGTGATGGAGCGCGACAGCACCCGCAGCCTCACCGGCTTCAAGCAGGTGTACGAGGTGGATCTGCGCGGCGCCACCGACACCCTGCCGCTCACCACGACCAACGGTTGGCAGGCCGCGATCGGCGTGGCCAGCCCCGAACTGCTCGACAACCGCCGCACCCTCGTCGACCACGACAGCAATCCGGCCACTCCGCAGATCTTCTCCACCTCCAGCGCCGACACCCTGGCCAACGCCGGCATCCGCCTGGCCAACAAGATCGAGCTGTTCAACCTGCCCTCGATCGGCGGCACCACCGCCTACGACAAGCCCGAAGGCCTAACCATCCGCGACGACGGCGCGCTGGTGATCAACTACGACAACGACTTCGGCACCGAAGGAGCCAGCGGCAACACCTTCACAGTGGTGAGCTTCGACCGTGCCGGCTTCGACAGCTCCGACCGGGACGTGAACGGCACCGGTCCCAGCGGCAACCAATATCGGCCCGTGAGCGGCCTGCCCGTGTATGGCCTCACCATGCCCGATGGCATCGCCACCTACACCGATGCGCAGGGTCGCCAGTTCCTGCTGGCGGTGGGCGAGGGCGACTCGCGGGAATACAGGCCGGACATCGGTGACGTGTTCTACGACCTCACCCGGGCCGATTCCGCTGGCCTAGTCAACGGCACCGCCTTCCGCGACCACCCTGGCGTCCGCGCCCTTAATACCGCTTTCAACGCCGCCACCGGAATTGCCCGCACCCGCCTCAACCTGCTCAACGACTTCGGCGATATCAATGGCGATGGTCTGATCGACAAGGCGTACACGATCGGCTCCCGCTCCCTGCGCATCTATGACGACAAGGGCAACGTCGTATTTGATTCCAGCTCGGCGCTGGAAAATCTGGCCAACAGCCTCGGCTACTTCACCAGCGGCTACAACCGCGACGACGACAAAGGCACCGAGCCCGAGATGGTGGAGATCGCCACCGTGGCCGGCCGCACCTACGCCTTCGTGGCCCTGGAGCGCACTCCTACCAGCGTGGCAGCTGTCTTCGATGTGAGCGATCCATACAACGTAGTTGCCGTCGATCCGGTGGTGTTCCCCAGTGCCAATCGCATCGAGGGCATCACCTTCCTGCGCGGTAAGGCCGGAGAACCGGTGGGTGTGATCGCCAGCAGCGAAGGCAACGACAAGGTGAGCGTCACCACTGCAGAAGCGCTTGGCGCCGGAAGCGCCTTCAAGCTGCAGCTGTTCCACCTGGCGGATCAGGAGGGCAACATCACGGCTCTGGATGATGCTCCCCGCCTGTCAGGTGTGCTGAATGCTCTGCGAGCCCAGGACATCGACCTCGACGGCATCCCCGGCTTCGTTAACACGCTCACCCTCTCCAGCGGCGACGCCTGGATCCCGGGCCTGTTCTATGGGGCCTCCGCCCAGGCTTACGGCGCCGTGGGCCGCGGCGATGTGCTGATTCAGAACGCTCTGGGAGTGCAGGCGATCGCCTTCGGCAACCATGAGTTCGACCAAGGCACGAGCGTGCTGAAGAATCTGATCAGCAGCGCCAGCGGCTACCCCGGCACTTCCTTCCCATACCTCAGCGGCAACCTCAACTTCGCCACCGACACCAACCTGGCCGCCCTGGTGGTGCCCGATGGCCAGGCGCCGAAGCCCAACAGCATCACCGCCAGCGTGGTGTTCAACCTCAACGGCGAAAACGTGGGCGTGGTGGGCGCCACCACACCCTGGCTGAAAACGATTTCCAGCCCCGGCAACGTGGGCATTTCCCCTGCACCCTTCAGCGGCACCCCCACTCCAGCCGAGCTGGACGCCCTGGCCGCCGTGATTCAGGCTGATGTGGATGCCCTGATCGCTGCCAATCCTGGGCTCAACAAGGTGATTCTGCTGGCCCACATGCAGCAGCTGAATATCGAGCAGGCCCTGGCCGAGCGCCTGCGCCATGTCGACATCATCGCCGGCGGCGGCTCCAATACCCGGCTGTTCGACAGCAACGACACCGCCCGGGCCGGCGACAGCACCCAGGGCGTTTACCCGATCATCAAGACCGGCGCTGACGGCAAGCCTGTTGCGGTAGTGAACACCGACGGCAATTACAAGTACCTGGGCCGCCTGGTCCTCGATTTTGATGCCGCCGGCGTCATCATCCCCGGCAGCTACGACGCCACGGTCAGCGGCGCTTACCGCACCGATGCCGCCGGCCTGGCAGCCCTCGATGCCGAGGCCTTCATCGATGCCCGGGTGCAAGGCGTCGTCGACAGCCTCCGCAGCGTGATCGTTGCCCAGGAATCGGAGTGGTTCGGGGTGAGCGATGTGTTCCTCAACGGCAACCGCAACCCAGGCGTGCGCAGCGAGGAAACAAACCTCGGCAACCTCACCGCCGACGCCAACCTGGCGTACGCCCGTTCGATCGACGCGACCGTAATGGTGTCGCTCAAGAACGGTGGCGGCATCCGCAACGCGATCGGGCAATCGGTGGTGCCCACCGGCTCGGTGGACGGCAAGCCGGAACTGCTCCCCACCGCGGCGGTGTTCGACGCCCAGGGCAACGTGGTGAAGCCGGAGGGCGGCATCTCGCGCAACGACATCGCCAACGCCCTCAGCTTCAACAACGGCCTCTCCTTAGTGAACGTCACCCCAGGCGAGCTCAAGGCCCTGATTGAGCACGGCATTGCCGCCGGCATCAACCAGGGCCGCTTCCCCCAGGTGGGAGGCATGGCCTTCAGCTACGACCTCAGCCGGCCAGCCGGTTCGCGGGTGGTGACCCTGGCGATCCAGGACAACGCCGGCAACGACCTCGACATCGTGGTGCGCGGCGGTGCGGTGGTGGGCGATCCGGCCCGCAGCATCCGCATGGTGACCCTCGACTTCCTGGCCAAGAACGACGGCGACGGTTATCCGTTCTCCACCCTGAAGAGTGCCAACCGGGTCGACATCACTGACCCGAACGCACCGCGCAGCGGCACGGCAACCTTTGCCGCCAACGGCTCTGAGCAGGATGCGATGGCTGAATACCTGGGCGCCAACCACAGCCCCGCCAATCCCTACGCTGCTGGCGACACCTCCCAGACCCTCGACACCCGCCTCCAGAACCTGGCGGCGCGCACCGATGCGGTAATCGATCCGGTGCGGGTCGGCACCATCGGCGATGACACCACCCTGCCAGGAGCCTCCACCATTCCGGGCTTCGACGGCCGCCTCGACACCGTGTTCAGCGGGGCCGGCAACGACGAGATCGATGTCGCCCTCACCGGCGGCGGTGACAACACGATCTTCACCGGTTCCGGAGCCGACGTGATCTACGCCGGCAACCGCGATGTGATCACCGGCGGTGGCGGCGCTGATCAGATCTGGGCCACCGGCGGCAATGGCAACCGCCTCAGCGGCGATGGCGGCGACGACGACATCGTCATCGGCACCATGGGCAACCGCGCCCTTGGCGGCGAAGGCAACGATCAGTTCACCATCCTTGATGGTGCCGGCACCAACTACCTCAACGGTGGCGCTGGCTCCGACCAGTTCTGGCTGATTAGCGCACCTGGTGATAAGCCCGCCGCTAAGCAGTTCGTGATGGACTTCAAGGCCGGTGAAGACCTGGTGGGCCTGCGGGGAGTGGCCTTCGCTGACCTCAGCTTCAACCAGGTAGGTACCGACACTCTCCTGAGTGTTACTGGCACAGCTGTTGGCCACTTCACCAACGTGAGCGCCACCAGCCTCAACAACCAGGCCAACTTCGCCGGCCTGGCCTGATCCGAGCGAAACCTAATGCCGATCTCATCTGCGGAGAAGATCGGCATCACCAGCCTTCCTCTGCCTCGGGCAGAACATCTCTGTCAAGGACAAGCCAACTCAGCAAACCTCTAAACTTGCACAACTACGATGTCTCCTGCAAAGTTAATTGGCTACGCCTCGCTTCCTGCTGATACTTTTGCCAGCGGGCCCAACTCGGGATCCGCGCTTACCAATCCAACCAGCGGCCGTACAACCCCCTTCACGGGTCAGCCGGTACAGGGATTCAGCGGAGTGCAGTTCAGCAGGGGAGGGAACGGCAACCAATTTCTATTTCTGTCAGACAATGGCTTCGGTGCGCTGAACAATAGCGCCGACTACCTATTACGCCTCTACCAAGCCGACCCTAGCTTTGCCGGCTTCGAAGCTGGAAATGGTTCTGTACAACTGGAGAGCTTTATCCAGCTCTCTGATCCCAATAAGAAGGTGCCGTTCGGTATCGTTCGAGAGGGAACATCCGAGCGTTGGCTGACCGGCGCAGACTTTGACGTTGAGTCTGTGGTGATTGCACCCAATGGCGATCTCTGGATTGGCGAAGAATTTGGACCCTACATACTTCATTTCGATTCCCAGGGCCGGCTGCTAGATGCTCCTCTTGCAACACCTAATTTTAGCCTTGCCCGCAGTTTTACCACGCTCACAGGCCAGGCACCCTTAATCATCGGCCATCGCGGTGCCAGTGGCGAATTGCCTGAGCACACCCTGGAGGCCTACCGCCTAGCTATCCTGCGGGGAGCAGATTTTATTGAGCCAGATCTGGTATCCACCAAGGATGGCCAGCTCATTGCAAGGCATGAACCGAATCTGATCAACACCACAGATGTGGCATCTCGCCCGGAGTTTGCCTCGCGGAAAACCACAAAGCTTGTGGATGGTGTCGCCGAAGAGGGATTTTTTGCCTCAGATTTCACGCTCACCGAGATTAAGACCCTGCGCGCCGTGATGCCCCAGGGCTACCGCACACAGATTTTCAACGATACATTTGAAGTCCCCACTCTTGCTGAGATCATTTCCCTGGTAAAGGAAATGGAAGCTATCACCGGCAAGGCGGTGGGCATCTATCCCGAGACAAAGCATCCTGTCTTCCACGACACACTTGGCCTCTCCCTGGAAGAAAAGCTGATCGAGGTCCTGAAACAACAACAATTTACAGATCCAAATCGTATCTTCATCCAGTCATTTGAGGTTTCCAATCTCAAGGACCTGAATTCAACACTGTTGCCAAAAGCAGGTCTTGACCTGAAGTTAGTTCAACTGCTTGACGCCTACGACGTAGCCGATGACGGGTCACTTATTTATGCGGACGTCAATGCTCGCCCCTATGACTTTGCCGTTAGTGGAGACAAGCGCACCTATGCAGACCTACAGACTGTCTCTGGATTAGCGGAAATTGCCAAATACGCTGATGGCATAGGCCCCTGGAAGCCAATGATCCAGGCTACCAAAATAGTGGACGCTAATGGTGATGGACGTGCCGATGACTTAAATGCCGATGGCGTAGTCAACGGCCAGGATCGAGTCCTGACCCCCCCCAGTGCATTGGTCAGCAATGCCCATTCTCAAGGCCTGTTTGTGCATGCCTATACTTTCCGCGATGAGGCACGCTTTCTAGCCAGCAATTACGCTGGCAACCCCCAAGCTGAATTCACTAATTTTATCAACCTTGGCGTTGATGGGTTCTTCACAGATTTCCCGGGGACCGGTGATCTTGTTCGTGACCAGCTGGCTGATTCCCAGGTACGTTCCCCTCAGAATCCAGTTGCACGCTCTGTTCCTGAGTTTAATACCCTTTCAGGCAAAGCTCCGATCGTCATCGGCCATCGCGGGGACAGCGGTTCCCGACCTGAGCACACACTGGAAGCATACACGCTTGCGATTGCTAAGGGCGCTGATTTCATCGAGCCAGACTTGGTCGTCACCAAGGATGGTGTGCTGATTTGCCGCCACGAACCCATGCTTGGGGTTGTACAGCTCGATGCCAACGGTGCGATCCTGCGTGATGCCAATGGGGCCCCTGTACTAAACACTACGGATACAAGTACAGACGTTTACAAGCGGCCTGAGTTTGCTGGCCTGCTGACAGTGAAACGTTTGGATGGGGTATTGAAAGGGGGCTGGTTTGCAGAAGATTTCACCCTTGCCCAAGTCAAACAGCTCAATGCCATTGAGCGAATTCCCGCCCTGCGTGGGACTGAATTTGACAAAGACGGACTCAAGGTTCCCACCTTAAGCGAGGTGATCCAACTCGTGAAAGATGTGGAGAGAGAGACTGGCCGCAAAGTTGGCATCTATCCAGAAACCAAGCATCCCAGCTTTTTCCTAAGCGATGGCAAGCTGCTGGATGGTACAACAGCGATCAATAAGAACACCAGTCAGATCCTGGTAGATACCCTGAAAGCCAATAGCTTCACTGATCCCAGCAGGGTCATTATTCAGTCATTCGAAGTAAGCAATCTTCAGCAGCTGAACAGCGCCATCATGCCTGCGGCAGGCATTGATATTCCCTTGGTTCAATTATTTGGTGGCAGCGGTAAGCCCTTCGACTTTGAGCTAGCAAATGATACTCGTACTTACACGAGCCTGGCCACTGCTGAAGGCCTAGCCTTTATCAAAGCTTATGCGGATGGGATCGGTCCAAACAAGGGTCGCATCCTGCCGATGACTTATCTGGATGCCAACCAGGATAGCATTCGCGATGACCTGAACAAAGATGGACTGATCAGTGATGCCGATAGTGTGGTTGGCACCCCCACAAGCCTCGTGGCCGATGCCCATAAGGCAGGACTATTTGTCCACCTTTACACCTTGCGCGATGATGCATTCTTCCTGCCAAGCTCGTACAAGGGCAATGTAGCCGCTGAGTATCAGGCCTTTATTGATCTAGGTGTTGATGGATTTTTCACAGATTTCCCCGGCACCGGCAATGCGGTAGTGGCAAGTCGATATTTAGCTGGCTATGGCACCGGGAGCAGCAACCAGTATTACGACGATCTGGTCGCCGCCAATCTTGGTAGCTCCGGTGGCTTTGAGGGCATGGCTTCCAGCCCAGACGGCAAAACTCTTTATCCTCTGCTGGAGAAAACCGTTAACGGTGACCCGGCTGGATCTCTAAGGGTTTATCGCTTTGATGTGGCGTCCAGTCAGTTCACTGGTCTCGTCGGCTTGTATCTCATGGATAAACCTGGTCATGCAATTGGAGACTTTACTCCCATCAATGTCAACGAGTTTATTGTTATAGAACGCGACAGCAGCCAGGCCAGCGCCAACGGGTTCAAGAAGTTATTCAAGATTGACATCAGCAAAAAGGATGCTCAGGGATTCTTTGCCAAGCAAGAGCTCGCCAACTTAATGGCAATCCAAGACGAGTCAGATCTCAACGGTGATGGCAGCAAAGTCTACACGATGCCATTCGTGACCATTGAGAATGTGCTCGTTCTCGATTCCCAGCGGGTGTTGGTAGCCAATGACAACAACTATCCATTCTCCTTGGGCCGTCCCCCTGCCTTAGACAACAACGAGATGGTTGTACTGCAGCTCGATGCACCTCTAGATCTTGATCCCCGCTTAGGTATTTCCGCCGCCATGGGCTTGGCACCCAACACCGTGGTTGGCACCAGTGGGCTTGATGATGTGTTGGCAGGTCCGCTGTATCAACCCGGCAACTTTGATGGCCGAGGCGATGATGTGTACACCGGCGCCGGTAACGATGTGGTGGATGTGGGCATTAGCGGAGGCTTCGAGAACAAGTTGTTCACTGGCTCCGGCGCCGACACCATCTACGCCGGCACGCGGGATGTGATCACCGGCGGTGGCGGCGCTGATCAAATCTGGGCCACCGGCGGCAATGGCAACCGCCTCAGCGGCAATGGCGGCGACGACGACATCGTCATCGGCACCATGGGCAACCGCGCCCTTGGCGGCGAAGGCAACGATCAGTTCACCATCCTTGATGGTGCCGGCACCAACTACCTCAACGGTGGCGCTGGCATCGACCAGTTCTGGCTGATTAGCGCACCTGGCGATAAGCCTGGCGCTAAGCAGTTCGTGATGGACTTCAAGGCCGGTGAAGACCTGGTGGGACTGCGGGGAGTGGCCTTCGCTGACCTCAGCTTCAGCCAGGTGGGTACTGACACACTCCTGAGTGTTACTGGCACAGCTGTTGGCCACTTCACCAACGTGAGCGCCGCCAGCCTCAACAACCAGGCCAACTTCGTCCTCGGCTGATACAAAAAAGTAGCCAGCGACACACTCAAAATGCAGTGCTACGCACAAAGGGGTTTTAATCGCCCAGTCATAATTCCATGAGGGGGATGCTGGCGGAGTTTCCCCGTTAGTTATTAATATGGCAATACTCCATCAGCAAAGACCTAAGCAATGAATTCGCGAAACATCAATACACTGCACCCAACTTTTTTTCTGACAAAACAAGCCAAATCCCATCCTCATTCTTCTCACCAACCATGACCCTCATTAAAAACATCGGCGAGGTAAAGGCCCTCGTCGCCGAAGCCAGTACTGCCAACGAACCATCCGAACTGCTGGATGGTAAGAGCGGCGATACCGCCTTTCCCTATGCCGAGTTCAAGGCCCTGGCCACGGTCGGCGAAGTTGACCCCGTCACCAAGCAGGCCCTGACTGGCTATCCCGACGGGAACGCAGCCTGGCTGAAGGACAACGACACCGTTCGCGTTGCCTACCAGTCCGAGTCCTACGCCACGATGTCGAATGAGACCTATGGCTGGCTGATGGAGAGCGGTGTGAAGTTCACCGGCTCACACATCCACACCATCGACTACGACCGCGCCAAGTTTGCCGACTTCCTCGATAATGAGGCACCGGCCAGCGAGATGTTCAAAGCCTCGGGCCATCTCTTTGACAGGGTCTACAACGTCTTCGGCAAAGAAGTTACCGTCAAGACCACTGACAAGAACGACCTCGCCGGCAAGTGGGGCAACCAGACCAATCCCGACGGGACTCTGGTGGAGTTCAAGAGCTCAATGCAGCTCACGGAAGGTGATTTCTTCTTTCATTCTTTCTGCGGCGCCTGGTATGAGCCCGCCAACAAGTATGGAGCAGGCATCGGCTTCACCGACGATATTTGGTTGATGGGTGAGGAGTGGAACATCGGCGAAAGGATGTTTGATGATCCTGATGCTGCTGGTCCGCTGAAGGGTACAGATGTGGCCAATGCCACCATGGGCCTGGCCTCAATGGTGGTGGACATCAAGAACGAGGTAGCCTATACCGCCCCAGCCCTTGGCCAGGCTGGCTACGAAAAGTTGATGCCGATCAACTCCGGCCACGAGGACTTCGTGGTGATCGTGGCCTCCGGCTACAACCACGACATCAACCCTGCGCCCCTCAAGGTTTACGTGGGTCGCAAGGGCTACGACGCCGCTGGCAACCCAATCAACCTGGATGCCCCCAACCTCAGCGAGCGTGATCGCTTTCTGAGCAGCAATGGCCTGCTGTACGGCCAGCTCTATGGCATGGCAGCCGATGCTGCAACTTATGCCGAGCTGGGCATCACAACGGTCGATGCCGACACCAAGATGCTTGACGCCTACCTGAAGAACGCGTCAGCCCCGGATCAGTTCAGCGCCCGTTACTACGCCACCGACTACCGCTGGGATGGTTTCGACACTCCCGAGGCTGTCAAGGATACGGAGGTGCTGCGCTGGGCCAAGGACGGTGATGTCGTTGGTGGCACAGCGGAAGCCAACGAGCAACCGACTGGCTACACCTTCTTCAACAGCGACACCAAGGTGGAGCATCCGGCCGTGGATCCGGATGGGGGTTTCCGCTACATCCAGAACCACACCCGCACCGGCGGCATCCTGGGCATCGAGTTCAGCAACATGGTGGGTGATCTCACCAGGGACCTCGATGGCAACAAACTCCCCGATTACCTCTCAGCCGATGTCACCCGGATCCTGGCGGCTGTTGATGGTGCGCTGACCCTCGATGTGGGCGACAAGGGTGTGGGGCACTACAACGCCAGCGGCAACCCCTCTGGTGCCACCGCCAAGCAGCACATCGAGCTCAAGAACCGCAAGGCCAACGACCCCGATGGCCTGCTCTGGGTGAAATCATCCGATGCAGACGTGCTGATCCTGGATGAGGACTCCGGCAACGATTACGGTGAGCGTAAGTATGCCCTGGTGATCAACGAGGACACCCTCGCGATCGAACCCGATGGCACCGGTTATTTCCTGGCCCAGGCGGGTGGCAGCAAGAACCCTCGTGCCCTTGCCGGCGCCGCCGCCTATGAAGGCACCTTTGAGGCCGCTAGAGGGTCGGAGTTTTCCGGAAGCTGGAATGTCACGGCGCTCGTGGCCACCAAGGCCGATGGCTCCTTCTACTCCAAGGAAGAACTTGCTGGCAACGGTGTACAGACCGTTGAACAAAGCCGTCCGCTTTCCGAGCACGTCTTCATCGGCGTTGTTCAGCAACCGGGCGAGTCTGGCGGTGCAGTCGCAGCCACCAAGTCTGATTACGGCGGTCAGATCTTCATGTTCAGCATCGACCTACCCGGCATCGAGCCAGCCCCTGTGGTTGGCACCTCCGGCGCCGATAGTCTGCTCATGCCTGATGCCAGCAAGGACCTCACGCTGATCGGCAACACCATCTTCACCGGCGCCGGTGACGACGAAGTCGACGTCGCACTCAGCGACGGCTTCGAGAACAAGGTGTTCACCGGTTCCGGCGCCGACACCATCTACGCCGGCACGCGGGATGTGATCACCGGCGGCGGCGGCGCTGATCAAATCTGGGCCACCGGCGGCAATGGCAACCGCCTCAGCGGCAATGGCGGCGACGACGACATCGTCATCGGCACCATGGGTAACCGCGCCCTTGGCGGCGAAGGCAACGATAAGTTCACCATCCTTGATGGTGCCGGCACCAACTACCTCAACGGTGGCGCTGGCTCCGACCAGTTCTGGCTGATTAGCGCACCTGGTGATAAGCCAGCCGCTAAGCAGTTCGTAATGGACTTCAAGGCCGGTGAAGACCTGGTGGGCCTGCGGGGAGTGGCCTTCGCTGACCTCAGCTTCAGCCAGGTGGGTGCCGACACTCTCCTGAGTGTTACTGGCACAGCTGTTGGCCACTTCACCAACGTGAGCGCCACCAGCCTCAACAACCAGGCCAACTTCGCCGGCCTGGCCTGATTTGCTCGCCTGATTTGTTCTCCTGATTCCGCGAACCTGATCTTCAACATACTTGAAGATCAGGTTCATTTCCCAAGAGACTTTGATCAACAGCAAGTCGACTTACCTCGATCTGCCATTGATCAACATTTGAGCGTTTCCGCAACACAAACAACAACGAAGCGAAATTCATCCGAACCATGCCATCACCATCAATTAGCTTCAACCATGGCGTGGCTTCGGGTGATCCTTATCCCAATTCAGTCATCCTTTGGACCCGGGTTACACCGCTCCAGGGAATAAACGCCAACGTTGATGGTACTTGGCAAGCCTCGCTCAGCCCTGGCTTTGAGCCCGCTTCGATCATCGACAGCGGCACATTTAGCACCAGTGCCGCCCGCGACTGGACCGTGAAGGTCGAGGCTGATGGGCTGAACGCAGACACCACCTACTACTACCGCTTCCGGATCGGGGATGTGGAGTCGATGGTGGGGCAGACCAAGACCCTGCCGGTGGGCGGGGATCCGGTGCGCCTGGCCGTGTTCTCCTGCGCCAACTTCCCCGCCGCCGAACAGTTCGCGGCCTACGGCCGCGCCGCCGCCATCAACGCCGTCAATCCCTACGACGCTCTGGTGCACCTGGGCGACTACATCTACGAATACGGCCCCGGAGGTTACGAAGCCGCCCAGGACGCAGCCGCGGATCGGGGCTTCCTGCCGAACCGCGAAATCATCAGCCTCGATGACTACCGCCAGCGGTACGCCCAGTACCACACCGATCAGAACCTGCAGGCCCTGCGCGCGGCAGCGCCCCTGATTGCCATCTGGGACGACCACGAAACCGCCAATGACAGCTTGAGCGGTGGGGCCCAGAATCACCAGAGCGCCACAGAAGGCGACTGGCTCGAGCGGCGCGATGCGGCACTGAAGGCCTACTACGAGTGGCTGCCGATCCGCGACCCCGACCAGCGCCAGGCGAGCGATGCCGCTACCGCCCTGTCACCCCTCAGCCAGGGCTACCGCTCCTTCAACTTCGGGGAGGTTCTGGCTCTGCATGTGCTCGAAACCCGACTGACGGCCAGGGATGAGCAACTGGACTATCCAGACGCGGCAGCCGTACAGGCTCGCATTGGGGCGATTCTTACGAACCCCACAGAGCTGGTTGCCTACGCCGGCAAGCTCGGACTCACTCCTCCCACAACCCCGCAAGCGATCCCGGCCTTCGCCGCCGCTCTGGCGCCAGCCGTCACCCAGGAGCTGGTGCTCGCCACCGTGCAGCAGGCCTGGGGCGATCCCAGCCGCGACCTGACCGGCGACACCCAGCTGGCTTGGCTGCAGAAGCAAATGGCGGAATCCAATGCCGCCTGGCAGGTGTTGGGTCAGCAGGTGCTGATGCAGTCGATGGCCGTGCCCGCAGAGCTGCTGCTGAACGCCGGCGATCCAAGCCTGCTCGACAAATATGCCGCTCCGCTGCAGAAACTAGCCACCGGCACTGCCTTTGCCGAGCTGTCCGCCGCCGAGCAGGCCCTGTTCTCAGAAGCCGGCAAAATCCCCTATAACCTCGACGCCTGGGATGGCTACGGCGTCGAGCGCGAGACCATCCTGCAGACCGCCCTCGCCCAGGGCAAGCGGCTGATCAGCCTGGCCGGCGACACCCACAACGCCTGGGCCGGCGTGCTCGACACCATGGCCCCTGGCACCCAGCCAGCCGGCACGGTGGCGGGTGTGGAATTTGCCACCCCAGGCGTTACTTCCCCCGGCCTCGAGAAATACCTTTCCGGTGCTGATGCTTACATCCGTGCCAAATACCCTGACGTGGATGGCCTCGATGGCCTGTTCAGTGGCTATGTGAACGGGCTGAAGTATGCCGATCTCAACCGCCGTGGCTTCCTCGATCTCACCGTCAACAAGGATCAAGCGGTCGGAACGTTCCAGTTTCTGGATGGGGTGAATCCTGTTTCCGGCCTGCCCCAGTGGGCCAGTGAAGCTGTGGTTGCGAGCAGCGGCCTCAGCCTCAGCCTCAATCCTGAAGCCACCCCGCTCATCAACTGGCAACCGGGATGGAGAGAGCTGGATCTGGTGTTCGGCATGGCGGTCGACGCCACCGGCGCCCAGACCCAGCTCGACCCTGCCGCCTATGCCACCCTGCCCAGGGCAGGTGTGCAAATCGCCGACGTTTCGGTGCTGGGTTCGCAGGGCACCGACCGCATTTTCGCCGGGGTCGGCTCCTTGGTGGATGGAGCGGCTGGCGACGACGAGCTGTTCAACATCGACAGCCTGGGAGGCAACCAATTCGTAGGCGGACTCGGCGCCGACCAACTCTTCCTGCAGGCAGCGAACGATCGGGTCATTGGCGGCAGGGTATTCATCGATGCACCCGACTTCGGCCTCTCCCCCTTCACGGCTCTTGTGGATCGGGAACGGGACAGCTTCCTGATCGATTCATCTGATCCAGGCAGTTCCGGCTCGCTGGAGATTCTTGACTACGAGCCAGGCATCGACGAACTGCTGATCGACGGGGTAGCCCCCACCGGCGACTGGGCTGCGGTGCGCCAGCAGCTGCAGGGGCTGAATGTGGCGGTTAACGCCGCACCCCAACTCAGCGACACGCCCGTCGTCATCAGCCTGAAGAGTGGCGTTGAGGTCACCCGGGACCTGAGCGCCTTCGGCCTCGATCTCGACGCAGACACACTGCAACTGCTCAAGCTGAGTGGGCCCGACTGGATCAGCACGAGTGGCGCCGTCCTGAAGGCAACAGTTCCCGTTGGCCTCACAGAGGATCAGCTGGCCAGCATCCCCCTGCTGCTGGGATTCAGTGATGGCAAGGCTGTCTCCAGCTTCACGGCGCAACTCACCCTCAATGAGGCCCCCACAGCGCTGAGTCTCGCCAACACCACCCCATCCCTGGACGAGAACACCAGCACCGCCAGCCGCATCAAGGTCGCGGACATCGTCATCGCCGATGACATCCTCGGCTCCAATGTCATCAGCCTCTCCGGCACCGATGCCGCCAGCTTCGAGGTGGTCGGCACCGCCCTGTTCCTCAAGGCCGGCATTGTTCTGAACTTCGAGGCCAAAACCTCCTACGCCGTCACCCTCTCCGCCAGCGATCCCTCCCTACCGGGCAGCACGCCTGTCTCGGCTGCTTTCTCTCTGGCTGTCTCCGATCTCAACGAGGCTCCCACCGCCCTCGCGACCTCTGCCAGCAGCTTCGCTGAAAACATCACCGCTGGATCCACCGTTGCCATCCTCACCACCACGGATCCAGACGCCAGCAACACCTTCACCTACAGCCTGGTTTCCGGAACTGGTGACCGTGATAACAGCGCCTTCACGATCAATGGAGACAAGCTGAATATCAACACCTCACCAAATTTCGAGGCCAAGAGCTCCTACAGCCTCCGCCTACGCAGCACGGATCAGGGGGGTCTCTCGGTGGAGCGAGCATTCACCTTCGCGGTCAATGACCTCAATGAGCCCCCCACAGCGCTGAGTCTCGCCAACACCACACCATCCCTGGCCGAGAACACCAGCACCGCCAGCCGCACCAAGGTCGCTGACATCGTCATCGCCGATGACATCCTCGGCTCCAATGTCATCAGCCTCTCCGGCCCCGATGCCGCCAGCTTCGAGGTGGTCGGCACCGCCCTGTTCCTCAAGGCCGGCGTTGTTCTGAACTTCGAGGCCAAAACCTCCTACGCCGTCAAGGTTCGTGTCGCCGATACCGCCCTACCTGGCAGTAATCCCCTCACTTCCGACTACTCCCTGGCCATCCTGGATGTCAATGAGGTCCCTGGAGTTAAAACCGTTACCACCGTGGTTGGGGTCACCCTCCCCAACGGCGACATCAAACCGATCACGGTCAGCATCGATAACGCTGGTTTCGCACCAGGCACCAACCTCTCGGTCATCAGCAACCTCGGCATCAATCCCGCTGGTCTCACCAACCTGGCCAAGCTCGGGGTCACGACCAATAAATCGGGTCTTGATTTCCAGCTCACAGTTGATCAAGGCGCCAGCGCATCCCTCAATGCCCTGCTCGATCTGGTGGCGGCAGACCTCTTGCCCCAGCTCACCGATCCCGCCGGTGCCCGGCGAGCGGATCGCAAGCTCCTCTATTACGCCGTCAATCCAACAACCGGAGGAGCCATCTCGCCCCTCACCTACGACCCCATCACCGGTGCCGGCGCACGCTTCTACGACCTCGACAACAACGGCACCCCCGATTTCTTCGCCCTCAGCCTGATTGATGGCGGCTACGGCGACAAGGACGGGCTAGTCAACGGAACCATCGATGATCCCTCCGTCGCCGGTTTCGCCGACCTCACCAATCTTCGGTTCTCCAACGCCGACTCCGGCATCGTCACCATCGGCGATCCCACCAATGCCGCACCCGCATCTGTGAACCTGCGGGCCACACTCTCCGGCCGCCCCAGTAGCTCCAACCAGATTGGCTATGTGGTGCTCAACAGCTCAGAAGTTGCTGACTCCGCTTCCCTGCTTGCTGATCTCACCTGGTTGCGCGGTCGTTCCCGCACCCTGTTTTCCAGCCTGGAGAACAACGATGTCACCCTCCCAGCCGGCAGCCCCTTCGATCGCGACCTCCAGCTGATCAACGGCCAGAGCATCCGCTTCTTTGAGGTGCAGGACGCCAGCCTCGATCAACTCACCAGCCTGACCGACAGCCGCTTCCGCCTGTTCACATCCGGGGACTTCGCCAACGGCCAGGTTGCCTTCAGCTCCACCAGCGGCGTGCGCTTCTCCCTCAACCTGCTGCCAAGCGATCCAGGCCTCAATGCCCTGATCAGCCAGGCCCAAGGGCAGGCACCCGTGCTTGATCTCAGTGCCTTCAGCACCGCCCAGAGTCTCAGCGGCACGGTGGCTTTTGGCCGGGAAGCCGATTTCAATTCCAACGCTGGCTTCTACCGCACCCTCGACGCCTCAGGCACCGTGCTCGCGGCCGACTCCATCACCCGCCTCAGGCCCGGTGACAGCGGCTACACCGCAGCCGCCCTGCGCACGGACAACCTCATCGGCCAGCTCGGCAATCTCAGCGTTGCCGATAACCAGACCGCCACCCGCAGCTTCAGCGGCGTCACCGGCGGTACCTTCCTGGCACCGTTCGCGCAGGTGAATGGCAACACCTTCTTTGCATTCGGCGGGGCCAACACCGATGGCCTCAGCCACTTCCGCTCGCTTGGCAACAACTTCTTTGGCCTTGAAGATGTTGTCGGCGGTGGCGATAAGGATTACGACGACTTGGTCATTAAGTTCAACTTTTCCAGTGTTGTCTAATCCGAACGAATCAGAGCGCTGTTACGGGGCGGCCGGGTGTGAATGCCGTACCAGGCCGTGAAGGCCGTACAGCCACGGGCGGTCTGCACCCTGTTGGCGTCTGGCCGGCAGCTGCAGATTGACGGAGTTCCGGAGACCTTCCGATGCTGACCCTGCGTCAATCCCCCTTCGATCTGATCCGCGGCGACCTGCTCGAAGCGGATCTTTTCAAGAAGCTCGAGCAGCAACTGCAGAGCGCCGAAATGCAGCAGGCCAAGCGGGTACCCGCCGCCGAAGTGCATGAAACTCCCGAGGCCTACACGATCGCCCTCGAGCTACCGGGCGTCGACAAAGCCTCGATCGACGTCAAGGCCACCGACCGCTCCCTGGTGATCAGCGCCGAACGCCGCCAGTCCACCGGGGACGCGTCCCAGCCCGGCCAGGCCCAAGCCGCCCCCCTGATCAGCGAAATCCGCTACGGCACCTGGAGTCGCAACTTCCGCTTCCCCGGCGGCATCAACCGCGACGCCCTGGAAGCCCACTACCGCGACGGCGTGCTCACCGTCACGGCCCCGAAGGCGCAAACCCTGACCACGGTGCAGGTGCAGATCGAGGGCTGAACCGGCCAAGGCGGAGCCGCCACGGTGGCAACCAGGAGACACGAGACCCCAGGCCCGGCCTACCTGCCGGGCTTTTTTATGGCCCGCACAACGACCCCAGCAGAGGCAACCTTTCCTACAGTCACATCACTTGCGGATGGATCCATGGCTGGTGCCGTCGCGGCCGAACCCCGGCTCACCCTGCAGTGCGAGGCAATCGCCGCCGACACCACCACGATCCGCTCGCTCGACTGGGACCGCAGCCGCTTCGACATTGAATTCGGCCTGCGCAACGGCACCACTTACAACAGCTTTCTGGTGCGGGGTGAGCGCACCGCCCTGATCGACACCAGCCATCTCAAATTTGAGGGCACCTGGCTGCCACTGCTGCAGGAGCAGATCGACCCGCTGGCGATTGATCACCTCATCGTTTCCCACACCGAGCCCGACCACTCCGGCCTGATCGGTCACCTGCTCGACCTCAACCCCGAGGTTGAGATCGTCGCCTCCAAGGTGGCGATCCAATTCCTGGAAAACCAGGTGCACCGGCCCTTCAAGAGCCGGGCGGTGAAAAGTGGCGAGGAGCTGGATCTGGGCACCAACCCCGCAAGCGGCGTGGCCCACCGCTTCGAGTTTCTGAGCGCTCCCAATTTGCATTGGCCCGACACGATCTTTTCGTTCGACCACGGCACCGGCATCCTCTACACCTGCGATGCCTTCGGCCTGCACTACTGCTCCGATGCCATCTTTGATGTGGATCCGGGGGCGATCGCGCCCGACTTCCGCTTCTATTACGACTGTCTGATGGGCCCCAACGCCCGCAGCGTGCTGCAGGCGATGAAGCGCATGGATGGGCTGCCCGAGATCACCACGGTGGCGGTGGGCCATGGGCCGCTGCTGCGCCACCACCTGGGCCTGTGGCTGGGCGACTACCGCGAGTGGAGCGAAGGCCGCAGCAGCGGCGAGGCCTATGCGGCGGTTTGCTATTTGAGCCAATACGGCTTCTGCGACCGCATCAGCCAGGCGATTGCCCGCGGGATCGGCAAGGCCGGCGCCGCGGCACAGCTGGTGGATCTGCGCGCCACCGACGCTCAGGAGCTCAGCGCCCTGGTGGGTGAGGCCAGCGCCGTGGTGGTGCCCACCTGGCCCGCCAACCCCGATGCGGATCTGCAGACGTCAATCGGCACCTTGTTAGCGGCCCTCAAACCGAAGCAGTGGGTGGGCAGTTACGACGCCTTCGGCGGCGACGATGAGCCCATCGACACCGTCGCCAACCAGCTGCGCAGCCTCGGCCAGAAGACCGCCTTTGAGCCGCTCCGCATCCGTCAGGTGCCGGGCGGGAACGACTATCAGCGCTGCGAGGAAGCGGGCACCGACCTGGGCCAGTTGCTCACCAAAGCAAAGGCGATCGCAGCCATGAAGGCCCTCGATGGCGATCTCGACAAGGCCCTCGGACGGCTCAGTGGCGGCCTCTATGTGGTGACAGCCCGCCAGGACACACCCGAGGGCAGCCGCAGCTCGGCCATGGTGGCCAGCTGGGTCAGCCAGGCCAGCTTCGAGCCGCCCGGCCTCACCGTGGCCGTGGCGAAAGACCGCGCCATCGAAGCGCTGCTGCAGGTGGGCGACCGCTTTGTGCTCAACATCCTGCGGGAGGACAACCACCAGGAGTTGCTGCGCCACTTCCTCAAGCGCTTCCCACCGGGGGCCGATCGCTTCGCCGGTGTGAACACCCTCGAAGGCGCCGCCGCCGGCGGCCCGGTGCTGGGCGATGCCCTGGCCTACCTGGGCTGCCGGGTGGCGCAGCGCATGGAAGGGCCTGATCACTGGATCATCTACGCCGAAGTGGAGCAGGGCAACGTCGCCGACACCGAAGCCAGCACCGCCGTGCACCACCGCAAAGTGGGGAACCACTACTGATGGGCAGTCCGGCCGACCCCAGCACCGCCCGGCGTGTCATCCAACTGGCCCTTGAGCCCGGCCTGATCTGCCTGAAGGGGCTCAGCCCCACCCGGCTGCGCTTCGAAGTGGAATACGGGCTGGAGCGAGGCACCACCGCCAACAGCTTCCTGTTTCCGGCGGTGCCGCTGTTGATTCACCCGCCCGGGGCCTCCTTCGCCGAGCCTTTTCTGGCATCGCTGGCCGCCCTGGTGCCCAGCGATGCCCCGCTGAAGGTGGTGGTGGGCCACGTCAACCCCAACCGGGTAGCCCTGCTGCGCCAACTGGCAGCCCGCTGGCCCAACACCCTGCTGGTGAGCTCCAACGCCGGCGCCCGTCTGCTGGAGGAGCTCTGGAACCAGCAGAAACCCACCAGGCCCCCAGACGCAGGCACCAGCAACAGCAGCGCCTCATCCCAGGAAACGGTTGGGCCCCTGCCAGCGATCGAGGTGGTGAAACAGGAGACCCGCCGCACCCTGGCTGAGGGCCACGTGCTGCGCCTGATCCCCACCCCCACCCCCCGCTGGCCCGGGGGGTTGATGGCCTTCGAGGAAACCAGCGGCCTGCTGATGAGCGGCAAGTTTTTTGCCGCTCACCTGTGCAGCGAGAGCTTCGCCGAAGCCAACCGCGGCAGCACCGAGGAAGACCGCCGCTACTTCTACGACTGCCTGATGGCGCCGATGGCCCGGCAGGTGGACGCCGTGGTGGAGCGGCTCGAGGAGCTCGACATCCGCACGATCGCGCCCGGCCATGGGCCGGCGATCAGCGAAAGCTGGCGCAGCCTGCTCAACGACTACCACCGCTGGGGGGCCAGCCAGGGGCGGGCCCGTCTCGCCGTGGCGCTGCTGTTCGCCAGCGCCTATGGCAACACCGCCGCCATCGCCGACGGCCTGGCCCAGGGGGTGGGTCGCACCGGCGTGCGGGTGGAGAGCATCAACTGTGAATTCACGCCACCAGAGCAGCTGCTGGCGGCGATCCGGAGCTGCGATGCCATCCTGATCGGCTCGCCCACCCTCGGCGGGCATGCGCCCACGCCGATCGTTTCGGCCCTGGGCACGGTTTTAGCCGAAGGCGATCGCAGCAAACCGGTGGGGGTGTTCGGCAGCTTCGGCTGGAGCGGCGAGGCCCTGGATCTTCTGGAGAGCAAGCTGCGCGATGGCGGTTTCCGCTTCGCCTTCGAGCCCATCAGGGTGAAATTCAGCCCGGATGCCGCCACCCTCAAAACCATCGAGGAAACCGGCACCGCCCTGGGACGGCAACTGCAGGCGGAGCAGCGCAAGGTCCAACGGCGCAGCGCCAGCGGCGGCCTCAACGAGAGCCGGAGCAATCCCGCCGTGCAGGCCCTGGGTCGGGTGGTGGGCTCCCTGTGCGTGCTCACCACCAGCAAAGGAGCAGGCAGCAACCGCCTCAGCAGCGCCATGGTTGCCAGCTGGGTGAGCCAGGCCAGCTTCTCCCCGCCAGGCTTCACCGTAGCCGTGGCCAAGGACCGCGCCGTCGAAGCGCTCCTCCACATCGGCGATCGGTTCGCCCTCAATGTGCTGGCGGCCGGGCGTGAAACCGGGCCGATGAAGCAGTTCCTGCAACCCTTTGCACCAGGGGCCGACCGGTTCGCGGGACTGGAGCTGGGCGAAAGCCCCGACGGCCAGCCGATCCTGCCCGAAGCCCTGGCCTGGCTGGAAGCCACTGTGCAGCAACGGATGGAATGCGGCGACCACTGGCTCCTCTACGCGCAGGTGGGCCATGGTGAAGTGCTGGATGGCAGCGGCACCACGGCCATGCACCAACGGCGCAGCGGCGCGAACTACTAAAACCGCGACAGTTGCACCTGAGCGACCAGGGCACTCACCCTAAAGACGCGGGAAGCTGCAGCCCTCTGGCGATCAACAACACCACACACATCACACCCCTTCAACAACACCGGTTGCCGACCCACACGCTGCTGGCAACACTCCACAGGGGCGTACATCAAAAACTCGAAGAGCCCAGGTTGATTACTCAATACCGATCATCAAGACCAACCAAATGGCGGCAATAATGCAAGACACAACCGCTGACAATCACAAAGCCCTCGGGAATTGATCAAGTCGAGGCAAGCAGAGCAACGCACAGGTGGGGCGCCCGTTCAGCTTCCTGGCACGGACGTTGCGCAACACACAAGGGCAGCCCAGCCATTCCGAAAGCCTGTAATCGGGCCTAGCGGGCAACCTTGGCAACATCTCACTCGAAGCCTGCGGCGCAGATGCGCTGGAGACTGTGAAAGGTTGTCGCTTCGAGTTCAACAATCAGGAGCCG
>JBILUH010000112.1:0-3142 GCA_044371095.1 Cyanobium sp.
TGGGTTGGTGGGCTGTTCCCCCCGGGCGCCGCCGGCGCCCCGCCGCGTCTGGAGAGCCTGCTCACCGCAGCGGGTTGCTCCACCGCAGCCCCGCAAAACGGCTGAAATCACTGTCGTTGGAGTGCACCACCGCCTGGTTGTCGATCGCCAGAGCGGCGATGTGTGCGTCCGTGAGCAGGGCGCTCTGCAGCACACCGGCTGGGAACCATTCATGGAAGGCGGTCAGGATCACGCCGGTTTTCCGCCGTGGGGTTGCTGAGCCGGCCCGGTCTCGAGTTCCAGGCCATCCACCAGCTGGTTGAGCCGCAACGGGTCAATGCCCGGCATCCAGCCACAGGATTGGGGCTCCACCACAAACGGCTCCAGCCCACCAGTGCCGCTGCCCGCTTCGGCCAGATCATCATCCAGGGTGACGGTGGTGCCCATGGTCAAGGTTCGTGGCTGCTCCTGTTTTTAGCGCCATGATCTTTTGTTGGCACAACGTCAAGATGACAGGGGTGGCGGTTGGTTGGCTGTGCCCCTGATGTGAGCCCCGTCCCATGCCCTCTGAATCACCCGGCTCCGCCCTCTCCACCGCCGAGCTGCCGATCCAGGAGGCAGCCCTGGAGTTGATCCGCTGGTTCATCCCGATCCTGCACCGCCTGCCGCGGCTGCACCGCCACGGCCTGGGCGACCGGCTGGTGGCCAACCTCTACGAGCTGCTGGAGCAGCTGGCCCTGGCCCGCTACCAGCGCGAGCGGCTGACGATCCTCGAGCCGTTGCGCGGCCGCATCCAGCTGATCCAGCTGCAGACGCGCCTGCTGCACGACTTCCAGCTGATCGACCTGCGCCGCTACGAGCACGCCAGCCGCCTGATCAGCGCCATCGGCCGCCAGCACAGCGCCTGGCTTGCCCAGCAGCGGCGCCCCGGCTGACGGGATGAGCGCGCCGCCCCTGCGCCACATCTATCCACGGCTCACCAGCTTTGCCAGCCTTCACGCCGCCGCCCGGCGAGCCCAGCGGGGCAAGCGCTACCGGCCCTCGGTGCTCGCGTTCAACGGCAATCTGGAAGAGGAACTGCTGCGCTTGCAGGAAGAACTGCGGGCCTTCAGCTACAGCCCGGGCCCCTACCGCCAGTTCCGCATCCGCGATCCCAAGCCCCGGTTGATCAGCGCTGCTCCCTATCGCGATCGGGTGGTGCACCACGCCCTCTGCGCCGCGATCGTGCCGCCGCTGGAGCGCCGTTTTCATCGCGGCAGCCACGCCAACCGCGTGGGTTACGGCAGCCACCGCGCCCTGCGCCGCTTCACCGCGGCGGCTCAGCGCCACCGCTGGGTGCTGCAGGCCGATATCCGCCTCTATTTCCCCAGCATTGATCTCACCATCCTCAGGGCCCAGCTGGCTGCGGCGATCAGCTGCCCCGGCACCCTCTGGCTGCTGGATCAGATCCTGGCCAATGGCGCCACGATCGGCCCGGCGATCGATGCTTTTCCCGGCGACACCCTGCTGACCCCGCTGGAGCGGCCCAGGGGTCTGCCGATCGGCAATCTCACCAGCCAGTTCCTGGCGAACCTGCACCTCAACGCCCTCGATCACACCCTCAGCGGCCTGCCGGGCGTGGGCACCTACCTGCGCTATGTGGACGACCTGGCCCTGTTTGCCGATGACCCGGAGCCGTTGCAGCGGGCTCGGGTTCGCCTGGATGCCGAGCTGGCGGCGCTGCGCCTGCGCGCCCATCCGATCAAGACCCAGATCCGCCGCTGCCGCGACGGCGCCAGTTTCGTGGGCTTTGTGGTGAGGCCTGGCAGGGTGCGGGTGCGCAACCACAACCTGCGCCGGGGGCGCCAGCGGCTGCGCCTGCAGCACAAGGCGGTGACAACCGGTCGGCTGCCCGTGGCTGCGGCCCGCGCCAGCCTGCTCAGTTGGAACGCCCACCTTGCCCATGGCCACACCTGGCGGCTGCGGCGGCGCCTGTTTGCCGGTCTGGTTTATGGATCCGATCTACCCTGACTTCAGGAATGGTACGCAGTTGTTACAGCCTCGCTTGGCTGTTTCTTGACCCTGGCTGTTTCGTCTTTGGCTGTTGTGCCTTCACCCCCCGGCGCTGTACGCCCCTCGATTCAGCATCTCAACGCAGCAGCACAATCGGCAGCGGCAGGGGCAGCTCCGCCCAGGCCCGATCACAGGTGATCACCGGCAGGTTGAGGCGCAGCCCCAGGCTCAGGCAGGCCCGGTCCGCCAGCGACAAGCCCAGGCGTTGCGTCTGCGCCCAGAGCCTGGCGGCCGTGTCGGCATCGCCGGCCGAAAACGGCTCCACCACGAGCCCCAGCGCTTGAAGATCCTGCCGCAGGCCCTCCACCTCCACACCGGCCGACAGCGATTTCTGCACCACCTCGGCCCAGTTCACGCTGGTGATCACCGCCCCTCCCAGCACCTCATCCACCCGATCGGATCCCGGCTCCTCTCTGAGATAGGCCAGCAGCGCAGAGGCATCGAGCACCACCTCAATCACGGACCCTCCTGCTGCGCTTCCAGACGCCGTTCCGCCAGCAGTTCATCCACCAGCTGCCGCTCGGCGGGCACCCCGGCGAAGCGCTCGCGCAGACGCTGCCGGATGGCGGCGGGCTTTTCCAGCACCAACCGGCCCTGCTCCTGTCGAGCCACCAGGGTGTCGCCCTCACCCAGACCCAGGGACCGGCGCAGCACGGCCGGGATCACCAGGCGCCCCTGCCGCCCCACGCTCACCTCCACCGACAGGCCTTGAGGATCCATCACGGCTCAGGCTGCAATGCCATAACTTCTAAATCATGGCACAGAACCTTCGCCGTGCCACAAGTTGGTGGAGTGCTCCATGCCCTCGGCGCTGTCTGCAGCCCTTCCCGATGCGGCGGACCTACCCTGACCCCGGGCGGGTCGCGCAGCTGCTGCGCGGCGGCTCCTGGAACAACAACCCCAGGAACTGCCGTTCGGCTTATCGCAACCACAACCAGCCCGACAACGCCAACAACAACGTTGGGTTCCGTGTGGTCTGCCTCCCCCAGCACCCTTCATCGACAGAGCCGCTGGAAGGGATTCCAGCGGGAGATCAGGAAGGGTCCAGACCTGCTCCCGTGATCGGTCGGCTCCGCCCGCTGATCCGCACAGCGCCGGAGGGTGCCCCGCC
>JBILUH010000113.1:0-3081 GCA_044371095.1 Cyanobium sp.
GGCAAACACCTGTTGCTGGAGAAGCCCGTGGCCCTCTGCGCCGAGCAGGTGGAGAGCCTGCAGCGCCTGGCCCTCCAGCGGAGCCTCACCGTGGCCGTCGACTTCGAATACCGAGCCGTGCCGCTGTTTCAGCAGCTGGCTGCCCTGCTGGAAAGCGGCAGCCTCGGGGAGCTGGTGCTGGTCAAGTTCGACTGGCTGATGGGCAGCCGGGCAGACCCCACACGCCCCTGGAGCTGGTATTCCCAGGCCGCCGAAGGCGGTGGGGTGCTGGGCGCCCTGGGCACCCATGCCTTCGACACCCTGCACTGGCTGGTGGGCCCCACCTGCTCCCTGCAGGCCCAGCTGAGCACGGCCGTTCGGGAGCGGCCGTTGGCCGATGGCAGCGGCCGGCTCGCCAGCGTCGATGCGGAAGACATCGCCCTGGTGCAGCTCGAACTGGAAACGCCCCAGGGGCAGCGGGTGCCGGCCCAGTTGAATCTGGCCTCGGTGGCCCGACGGGGGCGCGGCTGCTGGCTTGAGCTCTACGGGCGTGACGGCACGGCCGTCCTCGGCTCCGACAACCAGGCCGACTATGTCCACGGTTTCGGGCTTTGGCAGTCCCAGGCGGGGGAACCCCTGCGGCCCGTGGAGGCCGACACCCGCTGGAGCTTCGCCCGCACCTGGGCCGACGGCCGGATTGCGCCCGTGGAGCGGATCCACAGCTGGTGGAGTGCGGCCGTGCGCTCGGGCCGGCCGATGGTGCCCGGCCTGAGCGAAGCGGTGCGCAGCCAACGCTGCTGCGACTGGGCCCATCAACGCAGCCCTATCCCATGACCCGCGGCGTTGGATGAACGGGGTTCGGCTTTCCGGTATCAGAGCAAACGTCGCAACTCCGTAACAACGGCTACCGTTTACCCATCGTTGGCCGCGGAGCCTGGGCTCTGTTGGTGGAAGTAGGGATCCGGTGTTGGCCACGCCGCGTGGCACGTCAACCGACCCGAAGCAACGCGCCATCCACCCGCCCCCACCCGGGGTTTTACCGGAGGCACTCCCATGACCATCACCACCGCCAAACAACTCGCTCGCCAGGCCGAAGAAGCGCGCCGCGCCGCCCGCCAGAACGGCTACGCCGTGCAGGCCCTGCGCCGCCAGCACCTGATCGACTGAGGCCCTGCCTCACACAGCCCTGATCGAGGCCTAAGCCACGCTTCAAGCCCCGCCGCAATCCTGTCGGCGGGGCTTGAAGCTGGTCAGGGGGCATCCCCTAGACTCCCCCCCAGTCCTTACTTTCGACCCCGAGAGGTTTTCCCATGGCGCTTGTTCCGCTTCGGCTGCTGCTCGACCACGCCGCTGAGAACGGCTATGGCATCCCTGCCTTCAACGTCAACAACCTGGAGCAGGTGCAGTCGATCATGGAGGCGGCCCACGAAACCGACTCACCGGTGATTCTGCAGGCCTCCCGCGGCGCGCGCCAGTACGCCGGTGAAAATTTCCTGCGCCACCTGATCCTGGCTGCGGTTGAAACCTATCCCGACATCCCGGTGGTCATGCACCAGGACCACGGCAACAGCCCCGCCACCTGCTTCGGTGCCGCCGCCAACGGTTTCACCTCGGTGATGATGGATGGCTCGCTGATGGCCGACGCCAAGAGCCCCGCCAGCTACGAGTACAACGTGGCTGTCACCAAGGAAGTGGTGGACGTGGCCCACGCCATCGGCGTGAGTGTGGAGGGCGAACTGGGCTGCCTCGGCTCCCTGGAGACCGGCATGGGTGAAGCCGAGGACGGCCACGGCTTCGAGGGCAAGCTCGACCACAGCCAGCTGCTGACCGATCCCGCCGAGGCCGCCGACTTCGTGGCCAAGACCAAGGTCGACGCCCTGGCCATCGCCATCGGCACCAGCCACGGCGCCTACAAGTTCACCCGCAAGCCCACCGGTGAAGTGCTGGCCATCAGCCGCATCGCCGAAATCCACAAGGCCATCCCCAACACCCACCTGGTGATGCACGGCTCCTCCTCGGTGCCCCAGGAGTGGCTGGACATGATCAACAAGTACGGCGGTGCCATCCCCGAGACCTACGGCGTGCCCGTGGAGGAGATCCAGGAAGGCATCCGCAACGGCGTGCGCAAGGTGAACATCGACACCGATAACCGCCTCGCCTTCACCGCCGCTGTGCGGGAAGCCGCCGCCAAGGATCCCGCCAACTTTGATCCCCGCCACTTCAACAAGCCTGCCCGGGCCTACATGAAGCAGGTGTGCCTGGATCGTTACCAGCAGTTCTGGTGCGCCGGCAACGCCAGCAAGATCAAGCAGCGCGACATCAACTACTACGCCGGTCTGTACGCCAAGGGCGAACTCGATCCCAAGACCGCCGTGGCTGCCTAATCCAAGGCTTCTGCCAGAGCCAAGGCTTCTGCGTGAACCAAGGCGTCACTGCCCCTGTCCACCTGAGGGGCCCTCTCGGGCCCTTTTTTCATGGCCTTGCAACCACCTTGCAGCTGGTGTGGAGCAGGGAGGTGCCGTGGCCTGACGGATGTCCTCAGGGGGCCAGCTGCACAGCCCCAGGCGCATCGGCTGCCCCCTTGCTGTTAACCAGCTTTGCCAGGGCCTTCTGAAGATTGCGCTCCATGACGAAGGTGGTGCCATCGGTCACCACCACGCGCACCAGGGTAGGCAGATCGTTGTTCTTGCTTTGCAGGTAGATCGGCTCGACGTACAGCAAACCCCGTCCCACCGGCAGCACCAGCAAGTTGCCGTGGATCACGCTGGAACCCGCCCGATTCCAGAGTCCGAACTGATAGCTAATGGCCGGATCCTGCTCGATCAGGGAGGAGATCTGCTGCGGGCCCAGCAGCAGCCTCTGCTGAGGGAAGCGCACCAGCAGCTGCTGGCCGTAGTTGGGTGGGTCGTTGCGGGCCGCCAGCCAGCCCACCATGTTTGGCCGCTTGAGCGGGGAGAAGGGAAGCAGCAGCACGAATTCCGGCTTTGTTTCGCCGGGCAACTGCACCGTCACGTGATACGGGCGAACCGGGGTGTTGGCTGATCCATAGATTTCCAGCGGAACCGACCAGACGTCGTCACCGCTGTAGAAGGTGCGCACATC
>JBILUH010000019.1:0-39926 GCA_044371095.1 Cyanobium sp.
CAGGCGCTGCTCGGCGACGGGTATCTCCAGCGCCGTTTCGCGGGTGGCCGCTCTTCGCTACGGGGGTTGGTCGCTGCCTATGGCCAGCGGTGTCGCGCCCTGCTTCAGGCCGAACGCTTTGATCTGGCGATCGTGCACTGCGAGCTGCTTCCCTTCCTGCCCGGCTGGTTGGAGCGCTCCCTACTCCAGAGCCCCTTCATCTACGACTGTGACGACGCCTTCTATCTCAAATACCGCACAGATCGCTTGCGCGGCCTGAAGCCCCTCCTCGGAGCGAAGTTCGACCGCATGATGGCGGCGGCCGTCGCCGTCACCGCCGGCAATGCCGAGCTCGCGGCCTACGCCGCACGCTTCAACAGCAACGTGGCGTTGCTGCCATCCGTGGTCGATACCGATCACTACGTTCCAGGCCCCTCCGTGTCAAAGGCCATGCCCTTCACGGTGGGCTGGATCGGCAGTCCCTCCACAGCGCCCTATCTGCTTCAACTTGTGGAGCCCCTGCAGCAGCTCGCCCGCGAGAGGCCTGTTCGCCTGCTGGTGGTGGGTGCCACGGCCCCTGGGATCTCCGGCGTGCAGGTCATTGAGCGGCCCTGGAGCCTGGAGCAGGAGGTTCCCCTCATCCAGCAGTGCGATGTGGGTGTGATGCCGTTGCCCGATACGCCCTGGGCCCGCGGTAAATGCGCCTACAAGTTGGTCCAGTGCATGGCCTGCGGCATCCCGGTGATCGCCTCCCCCGTGGGCGCCAACGTGGATGCCGTGCCGTCCAGCTGCGGGATGCTTGCCCGCGGCCCTGCTGAGTGGCTTGCAGCCTTCCGCCAACTGGCCGCTGATGCCGACCTGCGCCAGCGCATGGGCTCAGCAGCGCGCCGCTGGGTGGAGGAGCGCTACTCCCTACGCAGCGCTCTGCCCGTTCTGTCCTCCGTGATCCACCGCGCAACTGCCGCTTCTGCCCAGGCATGACCTCCAGCCCCAACCTCGACCCCCAGACCGTCGCCAGCTTTGGCGATGAGTGGCAGCGCTTTGATCAGCAGGCGATGGCTCCGGCCGAAGCCGAGCGCGTGTTTGGCGACTATCTTGCCATCTTTCCCTGGGATCAGCTGCCCCCTGATGCCGAAGGCTTCGACATGGGCTGCGGCTCCGGCCGCTGGGCTCGTTTCGTGGCCCCCCGCGTGGGCCGGCTGCACTGCATCGACCCCTCCGGCGCCCTAGCCGTGGCCCGTCAGGCTCTGGCCGATCAGCCCAACGTGGAGTTTCACCAAGCTTCGGTGGCCGCCAGCGGTCTTGCGCCGAACAGTCAGGACTTCGGCTATTCCCTCGGTGTGCTCCACCACGTGCCCGATACCGCCGCCGCCATCCGCTCCTGTGCCGCCCTGCTCAAACCAGGCGCGCCGCTCTTGATCTACCTCTATTACGCCTTCGACAACCGGCCCCGCTGGTTCCGCTGGCTCTGGAGCGCCTCCAACGCCGCCCGCTTGGTGATCCGCCGCCTGCCGCCCCGCTCCAAGCAGCTCGTCACCGACTTGATTGCCCTCACGATCTACTGGCCCCTCGCCCGCCTCGCCGCCACAGCAGAAGCCGCTGGCCTGCCCGTGGCCTCCTTTCCCCTGAGCTACTACCGCAACTGCAGCTTCTACACGATGCGCACTGATGCGCGCGATCGCTTTGGCACCCCCTTGGAGCAACGTTTCAGCCGCGCCCAGATCCGTCAGATGTGCAGCACTGCCGGGCTGGTGGATCTGCGGTTTTCGCCCCGGGCTCCTTTTTGGTGCGTGCTGGGGTTTAAGGGCTAAACAGATCCCATGCTCCCCTACCTGCTCTCCTGGGGCCTGTTCGCCAGCGCCGGCCTCAGCAGTGCTCGTCGCATCGCTGATACCACACTGTTGGCCCTGGGCCTTTTCCTCACCCTATTGATCGGTCTGCGCGAGCAGGTGGGCGGCGACTGGTTCAACTACTTCCCCTATATCGAGCGCTCCATCGGCCTGCCCTTCGCCGAGATCGTCCAGGCAGACGAGCCCGGCTACGGCCTGCTCAACTGGATCGGCGCCAACTGGGGGGGCAGTGTTTATCTGGTAAACACCCTCTGCGGTCTGCTCTTCTCGATCGGCCTGCTTTTGTTCTGCCGCGCCCAGCCCCGCCCCTGGCTGGCCCTCACCCTCGCCTTTCCCTATCTCATCACCGTGGTGGCGATGGGCTACTCGCGCCAAGGGGTGGCCATCGGCCTGGAGATGCTCGCCCTGCTCGCCCTGCAGCGCGACCGGCTGCTGCAGTTCCTGGTTTGGATCGCCCTGGCGGCCACCTTCCACCGCACTGTGCTGGTGCTGCTGATCCTGCCGGCCTCCACCCTCTCCGGTGGCTTGCGCTTCTCGCAGCTCATCCGCCTGCTGTTGCTCGTCGGCGCTGCCTACGGCCTCTACTCCGCCGTGATCGCGCCCGACCTCGACTACTACGTGCAGGGCTACATCGACGCGGAATATCAATCCCAGGGCGCCCTGATCCGCGTGGCCCTCTGCCTGCTGCCGGCCCTGCTGTTCCTGCCCAACCGTCGCCGCTTCCAGCTCACCCCAGATACCCAGCGCATCTGGACCCTGCTCAGCCTGCTGGCCGTGGCCGCAGCCATTGGTCTGTTCACCGTGGCCTCCTCCACCGCCGTGGATCGCCTCGCCCTCTACCTCATCCCGCTGCAGCTCTTCGTGGGCAGTCGCCTGCCCGACACCCGCCTTTTCGGCATCCCGCCCACCACCTGGAACCAGCTGCTGATCGCCTTTTCCTTCGCCGTGCTGATCGTGTGGCTGCTGTTTGCCGGTCACTCCTCCTATTGGTTGCCTTACCGCAACCTGCTGCTCTCCTTCTGATCGAGCCTTTCTGACCTGATGCCCACTCCCAAGGTGCTGCTGGTGGCCAACACCAGCTGGTACCTCCACAATTTCCGCCTGCCCCTGCTCCAGGATCTGCGCGCCGCCGGTTATCAGGTGGAAGCCGTGGCCCCCCACGACAGCTACACGGCCCTGCTGGAAGCCGAGGGCTTCAGGGTGCACCCCTGGCTGGTGGCCCGCCGCTCGATCAACCCCCTGCGCGAGGCCCATGCCCTCGCGGATCTGCTCCGCATCTACAGGCGCGAGCAGCCCGATCTGGTGCACCACTTCACCATCAAGGCCTGCCTCTACGGCACCATCGCCGCCAAGCTCGCCCGCGTGTACCGCGTGGTGAACGCCGTCACCGGCCTCGGCCATGTATTCCTCGGCACCCGCAAGCGCACCCGCCTGCTGCGCCGTGCCCTCAAGCCCCTCTACCGGGCCGTGTTCAGTGCCCGCCGCGCCACGGTGGTGTTCCAGAACGCCGCCGATCAGGAAAAACTCATCCAGCTCGGCATCACCGACGCTGCCCGCGCCCAGCTGATCCGTGGCTCCGGAGTGGACATCGCGTACTTCGATCCGGCCGCTGTCGTGGAGGCCCCGCCCCCTGGACAGTTCCACCAGCCCCTGCGGCTGCTCTTTCCCTCGCGACTGATCAACGAGAAGGGCGTGCGTGAGCTGCTGGGAGCCTGCCAAGCCCTGTGGGCCAGCGGCGCTGAGCTGGAGCTGCTGGTGGCCGGCGCCCTCGACGACGGCAACCGCAGCTCCCTCACCCCAGCCGAGCTCGAGCTGCTGCGCCTCGAGCCCCGCATCCGGTGCCTCGGCCATGTCGACGACATGCGCGCCCTTTACGCAAGCAGCGATCTGGTGGTGCTGCCCTCCTGGCGCGAGGGCCTCTCCCGCGCTCTGATCGAGGCCGCCGCCATGGAGCGGCCGATCATCACCACCGATGTGCCCGGCTGCCGTGATGTGATCGATCACGGCAGCTCCGGCCTGCTGGTGCCCGTGCGCGACGCAGGCGCCCTGCGCCTGGCCATCAGCCTGCTGTTGCAGCAGCCCGCCCTGGCCCGTCAGTTCGGCCAGGCTTCCCGCCGCAAAGTGGTGCAGGAATTTGCCGTTGGGCTCGTGAATGAGCGCACCGTTGGCACCTACCGGCGGCTGTTGCCGCTGGCAGCCTGAATGTGCGGCCTCGCAGGGCTTTGGCGGCCCACAGCAGCTCCGGCTGAGGCGCTTGAGGCCCAGGCCCGGGCCATGGCCGAGGCGATCGCCCACCGCGGCCCCGACGATGCCGGCCTGTGGTGCGATCCGCAGGCTGGCCTGGCTCTTGCCCACAGGCGTCTTTCGATCCTCGATCTCTCGCCTGCCGGCCACCAGCCGATGGCTAGTGCCACCGGGCGGCTGGTGATCGCCTTCAACGGCGAGATCTACAACCACCTCGCCCTGCGCCAGGAGCTCGAGCGCTCGGGCCTGCTGCAACGGCCCTGGCGCGGCCATTCCGACACCGAAACCCTGCTGGCCGCCATCGAGGCCTGGGGCCTTGAAGCTGCCCTCCAGCGCTGCGCCGGCATGGCTGCGCTCGCCCTCTACGACCGGCGCGACCAGGTGCTCTGGCTGGCCCGTGATCGTTTTGGCGAGAAGCCCCTCTACTGGGGCTGGATCGAGGGTGCTGGGGCTGTGCCAGAGTCCCGGGTGCTGGCCTTTGCCTCCGAGCTGGCCGCCCTGCGCGCCCTGCCCGGTGCCGCTTCCCCGCAGCTCAATCCCGCAGCACTGGCGGCCTTTTTTCGCCTCAGCTGCATCCCGGCGCCGCTCTGCATTCAGGCCGGCCTGCAGCAGCTCCCCCCTGGTCACCTGGTGGCGATCCCCGCCACCACCGCTGGCCACCGGCCCGGCCAGCTGCCGGATCCCCGGTCCTGGTGGGATCCGGAGGCTGAGGCCGCCGCCTCCGCGCATCGAGCCCAGGCCGCGCCCTACGGCTCGGAGGCCGAGGCCCTGGGGGCCCTCGAGGCTGCCCTGCAGCAGGCCGTGGTCGAGCAGACCATCGCCGATGTGCCGCTCGGCGCCTTCCTCTCCGGCGGCATCGATTCGTCGCTGATCACCGCCCTGCTGCAGGCCGCCAGCAGCAGGCCGGTGCGCAGCTTCACCATTGCCTTCCCGGATGCCGGCGGCGGCGAGAGCGGCTTCAACGAGGCGCCCTATGCCCGCGCCGTGGCCGCGCACCTCGGCACCGACCACACTGAAGTGGCCCTCACCGCCGCCGATGCCCGCGCCCTGATCCCCTCCCTGGCGCGCATCTACAGCGAGCCCTTCGCCGATTCTTCCCAGCTGCCCACCCACCTGGTGTGCCGCGAGGCGCGTCGCTCCGGCCTCAGCGTGGCCCTCAGCGGCGATGGCGGCGATGAACTCTTCGGGGGGTACAACCGACACCGGCTGATCCCCGCCCTGCAGCAGCGCCTCGGCCCCTTGCCCCCCCTGGCCCGCCGCGCCCTGGCCCGAGCACTTGAGCAGTGGCCCGTTTCAGCCCGTGGCCTCGCCCGCGACAAGCGCCGCAAGCTTGCCGCCGCGATGCGTGCCGCCGGCTCCCTGGAGCAGCTCCAGGCCAGCCTCACCAGTGTGTGGCCCGATCCAGCCGCCCTGCTGCAGCCCCACTGGCAGCACGCCGCTGCTGGTGTTGCTGCTGGAGCGCCGCCCCTGCCAGGGGCCTCTACCCCGGCCGAGCAGCTGATGCTCGCCGATGCGCTCAACTACCTCCCTGCCGACATCCTGGTGAAGGTCGACCGGGCGGCGATGGCCGTCGGTCTGGAAACCCGCGCCCCCTTCCTCGATCACCGCGTGGCCGCTGTGGCCTGGAGCCTGCCGCTGGCGCTCAAGATCCGCGGCTCCTCAGGCAAGTGGGCCCTGCGCCAGCTGCTCCACCGCTACGTGCCCCCGGCGCTGGTAGAGCGCCCCAAGGTCGGCTTTGCCATGCCGATCGGTGCCTGGCTGCGCGGCCCCCTGCGCCCCTGGGCCGAAGACCTGCTCGATCCGGCTCTGCTGCAGCGCCAGGGCTACTTGCAGAGCGCGCCGATCCAGCGCCTCTGGCGCGCCCACCTCGCCGGCGCCGACCACACCCCCCAGCTCTGGACGGTCTTGATGTGGCAGGTCTGGCTGGCGGAGTGGGCGAGTTGATCGGATGACGCTCCCGCGGCCCACATGGTTGAGGAAGCCCGGTCGGTCGCCAACGATCAGCAGGTCATCGATCCTTGCTGACATCCCTCCTTCAACTGAGGAGCGCTCGATCTGCCTTCTCTAAGAAATCCCTGTTTAGGCTCTGCTTCTTGCGCGTCCTTCACGCTGTTCCTGCCTATTTCCCCAGCCAGGGTGGAATCGAGACCTTGGTCAGGTCGATCGTCCGTCGGCTTGCCCTGGAAATCGACTGGGAGACATCCATTCTCGTCCCCAGCTATAGCTTTGCCGCTAGTTCTGAGGAATCTTCTCTCAAACCCTGGGTCGAGAGGGTCGATGGGGTGCGCGTGCATCGGGTTCCGCTGAACGCCAACCCTGCGGCGCTCGGCCTGCGAGAGACGCTCCAGCTGTTCTCGTGGTGTCGGCAGATCCTTGATCAATTTCAGCCCGACCTGGTTCACTCCCACGGAATCACTCTCCTCACGTCTCCTCTGTCGATCACGACGGCTCGGCTCGGCCGCCCCCTGCTTTGGCACCTGCACGGGGGGCTCCCGGAAGACTGTCCAGCGGTGTTGCTCCAACTGCTCCGGGAAACCCCACACCTGCTGGCGCCCTCTCGCTTCGTGCGCGGAGACATCATGCGCGCCGCAGGGCGCACGTCCCCTATCGGTGTGCTTCACAACGGGATCGATGTCGGTGAGTGCGCGTCGTGCGCACTTGGGCAATCCGCTGAGCGACGTGACGTCGTGATGGTCGGGAGGCTTGAGAAGGAGAAGGGGTTTGATGTGGGCTTGAGCGCCGTGGCGCCGCTCCTCATCACACATGGCGCGCAGCTTCGGATTCTGGGGACTGGTCCGGAGTTGAAACGGCTGCGCGAACTTGCAGTGTCACTCGGCGTTGAGGATCGCGTCCAGTTCGAAGGCGTGCTGCAGCATTCGCATTCCCTTGCCGCAATGGCCCGTGCAGCCGTCGTCCTCGTGCCGTCGACGGGGATCGAGGGTTTCGGTCTCGTCGCGGCGGAAGCAGGAGCTCTCGGTGTGCCCGTCGTTGCCTCCCGGATTGGCGGGCTCCCCGAGGTCGTGGTCGATGGCCAAACAGGTCAACTCGTTAACGGAGGAGATGTATCTGCGTTGCGCGAGGCCGTCAGGAGATACCTAGAGAGCCCTGACCTCGCGGCTTGTCATGGCCTGAATGCTCAAGCTCACGTGTGTGATCGCTTTGATCTTTCCACTTACGTTGGATCTCTGGTCGCGATCTATCGCGGTTTGACCGGGGTGAAAGCACCCTTACCTTCGTGAGCAAACATCCATGTCCGGTTTTCCTCGCCTCCGAGTTCGCGACCATGTGTCGCATGAGCGCCTCGATGGCGAGGTCATTGCCATTGATACGCGGATTGGCTCCTATTTCAATCTCGGTGGAACAGCGGCCGACTGCTGGATGCTGTTGCTGGATGGTTGGCCGCGTGAAACGTGGTTGACGATTCTGGAGATGAAATATGGTCCCGGTTTGTTCTGTGGCATTGATGACTTCGTCCAGCAATGCTTGGACTTTGAATTGGTCGAGAGCATGGATCCAGAGGTAATAGGTCTTGCGCGCGATCCGTCGTCGAGTGCTCTACCCGATGATCAGGTTCGCATGGCTTGGGCGAGCCCCGAGATCGTTCGCTTTGATGATCTTCAGGACCTGATCAAGATCGACCCGATTCACGACACGTCGACCTTCGGTTGGCCTTCGGTCGAATTCGATGACTGAGCCGCACGTGGCGGCAGCTCGTTGCTTCTTGGACAGGGCGGCGAGCTACGCCAAAGTGATGCCCTTTTCCGAGCGGCTGATTCGAGTCGGACCGATTGCTGTCTGCATTCAGGTGCCAGCCACTGGGATGCTTGCTGAGCGCTTCCTTAGCGCCTTTTCCAGCGAGTCGGAGCCGGATGCCGTGCCGGAGTGCACGATCAGGGTCTTCGACGATGCCGATGGCCGCACGACGGATGTGTTTCCGTTCGATGAACAAATCTTCGGCGTGACCGGTAAGTGCATCCTCCCGGAACAAGTCCCCCTCAAGCTTGCTGTCAACCCGGTCATTGGCTCCATTTCCGTCGTCGACTGGGAGCGGCGGGAGATTGCCGTCTGGGTCCGGAGCTTTCAAGACTTGCCCTATTGGTATGTCGCAACACCCCTGCGAGACGAAATCGCGGAAGTAGCTGATCGGTTGGGCATGGACTTCATCCATGCCGCAGGTCTGGGGCGAGGCAGGCGGGGCATTTGCCTCGTCGGTCGCTCAGGTTCGGGTAAGTCCACCACCGTTCTGCGCGGTATCGTCAAGGGCCTGCAGACGGTTGGCGACGACTTCCTGCTCACCGATGGACGACACATCTTCGGCGTCTACGGACGTGCCAAGGCACATCGCGAAGCTCAGCAGTTTGTCGGCGATTTCTCTGGAGCCATCGTTGCTGGGGATAGTGAAGCGAAACTCATACTCGATTTGGCGTGCCTGGGAAGCGGGGATGCCTTTGTTCCCGAGATGGAGATCGCCGCGATCTGCGTCCCCAGGCGTGATGCAGGCCAAGGCCTTGCCCCGGCGCGGCGGATGGACGTCGTGCGCGAATTGCTGATCCACACCAGTATTGGTCTGCGCGAGGTGTATCCGGCGAGCCTGCGAAGGATGCACGCGCTCGTGGTCAGCGTTCCGTGTTGGACTTGCTCTTTGGGACGAGATGGTGGCTGGTTGGAGGAAACGATCGAATCGTTGCTTGATGCTCACGGCTGACTACGACGTGGTGATACCTGTCTGTAATGGCGGCTCGATGTTGCTCGAAGCCCTCGCGTCGATCCAGGAGCAGTCACTGCCTCCGCGCCAGATCATCGTCGTCGACGATGGATCCACGGATGGCACCGCGGTGAGGGCGCAGGCTGCGGCCCCAACGGCGACCGTGATCACCCAGCAGAACCGTGGAATCGGTGGCGCGTTGGATGCAGGAGTTGCGGTCTGCAAGAGTTCCTTCGTTGCCTTCCTGGATCACGATGATCTTTGGTTACCCGGGAAAGCAGAAGCGCAGATGTCGCGGATGCTCGGAGAGGAGAGGTCGGATGTTGTTTCAGGTGGTGTTGTCAACCGGTGGGTTCGCGGCTGTCATGTTTTTCGGGAGGAGCTGATGGGATCTGCGAGGGTTCTCGGTGCTTCGCTGTTCAAGACGGAGTTCGTGCGCTCTGTCGGGTCTTTTTCGCTCGATGCTGGGCACCACGAAGTCATCGCATGGTGGTCTCTGGCTGCGCGCTTTGCCCCTCGTGTTGTGCGAGATGAAGACGTTGTTCTCGTGCGGCGAATCCACGGCGCCAACTCCACGATGGGGCTCACCAAGGAGACTGCCGACAGTGATCTCTTCCGAAGGCTGAGGGAGCACATTCATGCCAAGCGTGACGAACGGACTTGACCTCCCCGACATCGAAGCGCTCCGGGCTGCGTTTGCGTCCCGAGACATCGCGATCCAAGCTTGGGAGGCAATTCGCCGTCGGTACGCGTTCAAAACGATGCCGGACCCGGTCGCACGACTCTGCGGTCAGATCTATCGAAACGTCGCACTCTCGGGCGGACATCCAGATCGAGATCGCCTGCGGGGGGCATTCAAGGCGAACCACGTCTACGGCACGCTCCAGCTCACAGGGGCCATGCTCGGGTTGAATGAACTTCAGCGGCAGGGTATTCCATACCTGATCGTCAAGGGTGCCGCGGTTGCTCTCCATGTGGGCACATTCGGGGTGCGCCGGCTCGGGGACATCGATGTAGCCATATCAATTCATGATGTCGAACGGGCACGTCGAGCTCTCGCTGGCGTGGGCTTTCTTCCCAAGCACCCGGAGCTGTGGGATGTTTGTCGGCGAACCAGATGGCGATCCTGCGGGCCCTTTGTGGATGCCAGCGGAGCAGAGTTGGATCTGATGGTGAGTGGCACGAGTTGCTCAGACCTGATCGCCATCTTTCTCTCTGAGCAAATATCTCCTGTCAGCTGGATGGAATTCCACTTGAAAGTGGTTGATCCAGCCCAAGCTTTGATCCTGTCTCTGCTCCATGGCTTCGAAGGATCAGCCGAGTCTGACTTTGTCCAATCACTCGCAGACGTTCTGCTGTTGATGAAGATCGTTGATCCGAGACGCTTGCATGACGTTGCTGAGCGCTGCCGTCTCGGATTCATGGTTAACGCTGCATTGGGGCTACTGTTTGACCTCGGTCTGCTGGATCTTGATCAACGTTTGGCTCCTGTAATGCCAAGATTGAGCCATGCTCGGATCCGGAGCAGGGTGCTGCGATGTCAGGGGAGGAATCGAGAGGGTTTCATTCAGGTGGCTAATCGACTCCGGCGAAGGTGGCGGGGATTCCAGCTGCCTGGCGACGTCCCGCGCGGCCTGGGCGTGCGTTCGATTGCCTACCGGGTGTGGCTGATCGGTTTTCAGATCGCCGTAGTTGAGCGACTTTTCCTTCGGATGCTCGGCACACTTGTTCCACGCGATCGGATCTTGAAACCAGTGTGTGGTGAGACTCTATGGATCGACTCGGACCCATCCGCCTGGGACTTTCGGTTTCGGTTGGAGTGGCCCGACAGCGAAGCCAGGGCGGTGAGTCTCATTTCTGATTTCGAGTCTATCGATGGACGTGCTCTGCTGGTCTATGAATCCGGCCGATTTCGTGGCGTTCTTCCTGGGCTGGGTTCCTCTCATCTGGTTCTGATTCCAGCTGGAGAACGAAGAGCGATCGAGGCCTCGATTCGTCTTCCTGAGCATCCTATGCCCGATCGAAAATTGCGCTGCTGGCTCAGGCTCGAATGCGGTTAAAGCACTTAGCGTTTAGCGTTAAACCGAGCGCGCCGCCGGCCACTGAATTGGCTCCTGCTCCTGTTCGATACCTCGGCCCTGCTGACCCTCCGCGACGATTGGGCTATGAGCCACTCTCGGTGGTGGATGCCTGGATCGCTGCCCCTGCGCAGCAAGATGGGCGCCACCCTGCTGCACAAAGATCACGCGTTCCGCACTGCCGCCGACCCTGCCCGGGAATGGCTGAGCGGAACACCCGGGCGGCGTCGCCCAAACCATTTTTTTGGTGTTTAAATTATGCGTTTATGCGGTTAAACACGTAAACCCGGCGTCTGTTCGCATCCATCCCGTTCCAGCCCCTCTCTCCATCGACAACGCCGCCGCCGGGGTGCTCCAGAATGGCTCTCACATGTTTTGTGGTGCCATGACGGATCCGGTCCAGCAACCCGCAACCCACCACGACACCCCTCACGACTTCGACGTGCAGAAGGAGCTGCACCAGAAGATCCGCAACGATCCCGACTACGACGACTGGGAGTACGGCACTGAGCCCCTGCCCCACGAGGCCTGGGTGGCTAAGCAGGCCCCCCAGGCAGCGTCTCCCGAGCCTCCGGCCGCGGCCTGAGCCGTTTCACCAGGTTGAGCCCCGCCAGACAGAGCAGGGTCATCACGATCCAGAAGCCGCCGGCGTGGCGCTGGGCATCGAGGGCCAGGCCCGCCAGCAGTGGGGCCCCCAGAGCACTCAGGGCGAAGCACTGGGAAAACAGGGCCATGGCCAGGCCCTGGTGCTCCCGCGGACTCAGCTCGATCACCGCCTCGGTGGCGATCGGCAGGAAGGCCGCCTCGCCGAGCGCCAGGGGCAGCTGGGCCAGCAGCACCAACCACAGGCCGTGGCTGCTCAGCGCTGAGAAGGCCAGCAGCACCGTGCCCGCAGCGAAGCAGGCCAGGCTCAGCCCCAGCCCATGGGCCACCGGCCGCCGTGCCAGCGCCTGCCCCACCGGCCACTGGATCAGCACCAGCAGTCCAAGCTGCAGGCCGATCAGCAGCGCTCCCAGGCTCTCGGGCATGGCCGCTCGCTCCAGCCCTCCGCGTACCAGATCCAGCGGCAGGGCGCTCTGCATCAGCGCCGGCAGCGACGTGGCCAAAAGGCTGATCGCCAGCACCGGCAGCAGTGGCGGCAGCCATTGGCGCCAGGGGGTCCGGTCGGCCGGATCGCCACTGCTGGGCTCGGGCCGTGGCAGGGGCTGGCGCACCAGCAGTCCCACCACCGCCAGCAGGCAGGCGATGTCCACCAGATAGATGCCCCGCAGCTGCCCGCCCGCCGCCAGGAGGGCCCCCAGCAGCGCCCCGCTGGCGATGCCCGCCGCATCGGCGCTGCGCACCAACGCATAGCCCCGGGCCGACGGGATCGGTCGGGGCCCCGTGCGGCAGCCCAGCGGCACCGCCAGCTCGATCGCCGGCCAGTAGAGCCCGGCGGCGATGCCGAGCAGCAGCTGGCCCTGCACGTAGCCCGGGAAGCTGGCGGTGCCCAGCAGCCGAACGTCGCCCAGCAGCGCCGCCAGGGCCGCCATCAGCACCGGGATCGAGCAGGGCAGCCCCCGATCCAGCAGCGCGCCGCTCAGAAACCGTCCGGCCGTGCCCGCCAGGGCCGCCAGCGCCAGTCCCTGGGTCACCGCCTGGGCGCTGAAGGCCTCCTGGTGGAACACGATCGGCGTCAGGTACAACACGCCACCGGCGCCCAGCGAGGCCACCAGCCGCACCAGGGCCACCTCCTTCAGGGCCTTCGGGAACTGGGCCAGCCAGCCAGCCAGCGACGCTTGGACATGGCGCAGGAGGCTCAAGCGGTGGGGGGGGCTCAAGCGACAGGGCAGGCAGTTGGGTTGCAGTCTGCCGCCGAGGCCCAGAGGGGGGACAGACTGGAACACCCATGCCGCTGGATTTGCGCCTCCTCCTGCCTTGCCGCTGGGCCGCCCTGGCCTGGCTGCCGGCCCTGCTGGCCGCGTCGACCGCGTTGGCTGCGGCGCCGGTGCACGCTGCTGAGGAGCTGAGGCTGCAACTCGATGGGCTGGCGGTGCCGATTGATCTGGTGGCGCTGGAGGCCTGGACCCGCCAACCCGATCAGGGCCGCCAGCCCGGTGCGGCGGGCGGGGATCTGGCCGTGTGGCTCAACCTGCTGGAGCCCGCCAGCCGCCGCGACCTGATCCGTTTGCTGCAGGCACCCCTGCTGCGTGATCGCAGCTTCGGGCAGCAGCTGCTCAACAGCTGGACCGGCGAGCAGATGCTCAAGGAGGCCGGCACCCTGCTCACCAGCACTGAGGGCCGCAGCACGGCGCCGCTGCTGCTCAGCAGCCTGCGCCAGCTGCTGGAGCATCAAACCAGCGTGTCCTGCCTGGAGCTGCTGCGGGCCCTGCCGGTGCCGAGCGTCACCCTGCGCATCGATGGCCTGCTGGAGCTGGCCAGCCAGTGGCGCATCCAGCTTCAGCGCCAGAACGGCGCCCTGGCCCAGTTGCGCCAGCTGCCCCTGCCGCAGCGCAGCTCCCGGGCCCTCGCCTTCACCGATGCCGTGCGGCGTCAGCCCCAACGGCTGCAGCTGGCTGTGCCCCACCGGGTGACCCCCTTGCCGCTGGAGCTCTGGTCCGCCCAGCAGGCCCGTCATGGTCCCTGGGTGCTGCTGATGCCGGGCCTGGGCGGTAGCCCCGATCAGCTCAGCTGGCTGGCGGCAGCTCTGGCCGATCGCGGCTGGCCCGTGCTGGTGGTGGAACATCCCGGCAGCGATCAGCAGGCCCTTCAGGCCTCCCTGCTCGGCGACGCTCCTCCCCCGGGGGCTGAAGCCCTGCCCCAACGCCTGGCCGATCTTCAGGCTGTGTTTGAAGCCCAGCGGGACGGCCAGCTGCCGCCGTTCGGCCCCGCGCCGGCAGGTGAGCAGGGGGTGGTGCTCATGGGCCATTCTCTCGGTGGGCTGGCGGCGCTGATGGGTGCGGGTCTGGTGCCGGAGCTGGGACTGGGCCGCCGCTGCGAACTCGCCCTGGCATCGCTACCGCTCACCAACCTGTCGCGGCTGCTGCAGTGCCAGCTGCCCCGGGTCACCGGCGATGGGGCCGCGAGCCCCGGTCCTTTGCCATCGGCGACGTCCGCGTCCTCGCCCTTGCTGGGGGTGGTGGCCTTCAACGGCTTCGGCAGCCTGCTGTGGCCTTACCGGGGCCTGGAGGATCTCAATGTGCCGGTGCTGCTGGTCGGTGGCGGGCTGGATCTGGTCACCCCGCCGGTGCAGGAGCAGCTGGCGGTGTTCGCCGGGGCCCGTCACCCCCGCAGCCGCCTGGTGCTGGTGGAGGGGGCCAGCCACTTTTCCCCGGTGCGCATCGACAACCGGGGCGAGGTGTTGTTCCGCCTCGGCGATGAGCTGGTGGGCATCGAGCCCCTCAAGGTGCAGGCCCTGCTGCTCAACCTCACCACCGAATTTCTCCAGGGCCTGGAGCACCCGTTGCTGCTCTCCCCCCAGCGCCGTGACCAGGACGGGGTGCGCGCCTACGTGCTCGACCGCAACCAGGCCCGCCGCTGGCGCCAGCAGATTCCATTGCCTTGAGACCTCAGAAGCTGATGCGTGGGTCGAGCAGGGCGACCAGCGCATCCACCGCCACCGTCACCAGCACCACCAGGCCCGCCACGACCACCACGATTCCCTGCACCAGCGGGTAGTCGCGCTGGGCGATCGCTTCCTGCAGCCGGAAGGCGATGCCCGGCCAGGAATAGGTGACCTCGATCAGCAGGGCGCCGCCGATCAGCGACGCCACGGTGATGCCCGTGATCGTCAGCACCGGCAGCAGGGCGTTGGGCAGGGCGTGGCGCAGCACCACCCGTGCTTCGCCCAGGCCGCGGCTGCGGGCTGCTTCCACGTAGTCGGAACCGAGGGCGCGGCGCAGGTTGAGCCGCAGGGCATTGGCGAAGATGCCGCTCAGCAGCAGGCCCAGGGTGACCGCCGGCAGCACCAGGTGGCGCACGCTCCCTGCCAGCTGCTGCCACTGACCCGTGACCAGGCCGCTGCGCAGGCTGTCGAGCAGGTAGAAGCCACTGCCCTCCGGCGGCAGCAACGTGGGCGGGAAGCGGCCCCCCACCGGCAGCCAGCCCAGCCACACCGCAAACACCAGCTGCACCACCATCGCCGCCCAGAAGGGCGGCAGGGCGTAGGTGCCGATGCCATAGAGGCGGCCGGCCAGATCAAGCTTCCCTTCGGGTCGGGCAATGCCGGAGAAGCCCACCGCCAGCCCCACCACCGCGGCCAGCAGCAGGGCCACCACCCCCAGCTCGAGGGAGGCCGGCAGGCTCTGGCGGATCACGTCGGTCACCGGTTGCTGGTTGGTGAGCGAGGCGCCCAGATCGCCGTGCAGCAGCTTGTCCAGGAAGGAGCCGTATTGCTGCAACAGCGGTTGATCCAGCCCCAGCTGCGCCCGCAGGGCGGCGCGGGCGCTCTCGGGGGCGCGGGTGCCGAGCAGGGCATCGATCGGATCGCCCGGTGCCACCCGCAGCAGCAGGAACACCAGACTGGCGATCAGCCACAACATCACCGGCGCCAGGGCCAGCCGGGCCGCCAGGTAGCGCAGCAGCGTGCGGCGGCGGCTCATGGCTTGCTTCTCCCACTGGCCGAGCGGTTGCTGCGCCGCAGCTCCTGCAGCAGCAGCCGGCCGGAGCCATCGAAGCGGGGCTGGCTCACCTGGCGCTGGGCCCAGGCCCGCGGCGCCACCAGCCACACCGGCAGGTAAGGGTTGGCGGCAGCGGTCTGGCGCTGGATGCGGCGCAGCAGGGCCGTGCGCGCGGGGCCCGCCAGGGCGGCGCTGCGCTCCAGCTCCTGCTGCAGCCCGGGCCGGCTCCAGAAGCTGCCGCTGGCGGCGCTGGCTCCCTTGCGGCAGCGATCGCCCTCCGCCTGGTCACAGCCCAGCAGCGGCACCAGATAGTTGTCGGCGTCGGGGAAGTCGCCCATCCACTCCAGCAGGATCAGCGGGAAGGCGCCATCACCCAGCTGGCGGTAGGCGGTGGTGGCCTCCATGCCGGTCACCTCCAGGGCCACGCAATCGCCCAGATCCTGCCGCAGCTGGGCCTGCCAGGTGAGGGCAAACAGCTTGTCGGCGGGCACATTGGAGCGGAAGGTGAGCGGCAGGCTCAGCCGCTTGCCCTGGCAGAAACCGGCCTGGCGGTAGAGCTGGCGCGCCTTGGTCGGGTTGTAGGCGGGCCAGGCGCCGGGGTCTGAGCCCTTGAGGCTGGGCGGCACCAGGTCGCGCAGGGGCGGCCGCAGCCCCAGGGTGACCCGGCGGCTGATCGTGCTGCGATCGAGGCTGTAGGCCACCGCCTGACGCAGGCGGGGATCGTTGAGCGGCGGCTGGTCGGTGAGCAGGGTGAGGTAGCCGATCTCCAGCGCCGGGCCGCTGCCCTCCCGTAGCGCCCCTGCCGCCGCCCGCCGTCGCAGGGCCGCCTGCTGGTCGATCTCCAGGCTGGTGGAGAGCAACACATCCACCTCGCCGCTCTGCAGGGCGCCGAACAGGGCGGTGGAGTTGCTCAGGGCCACCAGATCGATGCCGCCGTTGGCGGGCCTGGCGCTCCAGTAGCCGGCGAAGGGCTCCAGCCGCTGCTGCTGATCGGTGAAGAAGCTGAGCCGGTAGGGGCCCGTGCCGACGAAGCGGTCGTTGAGGAAGCTGCGGCGGTGCTTGCGGTAGGCGCTGGGGGAGAGCGGCGTGAGATTCACGGCGCTGAGCAGCTCGGCCAGGGCGCTGTAGGGGCGCTTGAGGCTGAGCTCGATCGTGTAGGGCCCCACCGCCCGCACGGCGCTCACCCGATCCCCGAGCAGATAGCTGAGCTTGCCGATCGCCAGGAAGCGCTCCAGGGTGAACACCATGGCCGCCGCGTCAAACGGTGTGCCGTCGTGGAAGCGCACCCCCTGGCGCAGCTCCACCCGGGCGGTGAGACCGTCGGCGCTGAGCTGGGGCACGGCCACCGCCAGCCGCGGCTCCAGCTGGCCGCGGGCGTTGATCGCATACAGCGGATCGCCGATGGCACTGAGCAACTGCATGGCGCCGAAGGTGTAGGCGCCCGCGGGATCGACCGTGTCGATGCGGTTCTTGCTCGCCACCACCAGGCGGTTGCTGGCCTGGTGGGAGGCGTTGGTGCCTTGGCCGGGTTGGCAGCCCCCGAGGGTGAGACCCATCCCCAGGCCGGCCATCAGCAGGGCTGCAGCCTGGGTGGGGTTCAGCCGCGGAGCGCGGGGCAAGGGGCGGCCGTCAGAGCGATGCCATTCAAGACCGATGGGGCCGGGCGGGACGCACCTGCTGCAGGGAAATTTCAAACACCTCCGACCCGTGGCGCGACAGGGGCCAGCGGCGTAGCCAGCAGCGGTCGTGATGATCGTCGATGCCGATCACCTGGTAGAGCTGCTCATCGCTGCCGAGGTGCACGCAAGCGCCCTGGTGAAGGGCGGGTGCGGCAGTGGAGCAGGTGGGACCGGTCATGGAGGAAGGCGGCGACGGACGCCGGATGGATGGATGACGGGGCTGGAGGGTGGGAATGGGGGACAGAGTCGGGAAGGGTTGCAGTGGAGACCCTCTACACAACCCGATCCTGCAGGCCCTGAAGGACTGAAACTGTTCGTGTCGTTACTAAGCTCGGCCTGGTGAGGGGATCGTCACAGTCACCGGGCGGGAGACGCACGTCTTAAGGATTGCTTCCGATTGACGCTTCCACTGTGGCCTGCCGCGGGTCCCGCTGGCCAGCGGGTGGCGATTTGCAGACCTGATGGCGCTGATTCAGAGCCCGACCTTGATCCGTCATGCCGTTGATTCAGTCGCGACATTGATCAGTCGCGACATGGATTGACCACCGCCAGGTCAGGATCCTGAAAATGGCGCACGTTGCGTGTCGCCAGCGAGGCGAGGCCGTTGCGCAGCTCAGGCACCACATTGGTGTCGAGCAAAATCATGGAACTCTCGTCGGGCCCATCCGCTGAAATCGGTGGGTTCAGCGTCCTGTCCTTCCCATTGCGGAATCGCGTCGTCCAGCCCCAGCCCCGCAGGTGTCGTGGTTGGGTCCTGATCCTGAGCGGCCTGGCTCAGGATCAGCCGCGCTTCCTCCTCCAGGCTGCGGCCATGGTGTTGTGCACGACGGCGCAGGGCCTCCTTGACCGCTTCATCCAGGTTGCGCACCAAACGCTGAGCCACCGCAGCAACGCCCCACCGCTCACAGGACAGCGAGCCTGCTTTTAAAGGGTGCGCAGGCAGGCGGCCACGGTCTGCACGTCACCCAGGGCTTCGATGGCGCCGAGGGCCTGGCGGAACTGCGCTTCGCACACGTCGTGGGTGATCACCACGATCTCGGCGTCGCCGGCGCTCTGGGTTTCGAACTGCACGATCGACTGGATCGACACCCTCGCCTCGCCGAAGCAGGTGCCGATCTTGCCGATCACGCCGGCCTCGTCGCTGGTGCGCAGCCGCACGTAGTTGCGGTGGGTGGTGACAGCGCTGTCCACCAGGCGGCAGACCCGCCAGCTGCCCGCGGCCAGCAAGGGATCGAGGGGGGCCTTGGCTGAACCTGTGGTGGCCTGACGGATGCCGGCGATGTTGAGGATGTCGGCCACCACAGCGGAGGCGGTGGGGCCAGCGCCGGCCCCCGGCCCATAGAACATCACCTGGCCCACCGGATCCCCCTCCACCAGGATCGCGTTGTTCACCCCGTTCACCCCGGCCAACGGGTGGTCCTTGGGCAGCAGGGTGGGGTGGACCCGCACATCCAGCAGCAGCTCGGCCTGCCCATCGCCGCTGCCATCGGGGCTGGGCATGGCCTGGGCCACCGCCAGCAGCTTCACCACGTAGCCCAGCTGGGCGGCATAGGCGACGTCGCGGGCATCGAGCTGGTCGATCCCCTCGGTGGGGATGGTGGCCCGGGGCACGCTGCCGCCGTAGGCCAGCCCGGCCAGGATGGCGATCTTGTCGGCGGCATCGCCTCCCTGCACATCAGCCGCGGGATCGGCTTCGGCGTAGCCCAGGCGCTGGGCCTCGGCCAGAACGTCGGCGTAGGCCGCACCCTCGGCCGCCATGCGGCTGAGGATGTAATTGGTGGTGCCATTGATGATGCCGCTCACCCGCTGGATGCGATTGGCACCAAGGGATTGCTTGAGCGGCTCGATGATCGGGATGCCGCCACCCACGGCCGCTTCGATCAACACATAGACACCCTGCGCGGCGGCGGCCGCGGCGATCTCCTCGCCATAGCGGGCGATCACGGCCTTGTTGGCGGTCACCACCGGCTTGCCGGCGGCGATCGCCCGCAGGATCAGGGAGCGGGCTGGCTCCAGGCCGCCCATCACCTCCACCACGATGTCGACGTCCGGGTCGTCAACCACCGCCTCAGGGTTGGTGGTCAGCAGTTCAGCGGCCAGCTCCACGGGCCGCGGCCTCGCCAGGTCCCGCACCGCCACCCGACGCAGTTCCAGTTCGGCCACCAGCGGATGGCGCCCGGAAGGAGTCGCCAGGATGCCGGCCACGCCTGCTCCCACCGTGCCGAGGCCGAGCAAGCCGATGCCGATGGTCATGCGCTGGGGGATTGCAGTGCCGTGATCCTAGAAATCAGCTGGCCCGTGCCGAAATCAGCCCGCCAGCGCCTGGGCCTGGGCCTGCATCAGCCGCAGAATGTTGAGAAAGCCATTGGCCCGCGAGGGCGTCAGGCTCGCCTGCAGGCCGGTGGCGGCGATGAAGCCTGGATCGATGGCGGTGGCCTGCTCGGGCGTCAGCCCCTCCAGTCCTTGGATCAGGAGGGCCAGCAGTCCCTTGGTGATCGCTGCATCGGAATCGCCGCGCCAATGCAACGTGCCGTCCACCAGTTCGCCCACCACAAACACCTGGGAGACACAGCCCTTCACCTTGAAGGCGTCGTGGCGAAATTCTTCCGGAAGGGGCTCGAGCTTCTTGGCCAGCCAGAGCACGTATTCGTAGCGCCGCCGGGGATCGGCCGTGCCGGCCAGACGCTCCACGATCTGGTCGAGGGCGGGGCTGCCGGTGGGCGCGGTTGCCATCAGCGGCGTCCGTGGCGCCGGCTGCGGCACCAGGCCAGGCTCCCGCCCAGGACACCACCACCCAGGGTTCCAACGATGGCGGCGAGGCCCAACGGCTGCCAGCCCGCGGCACGTTGCCGGCCCAGCAAGGTGGTGGGTGCAGCAGCACGGGGGCTGGTGGGGCCGGCGCCGGGCAGTTCCAGGTAGTCGCGGTGTCCAGGCCCTCGGTCGACCTGCACTTCCCAGGCCGCGGAAGCCCCTTCTGGCAGGCGGAAGCGCAGCTGACCGTTGCTGTCGGTGCGGCCCACTTCAATCGGGATGCCGCTCGGTGGCACCAGCCGCACCACCGCATCATCGGCGGGCTCGCCGTTGCCAAAGCGGCTGTCGAGCACCAGCTGGTCGGTGAGGCTGCTCAGCCGCTCAAGGCTGCTTTCCAGGGCATGGCTATGGGCCGGCCCAGGGCCAACCAGAAGGGCTGCAACCGCTGCGAGGCTGGTTGCGGCACTGAAGCGCACCGCTGGATGGCGCAGGGTCATGGCTGGATCAGGACGCTTTCCAGCGACTATCGCTGCTTTTGCCGGCCTGCACCATCCGCACCATCGAGCTCACCATCATCGAGAGGGCGTCGTGGCTCTGGCCTCGCTCCTGGAGTTCGGCGGCCAGCACCTGGTCAGGCGCTGAGGCGTGGCTGCTGGGGATGCGCGACGCAGACAGGTCCAAGGCGGTGCCGGTGGAATCAGGTTGATCTTGGCAAACGGGCCCATCCACTGCGCCGCTTGTGAAGCCTTTGTTGAACAAGTTGTTCCACAACCTTTGTCTGGCCCGCGGTTCAACACCGAGGTGTGGCCTCCAGCCAGGCGGGCCCGTGTTCGTCGAGCCACCCCTGGAGCGGTACGTCCCAGGGATCGCGGGGGAGCTGTGCCACCCGGCAACCCTGGGGCAGCACCGCCAGCGCCGGCACCCGGGCCCAGGCCGGATCAGCCCGCAGCCGGTCGTACCAGCCGCCGCCGTAACCGAGCCGAATCCCGGCGGCGTCGCAGGCCAGGGCCGGAATCAGCAGCAGCCCCAGCGCCTCCGGTTCCAGCTCGCCAGCCCCCCGCTCGCCAGGTCCCGGCACTCCGGTGTGGGCCGCTGGGGCAGGGATGCCACAGCCATCGGGCACCAGCGGTTCTGGGTGGTGCCAGGGCCGGTACACCAGCCTGGCGTCACCATCCCCGGCGGCATGGGTGATAGCCGGTAGGGCCACCCGACCCGGCAGCAGGGTGCGCAGGGCTCGCAGATCCACCTCCCCAGGCAGGGGCCAGTAGAGCCCAAGGAAGCGCCCAGGGCCCAGCAGCTCGGGCACGTGCCGCAGCGCCTGCCTCGCGATGGCGGGCTGGGCCGCCGGCAGCAGGGCTTGGCGTTGGGCCCGGAACTCCTGACGCAGGGCGGACTTGGTGCTCATCGCGGAAACCAGGCGCTCATCGCTGGAACCAGCCCGTCAGGGCGGCGGCGAGGGCGTCGGCGGCGTCGTCGGGGCGGGGCGGGGTGTTGAGGTCGAGCTCGCGCATCACCGCCTCGAGCACCTCGTCCTTCTGGGCATGGCCGTGGCCGGTGAGGGCCAGCTTGATCTGCATCGGCGGAAACTCCACCACCGGCACCTTGAAGCGCGCCAGGGTCATCATCAGCACCCCGCGGGCCTGCACCACAGAGATCGTTGTGCTGGAGCGGTAGAAGAAAAACTTCTCCACCACTGCCAGCTCGGGCCGCCAGGTGCGGATCAGCACCCGCAGGTCGCGGGCGATTTCCACCATCCGCTCCCCCTCGCTCCGGCCCGGGTCGGTGCGCAGGATGCCGCAGTCGAGCAGTGCCTGGCGGCCGCTGCGGCCCCGCTCGCTCTCCACCTCGATCACCCCGTAGCCCACGCGGGCGAGGCCGGGATCGATGCCGAGGATCACCATGGCGCCCTCGGCATGGAACTCAGGCCGCCAGGGCCAGTGCGAAAGCGCTGCGGTCGCTGTTGTCGGCGCGCTCGAACACCTTGCAGAACACCTTCACCACCCGGTCGCCCGAGTCGATCTGCTCGAGGGGGTCCTTGCGCAGCCGGTGGCGCAGGCAGCAGGCCACCACCCGGGCGATGTCGTCTTCGCTGACCTCGGTGCGGCCCTCGAAGGCCGCCAGGGCGCGGGCGGCGCGGTTGGTCACGATGTCGCCGCGCAGGCCGTCGACGTCCAGCTCGCCGCACACCGCTGAAATGCGGATGCGCAGGTCGTCGTCGATGGCCACGTGCGGCAGCCGCTGCTGGGCGTCCACCACCCGCGCCTGCAGGGCGTCCTGGGTGGTCTGCACGGCGTTGTTGAAGCCGTCGGGATCGCTGTCGAAGTTGGTGCGCTGGTCCACCACCTGCACCCGCAGCTCGGGATCGCGCACGGTGCGCACCTCCACACTCATGCCGAAGCGATCGAGCAGCTGGGGCCGCAGCTCCCCTTCCTCCGGGTTGCCGGAGCCGATCAGCACGAAGCGGGCCGGGTGGCGCACGCTCACGCCCTCGCGCTCCACCGTGTTCCAGCCGGAGGCGGCCGAGTCGAGCAGCACATCCACCAGGTGGTCGTCGAGCAGGTTCACCTCGTCGACGTAGAGCAGCCCGCGGTTGGCTTTGGCCAGCAGGCCCGGCTCAAAGGCGCGCACGCCCTCGCTGAGGGCCTTCTCAATATCGATCGTGCCGCAGAGGCGGTCTTCGGTGGCGCCCAGGGGCAGGTCGACCATCGGCACCTGGCGCGGCTCCACCGGCAGCGCCTCGCCCTGCTCGGCGCGGGCCCGCACCTCAGCGCTCTGCAGGTCGGGGTCGACCGGGGAGCTGTTGTAGGGGTCGCCCGCCACCACGTCGATCTCGGGCAGCAGGTCGGCCAGGGCCCGGATCGTGGTCGATTTCCCCGTGCCCCGGTCGCCCATGATCATCACGCCGCCGATGCGGGGATCGATCACGTTGAGCAGCAGTGCCAGCTTCATCTCCTCCTGCCCGACGATCGCGGTGAAGGGGAAGACCCTGCGCTTGCGGACTGGCGTCACGGACGGATGACTTGGAAGGTTTTGGATTGTTTCACAGCTTGCTGCGCCGGCCCTTCGGCGACGGGCAGCAGGCTCAGCACCTGGGGCGGGGTGGCATCGGCGGGATAGATCAACCGCACCTGCAGCTGGCGGCTGGCACCCGGCGCCAGGCTCACCGTGCCCAGGGCGGGGCCGGGATCGCCGGCCCGCTGCACCAGGTGGAAGCTGCGCCGGCCGGCGGGGCGCCCCGGGGCCCCCGCGGCGGAAGGCTCGCCATCCAGCCCCGTCACCTCCACCGTGCCGCGGAACATCACCGGCCGGCTGGCTGGGGTGCTGTGGAAGCGCAGACCACCAGCGGCGGTGTCGCCCTTGAGCGGCGATTCCAGCGCCAACTGCAGCGCCACCGGTCTGGCCATGTCGTTGCGCAGGGGAATGCTCAGGTCGTACTCGACGCCGTAATTGCCGTGGGCGGCCCAGGCGGTGCCGGGATAGAAGGCCTGCAGCTCAGCGGTTTGCACCTGTGCGGTGCCCAGGGTGCCGCGCTCCAGGCTGCTGATCGGCCAGGAGATCGGCGCCCGGCGCACGCTCAGCCAGGTCTGGCCCGGATCGGTGAGGCGGGTGCGCCAGGTGCTGCCCACCTGCACGCCACTCACCCGCGAGTACACCACCCCACCCTTGCTGCCCCGGGGGGTGGGAGCGTGCTCCCGGGGGCTCAGGCCTCCCTCCAGCAGCGCGGCCCAGGTGCTCGCCGCTGGGGGCTGGTTGCCGCTGCCGAAGGCGGCCAGGGTGGCGAGGCTCACCGGGCCGGAGCTCTCCAGCCGCAGCTGCAGGTTGCGGCCGTTGAGCAGGGGGTCGAGGCCCCGCACCGGCAGGGGCAGCACCACCAGGGTGGTGGGCGCGCCGGGTGTCAGGGTCCAACCGGCGGGCAGTTCGGGGCTGCGCTGGCGGGCCAGCAGTTCCGTGGCCACGCGGCTGCCGGGTCCGGCCCAAACCGGCGTGCTGCCCTGGGCCATCAGGGCCGGCAGCGGCAGGAAGGGGGCGCCGGCCTGGCCGGGCTCCACCGCCTGCGAGAGCGCCGTGGAGCCGCTCAGCAGCTTCAGGGTGACGGGCCCGGGGCCGCGGGGAGCCGCCAGCACCGCCAGCCACAGGGTGGAATCGAGGCTCTCCGGCTTGCCGGCATACACGTGGTGGCTGAACACATCGAAGCGGCCGTTGAGGGCCACATCCAGGTGGGCCGCCGGCACGCCGCGGCCGGTGCCGGGGAAGGTGGAGAGCAGGATCCCCGGCTCGCGGATCAGTTCGGGGTTGTTGTCGTTCACCAGCAGCACCCGGTCGAGGCCGCCGCTGAGGGGTGCCACGGTCTGGGGGCGCAGTACGGGAGCGGGCGGGGTCGGGGCCGGCTGTCCGGGGGCTGGCTGGGCCAGGGGGGGTTGGGCGAGCGCTGGGGCGGCCAGGGCGGCGAGCAGCAGCAGGGGTGTGCGTTGCCAGGTGGGTGGACGGTGCGAGGTGGTGTGGCTCATTTGCGGCCCACCAGGGTTTTGGACACTTCGCCGGCCATGGCGCGGATCAGATCGGTGGAACGGGGGTCGTTGAACGGGCCCTTCACCATGAAGGCCGCCACGGCCCGCTGGCCATTGGGCAGTTGGATCAGGGCCGCGTCGGCGTAGGCGATGCCGATGTCGCCGGTTTTGTTGTAGGTGGTGATCCCGTAGGTCAGCAGCTCGCTGTCGGGGTCAGCGCTGTCCTTGCCGAGCCCCTGCAGCAGCCCCAGGGGGATGAGGGTGTTGGTGCGGGATGTGCCCATGATTTGCCGAAACAGGTCGCGGGCCCGGGGGCTGAGGGTCTCGCCGGTGTCCACCAGGGCGATCGAGCGGGCCAGGTCGCGGCTGCTGGTGGTGTTGGTGCCCTCGAGGTCGGGCAGCCAGTTGTTCACCGCTGTCGACGGCAGGCCGATGGCGGTGAACCGCTCGTTGAGGCTGGTTTTGCCGCCCAGGCGCTTGATCAGCAGGTTGGTGGCGCTGTTGTCACTCACCCGGATCATCTCCGTGGCTGCCTCAAAGAACGGGAAGCGGGTGCCGACCGGTCTGCTGGCCATCCAGCCCGCTCCTCCACCCACCACCTCCTTGGTGAGGGGCAGCGGTTCGTTCCAGCGCAGCTTGCCGCTGTCGAGGTCCTCCAGTCCCACCAGCAGGATCGGTGTCTTGATCGAGCTGGCGGCTGGCAGGGGGAGGTCGGGCTGCAGTTGGGCGAAGCGACCGTCGTCGAGCACGAGCAGGAAGGCCGAGCTCTGGAGATCTTTCTGGGTGGCGGCGAGCTGGGCCCAGCGCTGGCTCAGGGCTGTCAGCTCCGAGCGGGGTTCGAAGCGGCCGGAGTCGAGCCCCTTGCTGGTGTTGGCGGCCCCGAGGTCGAGGCTGGGGGCCTCGATGGCGCCCTGGGCCAGGCGGGGGGCCAGCAGCTTGAGACTGGTGCCGGTGATCACCCCCAGGCCGATGCCCATCACCACCAGGCGCAACACCAGGCGCAGGGGCTGGCCCCAGCGGCTTTTAGGGCTGCGGGGCGAACGGCCGGCAGTCACAGGGCCATGCAGACGAAGTGGACCGACGCTAAGGGGTCCGGCCAGACCTGCCCCCCTGCCCGCCGTCCTGCCTGCCCCCCTGCCCGTGCGCGCTGGCCCAGCGCAGCTGGCGCACCATGCCGCGCACCAGCGCCACCTCCTCGGCTGAGATCTGTGCCCGTTGCAGCAGGGCCCGCAGCTTGGCCATGCGGGCGTGGGCGGTGTGGGGATGGAGAAAGCCCACGTCGAGCAGCAGGGCTTCGGCGTCGCCGAGCATCGCCTCGAGGGCCCGGCGCTCGCCCGGGTCGGGTGCCACGCTCGGGGCAGGGGCCGGCGCGGATGCGCCATCGCCCCCCAGGCCGTGCCAGGTGTGCAGCACCAGGGCGGCGGCGTGGGAGAGGTTGAGGGAGCTGTAGGCCGCGCCGCTGCCGAGGGTGAGCAGGCGACCGGCCTGGAGCAATTCGTCGTTGCTGAGGCCCCGGTCTTCCCGTCCGAACACCAGGGCCCGGGGAGTTGGCGGCCCCTGGGCGAGCCAGTGCAGGGCCGGCTCCGGGGCCAGCAGGGGCAGGGGTTCGCCGGCGCGCCGGCCGCTGGTGGCCACCACCCGGTGGCAGTCGGCCAGGGCGGCGCTCAGGGTGGGGAAGAGGCGAGCCTGCTCCAGCACCCAGGCCCCATGCACGGCCATGCGCCGGGCCTCCTCGCCCAGGTGGTTGCAGCGGGGGGCCACCAGGCGCAGCTCGGCCACCTCGAAGTTGGCGCAGAGCCGGGCGACGCTGCCCACATTCAGAGGCCCGGCGGGCTCTACCAGCACCACGGCGAGCTGGGGCTGCTGGGCCGGCAGCGGGGGCGCCGCGCTCACACCAGCCCGTTGAGATAGGCCAGCAGGTCGGCCATCGCCTGGGGATCGGGTTGGAAGCGCGGCATCGGCGGGGTGCGGCCGCTCACCACCTGCTGGATCAGCTGGCGGGGCGACTTGCGTTCCGCGACGCCGTGCAGGTTGGGGCCCACCAGCCCCTGGGCGGCGATGCCGTGGCAGCCGGCGCAGTTGAGCCGGAACAGCCGTCCGCCGTTTTCACTGGAGCCGACGAGCTCGAGGGTCTGGCGGGTGTAGGGGTCGGTCTGGGCTGCCGGCAGCACCAACAGCACCGCCACGATGCAGGCGGCCGCCGCCATGCCCACCAGCGCCGCGATGAGTCCACGGCGGCCACCGGAGGCGACAGGTGCTGGGGAGACAGGAGCTGGGGCGACCGCGGGGGTCAGGGGTGGGCCGGTCACAGTTGGTGCAGCGGGCTCTCAGTGGGGGCCATGGTCGTGGAACAATTGTGCCCAGATTGCCGCCGTGACTGCCCCATGATCGAACCCCTCCTCTGCGGCATCGTGCTCGGTCTGATTCCTGTGACCCTGGCGGGGCTGTTCGTGGCGGCCTGGAACCAGTATCGCCGTGGCACCCTGCTCGACTGAGGCCGTTCTGCCTGGCTTCGGTCGTCACGTCCGTTGCAGCAGCACCAGGCTGGTGCTGCCGTAGCGCCGTTCATCGCGCCGCTGCCATCCTTGCGGTGTTTCTGGTACAGCTGAGCTGGCGCATTCCCAGACCAGTGTTCCTGCAGGTTTGAGCCATGGGCCTGCGGCCACCCCCGCTGCGATCGCTGCGTAGAGACCGGCGGCATAGGGCGGATCCGCGTAGATGAGATCGAAGCCTTCAGCTCCGGCGCCTGCGGCCTCTTGAGCCGGAGCCTGGGCCAGCCAGCGGCTCACCTCGCGGCAGTGCACTTCCCAGCGGGGAACGGCGCTTGCGATCTGCGCCACCCCCTGCGCCACTGCTTCGAGATTGGCCCTGGCCACAGCGGCGATCCGCCGGTCCTGTTCGACCGCAACGACCCGTCGGGCGCCCCGCTGCAGCGCTTCACAGGCCATCACGCCGCTGCCGCTGCAGAGGTCCAGCCAGGCACAGCCCGGTAGCTCCGGGGCCAGCAGGTTCATCACCGCCAGCCGCACCCGGGAGCTGGTGGGCCGGGCCGTATGGCCGGGTGGGCTCTGCAGGCGGCGGCCACCGCTCAGCCGCAGGCTCATGACAGGCGCCGCCGCAGGCTCATGCAGTGGCCAGCCAGGCGAGCCAGCGGCGCAGGATCGCCTCCCCATGGGCGCCGGATTTCTCCGGGTGAAACTGGCAGGCCCCAATGAAGCCCTGCCACACCGCAGCGGTGACGGTGGTGTCGGCGAAGCGCACCAGGGCGGTGTTGCAGGCCGGATCGCTGGGCTCGGCGGCATAGGAGTGCACGAAATACACCCAGGTGTCCGGACTGCCGGCCGGCAGCAGTGGACTGGGGCTGGCGGGGATCAGGGGCTCCCAGCCCATGTGGGGAATCGGATGGCCCGGGGAGCGCGGCAGGGCCCGCACCCTGCCCTTGAGCAGGCCGAGACCCGCCGCCGCGCCCTCATCGCTGGCCTCAAACAACAGCTGCAGTCCCAGGCAGATGCCCAGCAGCGGCCGGCCCGCGCTACACCAGCTGGTGATCGCATCGGCCAGGCCGCCCTCGCGCAGCCGTTGCATCGCCGGATCAAAGGCGCCCACCCCCGGTAGCACCAGGGCCGTGCAGCTCTCCATCTCCGCGGCGCTGGACACGGGCTGCACCACGGCGCCGAGCCGCTCAAAGGCCCGCTGCACCGAGTGCAGGTTGCCCATGCCGTAGTCGATCAGGCCAAGGCGCGTCATTGGGGTGAGGGACGACTGGGAGGGGGTGTGCTGGGTTGGCGTCGACCAGGCTGCTCCAGCACCTGGCCGGGTGGAACGGGCAGGCTGTTGAGGGCATCAAGCAGCTGGTAGAGGCGGCCGATGCGGCGGCGGTCGAAGTGGAAGTGCAGGCAGGGGCGGAGCAGACCGTGATCGTCGACGGTGTCGCGGGCCTGGATGACGCCCTCATCCACCAGATCGTCGAACTGCAGATTGAGGGCCCGGAGCTGTTCGCTCTGGAGGGCGGTGTTGAGCAGCAGCTCAATTCGATCGTCGCCGAGCCGAGCGGAGTGGAACAACCGGTAGAAGTGGCTGATGCGGGCCACGGCTTCCTTGGCACTGTGGGCTTCACGCAGCAGGTCGCCGTCTTCCGGCGAGATCACTCCACGGGCCGCGAGCCCTTCGTTGAGATCCCGCTGCCAGCCACGCCAGAAGCTGTCGCCTTCGGGTGCCAGCAGCACCAGAGGAATCGGTGGTGTGCGGCCGGTCTGAATCAGCGTGAGCGACTCGAACAACTCATCGAGGGTGCCGAACCCCCCGGGCAACACCACCAGGGCGTCGCTTTCCCGCAGGAAGAAGAGCTTGCGGGTGAAGAAATAACGAAAGTGGAGCAGCCGGCCCTCGCAGCTGCTGACAAAGCGATTGGCGTGCTGCTCGAACGGCAGATCGACATTGAGGCCAATGCTCGCCTCGCATCCGGCACCGCTGTTGGCGGCCTCCATGATGCCGCCGCCGGCGCCGGTCATCACCTCGAAGCCCGCTTCAACCGCACAGCGGGCCAACTGCTCGGCCAGGGCGTAGCAGGGGTCGCTGGCGACAGTGCGGGCCGAGCCGAAGACGGTGATTTTGCGGGTGTTGCGATGGGGGTGAAACACCTCCAGGGCTTCGCTGATGTCGGCCAGGGCGCCGCTGATGAGCCGCCACTCATCTTGGCTCCGCTCGTTGCGGCTTACCTGTAGCAGGGAGACCAGTGATCGCTCAATCAGGTACCGCTGGGGGTGGTTTTCGAGCTCCTGGGCCAGAACCTGGAGCGGGCTCTGGCCGAAACGGGATGGGTCGCTCAGAGGTCTGCTCTCGAACAGCAGGTGCGCTTAGAGGTACTTGGAAATCGTGCCCGACAGGGTGGTTTTGGGTACAGCACCAACCACCGTATCGACCTTCTGGCCGCCCTTGAAGATCATCAGGGTGGGGATGCTGCGGATGCCGTATTGGCTGGCGACGTTGGGATTTTCGTCGGTGTTCAGCTTGAACACCTTGATTTTGCCTTCGAATTCCGCAGCAATCTCGTCCACGATCGGGGCGACCATGCGGCAGGGGCCACACCAGGGGGCCCAGAAGTCGATCAGCACGGGCAGATCACTCTTGAGCACGTCTTGCTCAAAGGAAGCGTCAGTGACAGCGGCAGCGCTGGACATCCTTGCTGGATCAGGGTTCCCGGGAATCTAGCAAGGTTGTTTGGGGGCAACCATGGACCGTTGCAGGTCGTGATCCGCTCGGGCTGGGTGCCGGAGCGGGCGCCGCCGTGGCTGCCTGTTGGGCGCCGCTTGGGTGCCTGGAGAAGACAAAAGGCCCGGACGCGCCGGGCCAGAGGGTGTGAGGAGTGTGTGAGCCGAAGCCCCCACACGTTCACGCTAACGCCGCGCTCTATTTGCCCATGCCCAGCTGCTGGGCCTTCTGGTACACCTTGCCCTCGGTGAGCAGGGAGGGAGCCACCACCACCTCCACCTGCTGCATCTCCTTGAGGGTGCGGGCGCCCAGGGTGCCCATGGAGGTGCGGATGCAGCCCAGCAGGTTCTGGGTGCCATCGTCGAGGGAGGCGGGGCCGCGCAGGATCTTCTCCAGGCTGCCGGTGGTGCCCACCTTGATGCGGGTGCCGCGGGGCAGCACTGGGCTGGGGGTGGCCATGCCCCAGTGGAAGCCGCGGCCGGGGGCCTCGGCCGCGCGGGCGATCGGTGAGCCGATCATCACAGCATCGGCGCCGCAGGCCAGGCACTTGCAGATGTCACCGCCGGTGACGATGCCGCCATCGGCCACGATCGGCACGTAGCGGCCGCTCTCCTGGAAGTGGTCGTCGCGGGCGGCGGCGCAGTCGGCCACCGAGGTGGCCTGGGGGATGCCGATGCCGAGCACGCCGCGGCTCGTGCAGGCGGCACCGGGGCCGATGCCCACCATCACGCCGGCGGCGCCGGCCCGCATCAGCTTGAGAGCCACGTCGTAGGTGACGCAGTTGCCGATGATCACCGGCACGCCGAAGTCGCGGCAGAGAGCTTCGAGATCAAGGCTCTCCTGGCCCTCCGGACCGATGTGCTCCGTGCTCACCACCGTGGCCTGCACAAAAAACAGATCGGCGCCCGCTTCAGCAATGGCTCGGCCGAATTTCAGGGCCGCCACGGGGGTGGCGCTCACCGCCGCAATGCCGCCGCCGGCCTTGATTTCGGCGATGCGCTGGCGGATCAGGTCTTCCCGCACCGGCTGGCTGTAGAGCTCCTGCATCAGCGGCACGAAGCTGTCGCGGTCGACGGCGGCGATGCGATCGAGGGCGGGGTTGGGGTCGTCATAGCGACACTGGACGCCCTCCAGGTTCAGGACGCCCAGGGCTCCCTGCTTGGTGAGTTCCACACACATCCCAACATCCACCACGCCATCCATGGCGCTGGCGATGATCGGGATCTCGCGGGTGATGCCGCCCAGGCTCCAGCTGCTGTCGGTGATCGCCGGATCCACGGTGCGGCCGCCCGGAACCAGGGCGATCTCGTCGATGCCGTAGGCGCGGCGGACGGTGCGGGAGCGGCCGAGCTGAATGTCCACCTGGAGTTCACGGATTCGAGCCAAGCTATCAACCGACCAGCCCCGATTCAGGGGGGGCGATGCCGGCTCAGCCTTGGCCGCGAAAGGCTTTCCAGCGGTTGCTCAGGCCGCTCAGCAGACGTTCACGCTCGCTGCTGCGCAGCAGCTTGGGCACGCCAAAGCGCACGGTCCACACCACGCCAGCCAGTTCCAGCAGCCCCGGCACCAGGGGCAGGCTGTTGAGGGCGCCCAGCACGGCGCTGTACACGCGCAGCACCAGCAGCAGGCCCACCACGGCGGCCAGCAGGGTGACGGGTTTGCGGGCCTGGGCCCAGAGGCTCTGGAGTTCGCCCTGGTTGAGCCACTGGCGCAGCTTCTGAAGCAGCAGCTCCCACTCGCCGCCCTCTTCATCGGTTATTAGACCCGTCTGGGCCGCGAGGGGGGGCGGCGCGGGCGCCACCACCAAGGTGGTGGCGACGCTGGGCTCGGGCGGCGCGGTCACCGTTGCAGGCGCGGTGACTGGGGTAGGCACGGGCTGGGGCTCGGGTTGTTGCACAACCGCTTGAGCGCCGTGTTCAACAGGACGTTCAACACCCGAGCCAACGGAGTCCGCCGTCTGTTCGACCCCCGGCTCAGCACCAGGCTCCGCTCCCGGCTCAACCCCTGGGGCAGGCTCAGGCTCAGCAACAGGTGCAACAGCAACGGGTGCAACAGATGGGTCTGCCGGGTCGGGAGCGCTCGGCTCGGGGCTGCTCTGCTGGGGGTTGCTCTGCTGGGGGTTGCCGGGGTCGGGGCTGCTGGTGGTGTCGTCGGCCATGGCAGGCGGCGCCGCGGGTGCACGAGTGTGCCGGGAGCTTAGATGCGGTTGGTGGTGTCACCAACACCCAGCCGCAACACCCGGCCGCCAATGCCTCAGGCCTCGATGGGTAGGAGGCTGGGACGCGCGCTCAGCGGCACCAGCGGCAGCCGCAGCGGGAAGGCGCCACTGCGCAGGGCTGCCACGAGGGATTCGGCGGCGGCGGCGGCCAGCCGCGGGCTGTGGGAGGGGGCGCAGGCGATCCGGCGGCTCCGCACCGCAATGCTGCCGCTGAGCAGCTCCGCATAGCTCACCGCCCCCAGGCTCGGCTTGACCCGCCGCGGCACCGACAGGTCGAGCACGGGGGCCTCCAACGCCTCCGGGCCGGCGGCGGCCTGGCGGGCCACGTCGGCGTTGATCAGGGGCACCGGTGCCGCGATCGCCACCAGCAGGGCGCTGCCGTGCCCTTCGAAGAAACAGGGGCGCACCCATTCCGGCCGCAGGTCGTGGAGATCCACGCTCACAGCCGCCGCGGCCCCCGGGGTGCGGGCATGGCCGCTGGCCTGGCGCCGGCAGCCGGGTTGGTGGCCGCTGCCGGCCCCCACCACCCAGCCGAGGGCGCCACCCACCAGCACCGGGGAGCCCGGGCCCAGCAGCGACAGACCCGGCATGGTGAGGCCGATGCTGCCGGCTCCACCGCAGGAGTAGAGGGCGTTGACGGCCGGCCCCAGCAGGATGCCGTAGGGGCTGGGGCAGGGGCCTTCGGCCTGGCTGAGGGCCACCACGCCGTTTTCAGTGATGGCCCGATGCAGCAGCAAGCGGCCGGCGCCGATCTGTTCGAGGCTGAGGTTGGTGTGCAGCTCGCGGCGGGGGTGCAGGGCGGTGACCTGACCGCTGGCGCTGAACGGCAGCGCCCGGCCCTCCAGCAGGGCGGCCAGCAGTTGGGCGCCCCCCAGAACGTCGCCGTCGGCCCGGCGCCCCGCATCCCCGAGCCCGCCGCCAATCGGCAGCACCAGCTCGCCGCTGCCGCAGCCCGCCAGCCCCTGCACGCCGGCCAGCTGTCCAGCGCGCAGGCGGATCGGTGGATCCGTGGGCCCGAGGCTCAGGAGCAGGCTGGCCTGGTCGGTGAAGCCCGCATCGGCCGCCACCACCACATCGGTGGCGGCGTAGGCCTCGGCCAGCCCGGATTGCTGCACCAGGCGCCGGTAGTCGGCGGCGGCGCGCACCTGCAGCTGGCCCCGCTCCTGTTTGCGGCGCAGCTCCGCCTCCTGGCGCGGCGGGATGTCACGGCTGGTCATCGCGACCTTGGACCTGATTTGGGCATTTCCCGGGGGCTTCGATAAACTGACCGTTGCTTAAGACGGTCATCCATGGCGGACCCCAGCGGACCCGGTGCTGGCTCACCGGGGGAGTCCGGCGGCAACGGCGATTCGCGGATCATCCAGACCGACCTGCGCAACGAGATGTCGCGCTCCTATCTGGAGTATGCGATGAGTGTGATCGTGGGTCGGGCCCTGCCCGATGCCCGCGATGGCCTCAAGCCGGTGCATCGCCGCATCCTCTACGCCATGTATGAGCTGGGGCTCACCAGCGACCGGCCCTACCGCAAATGCGCCCGTGTGGTGGGTGAGGTGCTCGGTAAGTACCACCCCCACGGCGACACGGCGGTGTACGACGCCCTGGTGCGGATGGCCCAGGACTTCAACATGCGCATGCCCCTGGTGAACGGGCATGGCAACTTCGGCTCGGTGGACGGCGATCCCCCGGCTGCCATGCGTTACACCGAGTCGCGCCTGCAGGCGCTCACCACCGACAGCCTGCTCGAAGACATCGAAGCTGAAACGGTCGACTTCGCCGACAACTTCGACGGCTCCCAACAGGAGCCGACCGTGATGCCGGCGCGGATTCCGCAGCTGCTGCTCAACGGCTCCACCGGCATCGCCGTGGGCATGGCGACCAACATCCCGCCCCACAACCTCACCGAGCTGATTGATGGGACGCTGGCGCTGATCGCCAATCCCGAGATCGACGATCTGCAATTGATGGCGATCATCCCGGGGCCCGACTTCCCCACGGGGGGGCAGATCCTGGGCCGTCGGGGCATCCGCGAGACCTACACCACCGGTCGTGGCTCGGTGACGATGCGCGGCGTCGCCTCGATCGAGACGGTGGAGGCGAAGGGCCGCCCCGATCGCGATGCGGTGATCATCACCGAGCTGCCTTTCCAGACCAACAAGGCCTCGCTGATCGAGCGGATCGCCGAGCTGGTGAATGACAAGAAGCTCGAGGGCATCGCCGACATCCGCGACGAATCCGACCGCGACGGCATGCGGATCGTGATCGAGCTGCGCCGCGACGCCTATCCCCAGGTGGTGCTGAACAATCTGTTCAAGCTCACCCCCCTGCAGAACAACTTCAGCGCCTACATGCTGGCGCTGGTGAAGTCGGAGCCGGTGCTGCTCACCCTGCGCAAGATGCTGCAGGTGTTCATCGATTTCCGCGTCGAGACGATCGAGCGCCGCACCCGCTACTTCCTGCGCAAGGCCGAAGAGCGCGATCACATCCTGCTGGGCCTGCTGCTGGCCCTCGACCAGCTCGATCCGATCATCGCCCTGATCCGGGCGGCCTCCGACGCGGCCACGGCCCGTCAGCAGCTGCAGGAGCGCCACGGCCTCAGCGAGATCCAGGCCGACGCCATCCTGCAGATGCAGCTGCGGCGGCTCACCGCCCTGGAGGCCGACAAGATCCGGCTTGAGCACGAAGACCTCGTGGCCAAGATCGCCGACTACAAGGACATCCTGGCCAACCGCGAGCGGGTGCTCACGATCATCACCGAGGAGCTCGGTGCCATCCGCAGCCGCTACCTGTCGCCCCGCCGCACCGAGATCCTGGATCTCGAAGGCGGCCTTGAGGACATCGACCTGATCGCCAACGAGCGCTCGGTGGTGCTGCTCACCGAGAACGGCTACCTCAAGCGGATGCCGGTGAGTGAATTCGAGGCCACGAGCCGAGGCACCCGTGGCAAGGCCGGCACCAAGAGCCAGGGCGAAGAGGCGGTGCGCCTGTTCATCAGCTGCAACGACCACGACAACCTGCTGCTGTTCTCCGACCGCGGCGTGGTGTACACGGTGCCGGCCTATCGGGTGCCGATCTGCAGCCGGGCCGCCAAGGGCACGCCGATCGTTCAGATGCTGCCGATCCCCCGCGAGGAGCAGATCACTTCACTGCTGGCGGTGAGCGAATTCGCCGAAGATGCCGTGCTGGTGATGCTCACCAGCGGCGGCTATGTGAAGCGCACCCGGCTGTCGGCCTTCGCCAACATCCGCTCCAACGGCCTGATCGCCATCTCCCTGGAGGATGGCGACGCCCTCACCTGGGTGCGCCTGGCCCAGCCCGGCGACAGCGTGCTGATCGGCTCGCGCAACGCCATGACGATCCACTTCCGCCTCAGCGATGAGGAGCTGCGCCCCCTGGGCCGCACCGCCCGGGGTGTGCGCGCCATGAACCTGCGCGCCGGCGATCAGCTGGTGAGCATGGATGTGATCCCCGCCGAGCTCGCCGACCAGGTGGCCAGCAGCGCCAGCGACGACCTTGAGGATGGGGAGATCGGCGCTGACGCCGAGGAGGGCGACGAGGTGGCACCGAGCGAGGGTCCCTGGGTGCTGGTGGCCAGTGCCAGCGGTCTGGGCAAGCGGGTGCCGGTCAACCAGTTCCGGCTGCAGAAGCGCGCCGGCATGGGCCTGCGTTGCATGAAGTTTCGCCGCGCTGGCGACGTGCTGGTGGGTCTCAAGGTGCTCGGCGCCGGCGAAGAGCTGTTGCTGGTGAGCGAGAAGGGCGTGATCGTGCGTACCCAGGCCGACGCCATTCCCCAGCAGTCCCGCGCTGCCACCGGCGTTCGGCTGCAGAAGCTCGACTCTGGCGACCGCCTCACCGAAGTGGTGCTGGTGCCGCCCGCGCCGGAGGAGGAGGCGGCGATTCCCGAGGCGGAGCAGCTCGCCGAGGATCCGGCCAACGCTGCTGCCGCAGCAGACGCAGCCCCGGAGGCCTGAGTTCCAGGCCCTTCCCCCACGACCATTCCGGCCGTGCCTGGCCTGGCCGCTACCGATTCGACTGGGCCCAGAGCAACAGCACCGCATAGCCCCCCAGGCTGACCAGCTGCATGGCAGTTTCCAGCTGCTCGATGCGCCGATCGCTCTGGGCTGTGTGGCGTTCCCCGAGGCGATCGATCCGGTTGGCACACCAGATGAACTCGCAGAAGAACACCAGGGTCACCAGATAGGAAAACGCATACAGCCCATCCAGCACGGTGAGATACGGCAGCGCCGGCAGCGAATCGCGATAGGCCTGCTGCATGAACACCAGCGTCAGCAGGATCACCGGCGGAATCGCCAGCCGCTCGGAACTGAAGCTGCTGCGCAGGTTGGGGGTGAGCAGCATCACCACCATCGTGATCGCCAGCGGTAGCAACCACTTCACCAGCGATGCCCAGCCGATGGGTGTATAGAACAGCTGCATCTCAACGGCACCCGATTCCGTCACCAGGCGCCAGCCATTGAGCCGGTAGCCATTCATGTTGCTCTGACGGCTCACGCTGGAATTGCCACTGTCGGCCTGCAGCCGGACGCTGAAGCTGTGGCTCACCGGCACGATGCTCAGCTGCAGCGGAAGGGTGCCGAAGGGATAGCCCCGGTAGTTGATCTCATCGGAATAAAAATCGCCGTTGAAGCGGTAGTCGCGGCCAAGATTGGGGCCAAGCTTGAGCCAGCCACTCGCCGGCTCCATCAGCGAGTCCCAGGGCTGCATCTGGTTCTGAAAGCGCAGCAGGTCCACCGGATCAGTCCCGTCGGCCTGGAGGCGCTGCATCACCCCAGCCGGCGCCGACAGACGCAGGGTCCCCTCCACGCTGTAGGTCTTATCCCGGGCCGAGAACTGGCGAACGTTGCCCACATCGAGCGCCACCTGCAGGCGCATGGCGTCTGCGGGTTGTGCGGCGACCACGGCCGGGATCGCCAGCCAGCCCACGAGCACCAGGCAGAGCAGCCCGGCCAGCCATCGCGCCCCTCTGGTCACCATGGCGTGTGGTGCAGGATGTGGGCTCACCGTACCGGTGTGATGGCAGCGCACGACATCGTTTTCGACGTGCTGGTGGTGGGCGGCGGACCGGCTGCCCTCTGCATGGCGGCGGCCCTGGCCACCGAGGGGCTGGCGGTGGCCCTGCTGGCCCCCCATGATCCACGGGCGCCGTGGCCCAACACCTACGGCATCTGGGGCGACGAGGTGGATGCCCTCGGCCTGGGCCACCTGCTGGAGCACCGCTGGAGCCACACCGTGAGCTACTTCGGTGCCGGTGCGTCTGATCCAGCCGATTCAGCCAATGCGCCCACTCCCCACGGGCGCGACTATGGCCTGTTCAACCGCGAGGCACTGCAGCGCCACTGGCTCACGGCCTGCGAGCGCGGCGGCGTGCAGCTGCTCCAGGGCCAGGCTGGGCATCTGGTGCTCGATCCCACCGATCGCGGCAGTGTGGTCCACACCGCCGATGGCAGCCAGCTGCAGGCCCGGCTGGTGGTGGATGCCACCGGCCACCAGCCGCTGCTGGTGCGGCGTCCCGATGAGGGGCCCGTGGCCGGCCAGGCCGCCTACGGGATCGTGGGGCGCTTCTCGGCGCCGCCGGTGGAGCCGCAGCAGTTTGTGCTGATGGACTACCGCGCCGATCACCTCAGTCCGGCGGAGCGGGCCCAGCCCCCCACCTTCCTCTATGCCATGGACCTGGGCGAGGGACGCTTCTTTGTGGAGGAGACCTCCCTTGCCCTGGCGCCGCCCGTGCCGTTTGAGACCCTGCGCCAGCGTTTGCACCAGCGCCTGGCCCATCGCGGCGTGGCGGTGGAGCAGGTGGAGGATGAGGAGTTCTGCCTGTTTCCGATGAACCTGCCCCTGCCGGATCTGCAGCAGCCGGTGCTGGGCTTCGGCGGTGCGGCTTCGATGGTGCACCCCGCCTCGGGCTACATGGTGGGCTCGCTGCTGCGCCGCGCGCCGGCGGTGGCCTCCGCGGTGGCCGAGCTGCTGCGCCGTGATCCGGCGGCCAGCTCGGCCCTGCTGGCCCAGGCCGGCTGGCAGGCCCTGTGGCCGGCGGCGGAGCGGTTCCGGCGCGCGTTCTATCTGTTTGGCCTGAGCAAACTGATGGGGTTTGAGGAAGCGCGACTGCGCCACCATTTCGCTGCCTTCTTCCAGTTGCCTGCGGCCGAATGGTATGGATTTCTGACCAACACGCTCACCACTCCCCAGTTGCTGGCAGCGATGTTGCGCCTGTTCGCCCTGGCGCCGAATGATGTGCGCGCCGGACTGCTTATGCCGGCCCGCCCTGGTCCGGCACGGGCAGCCAGTCCGCTGCATTGAGCAGCGGAAACAAGCCGTCTTCAGTGGCGACGGCCTTGAGCCATTCGGTCGGTAGCTCGGTGCCGTTGTCGATGGCGTCCAGCAGGCGCCAGAAGCGATCCAGGTGGCGATGGATCCGCTCCTTGGCCAGTTCGGTGGTGGTGCCGGCCCGCAGGATGAAGCTCCAGTCCGAGCTCTGGGCCAGCAGCAGCTCACGGCCGGCCTGGGTGAGCAGGCGGCGCTGGGCCTCGCTGCCCACGCCGCGCTGCACCCGCCCCACCATCGCCCGGGAAGCCCGCTGCCACTCGGCCACCACCCAGGCATTGGTCTCGTTGAGCCAGTAGTCGTGGTAGCCGCCCTGGCCCCAGCTGCTCGGGGAGGGGCGGCACACCTGCAGGGGATCGCCGCCAGCCAGGCTCTCGCGCAGGGTCACCAGGCGCACTCCGGCTTCGCTGGCCTGGCGGAACAGGGCCGCCAGGAACTGGGGCCCTTCAAACCACCAGTGGCCGAACAGCTCAGCGTCGAAGGGCGCCACCAGCAGCGGCCGCCGCTCCATCGAGCCGGCCAGGCCCGCCAATTCGGTGGCCCGGCCCTCCAGGTAGGCGGCGGCATGCTGCTCGATGCGCTCGGCGGCGACGGCGGGTGCGTAGGGCTGTTTCTGTTCCAGGGGACAGCCCTGGGCCGTGACCCGATGCAGCTTCAGGCCCAGGGGCCGGCGGCTGCGGATGCCGTGGCTGGCCAGCTCGGCTTCGGGCAGGTCCCAGCCCAGGTCGCGGTGGAATTCCCGGTAGGCGCCGTCGCCGGGGTAGCCCTCGCGGGCGCTCCACACCGGCAGAGTTGCGCTGCTGTCGCGACCGAAGAAGGCAGCCCCCGCCGGCGAGCAGATCGGCGCAAACACCCCGTAGCGGGGTCGGGGCAGGGCGTGCAGCAGTCCGTGGGCGTCGAGCACCGAGTAGCGCAGGCCGCAGGCCACCAGCTGCTGATCGAGGCCCTCGTAGTAGGCGCACTCCGGCAGCCAGATGCCCAGGGGGCGCTCCCCGAGCTGGCGCTCGTGCTCTCGCACGGCGGTGATCAGCTGGGCCCGCACCGCCTCCGGCACCTGGCGTAGCAGGGGCAGGTAGCCGTGGGTGGCGCCGCAGGTGATCAGGTCGAGCACGCCCTGTTGCTGCAGGCGTCGGAAGCGCGGGATCAGGGCGCCCTCGGCCTGGATCCATTGCTCCACCACGGTGTCGAGCTGGCGGGCCAGATCGGTGGCGGCTTCGCCGAGCTCTTCGGGCGCCTGCTGCAGCAACTCCTGGCGGTGGGCGATCCAGGGCAGGAAGCGGGCGTTCAATGGCCGGTCGGCCAGCAGCGACAGCAGGGTGGGCGAGAGACCGAGGGTGAGCCGCGGCTGCTGGCGCCGATCGCTGGCGGCGGCCTCCAGCACGGCCAGCAGCGGCAGATAGCACTCCTGGAGCGCCTGGAAATACCAGTCTTCCTCCAGCGATCCAGGCTCGCTCGAGCGCACGTAGGGCAGATGCGCGTGGAGGACGAGGGCCAGATCGCCTGCGGCCATGACCTTCCCGCGGTGGGTGCAGTGTAGGCGCATGGTTCTGGCGCCCCCTACAATGGGCCTAACTCATAGCCAGTCCGCCTAAGGGCTGGTTCGCACGAGGTGCCCCGATGGCCCGCGATCCCGGCCGCGTTCTGATTTTTGACACCACCCTGCGCGACGGTGAGCAATCACCTGGCGCCAGCCTCAACCTGGAAGAGAAGCTGGCGATCGCCCAGCAGCTGGCCCGCCTCGGCGTTGACATCATTGAGGCCGGCTT
>JBILUH010000062.1:0-11155 GCA_044371095.1 Cyanobium sp.
GCCTCGAGGTCCATCGGGCTGAGTTTCCAGCGGCGGGCAGGGTCGTCAATGCGGGACTGAAAGCGTGATTCCTGTTCCTCATCACTGACAGAAAACCAGTATTTGAGCAGCATGATTCCCGAGCGCATCAACATCCGCTCAAACTCAGGACAGCTCTGCAGAAACTCCTCCACCTGAGCAGGGCTACAGAAACCCATCACCGCCTCAACCCCCGCACGGTTGTACCAACTGCGATCGAAGACCACGATTTCCCCGGCCGAGGGGAAGTGCTCCACGTAGCGCTGGAAGTACCACTGGGTTTTCTGCTGATCAGAGGGTGTGCCGAGGGCCACCACGCGGCAGCCGCGGGGGTTGAGTGGTTCGGTGATGCGTTTGATCGTGCCACCCTTGCCGGCAGCGTCTCGCCCCTCAAACAGCACAATCAATCGAAAACCCGACGCCTTGACCCAATACTGCATTTTGACCAGCTCCACCTGCAGCCGGGTGAGCTCCTTCTCGTAAAGCTTGCGGTCGAGTTGCCCACCATTGGCGGCCAGATCATCGAGCAGCGGTGAGGGGTAATAGCGATCGCTCAGGGGACCAAACTGCGGCTCTTTAGGTTTGCCTGAATTGATAGCTTTGCTCGAACCTTTGGCTTTGCTCAAAACTCTAGCTTTGCTCGAAACTTTAGCTTTGCCTGGATCCTTGGACTTGCCCGACTTGTTGTGCTTACCCATGGACTCTGTCCTCCGGCGTCAAGGGCGAGGAGCGTGTTGAGGCCAGAAGGCCCGCACCAAGCGGATCAGCCCCGCCGTTACCAGGCCCAGGGCCGCGATAGCGGCCAGCACCAGCACCACCACGGCCAGCAGCTGCAGCAAACCCCAGAGCGCCTGCTGTACCCCTCCGATCAGGTTGGCTAACGCTGTGCTGAGCACGAGGAACGTGTCGAAGCGCTCGGGCAACTGCAACAAGGCCAGCAGCAAGCCCACTCCGGCCGTTCCCAACAACAGGGCTATGCCCGCCTGACGCCAGCGGGCCGGCCGGCGGCGGCGGCGAAACACCCGCCGCGTCGAGGTGCCGGTGGCCGGCAGCTGCAGGGCACGGCGGCGGGGCGACGTCATACCGCGAGGGCGTAGCCGGCACCGCGCATCCAGCGCTCAAACTCCATCAGCACCAGCTCGTTTGGGCAGTCGATCAGCGAGAGATCGGCCACGGTGCAATCCCCCTGGCCGCCGTGGTGCAGCGAAAGGCGGAAATCGTCGCCGCTGAGGCCGCAGACCTCCGGATCGCTGCGCACCACCACATCCAGGGCAGCTCCAAGCCGCGCCACTCGGATCCGCAGTTCCGACCAGGTCATTGCCGCCATGGACCCCGTGTCTCCGAGCGCAGTGTCACCGACATTCAGTGTGACCAGCCGACCGACCACGTCAAGGGGAGGGGGTGACACCCCGAGCCGGCTGACTGGACTCCAGCCGGCCTCCCGGGGCTGCTGCCGGCTTGGGTTCGGGCAGCAGCAAGCCCAGACCAGAGGCCAGGGCAATGGCCAGCACACCGCCCACTGGCGCCGCCAGGCGCTGGGCGAGGGGGCGGCGCTCCAGCAGCTCCCGTGCCCGCAGGGGCATGGGAGCTGGCAACTCCAGCGGCAGCTGCAGGCGTGGATCGAGCCGCAACAGATCGAGTACCCGCACCAGATCGGCCAGCTCGGCGTCATCGAGCCCGAGCTGCAGAGGTGGTGTGTCGGGCTGACTGCTGCGCAACAGCAGGCTGTGGCCGCCTTCAGCAGCGGGGCCGATCTCCACGGGCTGGGGGGGGGCACCAAACCGACGCGGCACCCCGCTGATCAGATAGCGGGCGTAGGGGAGCACCACCTGCATCAGGGCCAACAGGTGCTCCTTGCGGCCCTCCAGCTCGGGGCGACCCGCCCACTGCAAGGTCCAGCCCGTGATGATGCCGAGGGCTGCGCCGCTCTGACCGATCGACACATCCGGCAGTCCCTCCACTTTGAGGCGGCAGCTGAGTTGGTCGAATTGCAGAGTTTGCTTCATGGATTGACCTGCTTCATGCGTTGACGAACTTCATGACTGGGCATCGAGAAGGCTGGCCCGCAAACGCTCGAAGCCGCCCACCCCCGCACCCAGCGAGAGGGCCTGCACCAGCAGCCGGGCCTGGCGGGCCCCGGCCTCCGGATCGAGCAACAGTCTCACCCCGCTGCGGCGGGGGTTCATCCGCTCGCGAATCAGGTCGGTCAGCCGCCCGCGAAACAGCCCCCAGCGTTGGCTGAGCACCTCGGGCGGTTCGGCACTGGTGAGCAGCCCGCGCAGCAACGGGTAGAGGCGGTCGGCAAGGGCGCAGAGGATGCGGATCAGGGCATCGGTCTCCGCTGGCTCCAGTGCGCTGCGGCGGGTGGTGCGGCGCAGGGGGTTGGTGCAGCGACGTTTCCAGAGCTCCACCCGGTTGGGGAAGAGGTTGGTGAAGCCCATCTGCTCGCTCATCCACACCATCGCCTCCCCCCCATTGAGGTCAAGGGCCTCCACGCTGAGCAGGAGCAGGTCAAGACGTTCCAGACCCCGGCGGGGAAGCCTTGGGCTGGATTCCGGCGCGGTTGAGTCCTGGGGCATGGCTGCGATGATGCCAGCAAGTGCACCCACCCGTCACGTCCATGGCTCCAGACCTGCGGGAATTTGTGCGGGATGTGCCTGATTTTCCCAAGCCCGGCATCCTGTTTCGCGATCTCACGCCGCTGATGCGCGATCCCGACGGCTGGCAGGAGGTGATCCGCCAGCTCGCCGCCGTGTGTGACCGGCTGCAGCCCGACCTGATCGTGGGCATCGAATCGCGAGGCTTCATCGTGGGCACGGCCCTGGCCACGGCCGTGCGCCTGGGTTTCGTGCCGGTGCGCAAGCCCGGCAAGCTGCCTGGCACGGTCACCGGCGTCGACTACGCCCTGGAATACGGCAGCGACCGCCTCGAGATCCACAGCGATGCCCTTGCCGATGGCTCCAGGGTGCTGATCATCGACGATCTTCTGGCCACCGGTGGCACTGCGGCGGCTTGTGCCGAGCTGGTGGAGGCAGCAGGAGGTCAGCTGTGCGGTTTCGGATTTGTGGCCGAGTTGGCGGCCCTGGAGGGACGTCGCAAGCTGCCCGAGCAGCAGCCCGTGGAGTCACTGATCATCTACGCCTGAGTTCGATCGCGCCCCCTATGGATTGCTCTCCTGCCAGGCGAGCAGGGCATCGAACTGCTCGAGGCTGATCAAGCCGTAGCGCCAGAGCACCACCGGCAGGGGCGCCTGCTCCTGGTGAGCCTGGCGCAGGCCCAGGGCCAGGGCGCTCTCACTCAGACCGAACTGATGGCGCAGAAGGCGCACCAGGGCTGGCGACGGTGGTGGTTGGGAGGTGGTGCTGATCACCATGAACATGTCCGCTGGCTGGTCATGCTGATCAGCGCTGCAGCAGCTGGCAAGGACCGTGGGTCATGGCCGCCAGGCTCAGCTGCCGCAGGGGCGCCAGGCGGCCGAGCAGGGCCAGGGCGAGCCGGCGCACGGGCAGCAGCAGCGGAGCGCGGTTGGAGAAGACGCGCACCAGCAGGTCGGTGGCCAGCAGGGTGAGCAGCAGATCGGGCCAGCGGCGGCGTCCATAAGCTGCCGGCAGCCGCTCCACCGCCAGCCGGCCGGCACGCACGCGCCTGGCCATGCGATGCAGCTGGGCCACATCCCGCCAGCACAGATTCAGCCCCTGGCCGCCCACCGGATGAGAGCGGTGGCCGCTCTCCCCCACCAGCACCGTGCGGCCACGGTGCAGCCGCCGGGCGAGCAACAGTGACACCGGAAACGCTCGGGGGGCGTCGAGCAAAGCATCGGGCTGGAGCTGATCCGGCAAGGCACCTGCGAGGGCATCGAGGAAGGCGGCATCTCCCAGGGTCTCGAGCTGGCGGCAGCGCCGAGCCGGGGCGCTCCACACCAGCTGAAACTGTCCCGCCCCCAGGGGCAACACCGCAAATGGCCCCTCCGGCCGCAGCAGCTCCCAGGCCTGGTCGTCGGCGCTGCCCCGCAGCTGCACAAGGGCCGTGAGGCAGCTCTGGCGGTAGGGCCACTGCAGCACGCCGATGCCGAGGGCTTCGCGGCTGGGGGAGTGGGGCCCATCGGCAGCCACGATCAGATCCGCCGGTTGAGCCGTCGGCGCTGTCCCCAGCTCCAGGCTGATGGCGGGGTGGGCGGCGAGGCGCTCCAGCAGCACGCTGAGCAAGGGGCGGTGCTGGGCCACCCAACCCACCGCCGCTCCAGGGGCGGTCGCCAGTCGCGGACCCAGATCCGCCAGGCCAAAAGGCACCTGCTGGTCGATGGCCAGATCCAGCAGCTGCAGTGACCGGAACGGCACCATGGCCCCCTGCAGCTCCTCCCAGAGCCCCAGTTGCGCGAGCAGGTGCTGGGTCGAGTGGGTGAAGGCGTAAGCGCGGCTGCGTTCCAGCAGGTTGGCGGCGGGCAGGGGGTCGCTGAGGAATACCTGCCAGCCGGCGTCCGCCAAGGCGAGCGCGGCCAAGGCGCCGGTGGGTCCCGCCCCCTTCACCTGGGCCCGATACACCGGATTGGAAGGAACCATGGCGGGAGGCGGAGCTGCCCGGGCAGGGGCACAAAAAAGCCGCAGCAAGTGTGCTGCGGCGGGGAGGGCAAGCGTGAGCGGCAGACGGTGATCAGCCGATTCCAAGCAGGCCGCGGGTGAAGGATTCGCCGCCCAGGGCGAATTCGGTGGCGAGCAGGGCGATGAAACCGAGCATGGCCATACGGCCATTCAGCTTTTCGGCGCGCTCGTGGAAACCCCAGCCGCTCTCGGTGGACACCACCTCCATGCGGGGCTCAGTGGCAAAGGCGTTGAGGCGGCCGCCATCTTCCGTTGTGACGGTGGCACCGCGGATGGTGGCGGCTTCGATGGAAGGAGTGGTTTGGGTCAAGGGATCCTCAGGGGCTGGCGCTTTTTGCAGTGTAACGCAATATTGCAGCCTGTAACGGAGCTCGCCCGGGCGCGTGATGGCGGGCGGGCCGGCCTGAGCGCCGCCAGGAGCCTCTGCCAGGGTCGGACTCGCGTTGTCCAACAGGCTGTTGAACAGCGTCATACCGCAAAAAAAGCCAGCGTGCGCCAATCCGCCATGCCCGGCGCCGGCCCCCCCCCTGGCCGGCTTTGCAGTCAGCGGAACCGCCTCAGACAGAGCTCCTCAAAGGCCGGTCGCAGCAGGAACGGGTACTCACCCACCCACAGCTTCAGCTGGGGCAGCCAGGCATCGCTGATCGCTCCCACCCGCGAAAAATCCTTGCGGTCGCTGAGCACCAGCACCCGCACCACCATGCCGGCCCGGATCTGCTGGTGCTTTTTCTCGAAGGGAAAGCGCACCTTGCCGAGATAGCCCTCCTCATCTTCGAGCTCAAGGGTGAGCCAGGTCCGTCGGTTTTCCACAAGCTCCAGCCTGCCGTCATTGTTGGCCTGCTCGCGGCGCTCCTCCACGATCTCGCGGGTGTACAGGTTGGCGATCTCGCCCTCAAACAGGGCGGCCGCCGGGTAGCGGCGAAGGGTGGCGTTCTTCTGCCCGGCCTCCAGGATCGGCCCCCAGAGCAGATAGAGGGCAAACACCACTCCCACCACCAGAAACACCGGCCCGAACTGGCTGGAAAACAGCAGCGTCTGGCTGATCAGCAGGGTGATCACGGCGCCGATCACCGAGATCAGCACCCGTTGCAGCACCTTGCGGGGGTTACCGGTGCAGGCATTGAACTGGGGGCCGGTGGCCACCGCTGGAATCAGGCGGGGCAATTCCCCCGGTCGGAGCGGAATCAGCATGGCGCCAGTATCAGCGCAGATGTGTGTGCGCTCAGTCCGCCATCAGAGCAACCGCTCCAGGCCGTACACCAGACCGCCCAGCTGGCGCACCTTGCGCACGGTGAGCAGCACGCCAGGCATGTAAGCGGAGCGGTCGATCGTGTCATGGCGCAGGGTGTAGGTCTCCCCTGGGGCGCCGAACATCACTTCCTGGTGGGCCACCAGGCCGGGCAGGCGGATCGAGTGGAGCCGCAGGCCGCTCTCCCGCTGGCCGCCGCGGCAGCCGGCCAGGGTCTCGTGCTCCTCGACCTGCTGGGGGTTGAAGGCTTTGCCCAGCTCCTCCATCAGCTCTGCGGTCTTGATGCAGGTGCCGCTCGGGGCATCCGCCTTGCGGTTGTGGTGCAGTTCGGTGAGCTCGGCGAAGTCGTAGAACCGGGCGGCAGCGGCGGCGGCCTGCTGCAGCAGCACCATGCCCACCGAGAAGTTGGGGATCACGGCCCCGCCCACAGAGGCCTTGTCGGCAAAGGCGGCCAGATCGGCCAGCTGCTGCGGGCTCAGGCCGGTGGTGCCGATCACCGGATGCACCCCATAGGCGATCGCGGCCCGGGTGTGCTCGTAGACCACAGAGGGGTGGGTGAAATCCACGAGCACTGCAGCGCCGCCGCTGCGGGCAGACTGGCTGGCCTGGCAGAGGGCCCCCTCGAAATCGGCGGTGATCGCCACCTCCAGGGCCCCCAGGCCGAGTTCGTCTCCCACATCGGCACCCTCCTTGCCGGCGGTGGTGTCGATCGCTCCCACCAACGCGCAATCCGTTGCCGCCAGCACGGCCTTCACCACTTCAGCCCCCATGCGGCCCAGGGCACCGGCCACCACCACGGGGATTGCAGCCGGGGGGGTGGGGGCAGAGCTGGACATGGCGGCAGGTCGCACTGGTCGCGAGCCTATGGCTCAACAGCGGACTGGGCTCGCATCCGGGCGTTGACCTCCGTAGATTCCGAGTCAGTGCTCCCTCCCGCCGCGCGCATGTTCACGCAGGTCCGCTCCACCAACCGCCGCGTTACACCCGGTGACGTGAACGGCCGGGCCGTGATGAAGGCGGTGTACGTGGTGCTGGAGCCCCAGTACCAGAACGCCCTCACCCAGGCCGCCACCTCACTCAACGCCCAGAACGGCCCGCTGGCGATCGAGCTGAGCGGCTACCTGATCGAAGAGCTGCGCGATCCCCAGAACTACGCCGACTTCCAGGCCGATGTGGCCACGGCCGATGTGTTCATCGCATCACTGATCTTCATTGAGGATCTGGCCCAGAAGGTGGTCGATGCGGTCGCTCCCCACCGCGACCGGCTCAAGGCGGCCGTGGTGTTCCCCTCCATGCCGGAGGTGATGCGGCTCAACAAGCTGGGCACCTTCTCGATGGCCCAGTTGGGACAGAGCAAGAGTGCCATTGCCAGCTTCATGAAAAAGCGCAAGGAGGCTGGCGGTGCCGGTTTCCAGGATGCGATGTTGAAGCTGCTCAACACCCTGCCGACCGTTCTCAAATATCTGCCTGTGGAGAAGGCGCAGGACGCCCGCTCCTTCATGTTGAGTTTTCAGTATTGGCTCGGCGGTACGCCAGACAACCTCAGGAATTTCCTGTTGATGCTGGCAGACAAATATGTTTTCCCGAAGGGTGACAGCGACAGGCCAGCGGTGGTGGTGGCCGAACCCGAAGTGTTCCCCGACCTGGGCATCTGGCACCCCCTGGCCCCGGGCATGTTCGAAGACCTCAAGGAATATCTGAACTGGACCTCCAGCCGCGGCGATCTGAGTGAGTCGGCCCGCAAGGGTCCGGTGATCGGTCTGGTGCTGCAGCGCAGCCACATCGTCACGGGCGACGAGGCTCACTACGTGGCCATCATTCAAGAGCTGGAATATCGCGGTGCCACCGTGATTCCCGTGTTCTGTGGCGGGCTCGACTTCACCAAGCCGGTGAATGCCTTCTTCTACGACCCGCTCAACCCCGAGGTGCCCCTGGTGGATGGGGTTGTATCGCTCACCGGTTTTGCTCTGGTGGGCGGTCCAGCCCGTCAGGACCACCCCAAGGCGATTGAGGTGCTGAAGAAGCTCAACCGCCCCTACATGGTGGCCCTGCCGCTGGTGTTCCAGACCACCCAGGAATGGGAAGAGAGCGATTTAGGCCTGCACCCGGTGCAGGTGGCGCTGCAGATCGCCATCCCTGAGCTGGACGGTGCCATCGAGCCGATCGTGCTCTCCGGCCGCGACGACGCCACCGGAAAAGCCCACACGCTGCAGGATCGGGTGGATGCGATCGCCGAGCGGGCGATCCGCTGGGCCTCGCTGCGGGTCAAGCCCCGTGCCGAGAAGAAGCTGGCGATCACCGTGTTCAGCTTCCCGCCCGACAAGGGCAACGTCGGCACTGCCGCGTACCTGGATGTGTTCGGCTCGATCTACCGGGTGCTCGAGGAGATGAAGGCCAAGGGCTACGACGTCCAGGACATGCCTCGCAATTCCAAGGCGCTGATGGAGGCTGTGCTGAGCGATCCCGAAGCCCTCGAGGGGGCGCCGGAGCTGGCGATTGCCCATCGCATGAGCGTGGAGGAATACGAACGGCTGACCCCCTATTCCGAGCGTCTTGAAGAAAACTGGGGTAAGCCCCCCGGCAACCTCAATTCCGACGGCACCAACCTGCTGATCTACGGCCGCCACTTCGGCAACGTGTTTGTGGGTGTCCAGCCCACGTTTGGCTACGAGGGTGACCCGATGCGGCTGCTCTATTCGCGCAGCGCCAGCCCCCACCACGGCTTCGCCGCTTACTACACCTATCTGGAGAAGGTGTGGCAGGCCGATGCGGTGCTGCACTTCGGCACCCATGGCTCGCTGGAGTTCATGCCCGGTAAGCAGATGGGGATGAGCGAAACCTGCTACCCCGATTCACTGATCGGCGCCCTGCCCAACCTGTACTACTACGCCGCCAACAACCCGAGCGAAGCCACGATCGCCAAGCGCCGCGGCTATTCCTCAACGATCAGCTACCTCACTCCGCCTGCCGAAAACGCCGGCCTCTACAAGGGCCTCAAGGAGCTGGGCGAGCTTGTGGGCTCCTACCAGCAGCTGCGCGAGGGCAGCCGGGGTGTGCAGATCGTCAACGCGATCGTGGAAACGGCGCGTCAGTGCAACCTCGACAAAGACGTGGTGCTGCCCGAGGTGGACGGCTCCGAACTCGACCTCGACGGCCGCGACGGTGTGGTGGGCGCGGTATATCGCCAGCTGATGGAGATCGAAAGCCGTCTGTTGCCCTGCGGCCTGCACACGATCGGCAAGCCCCCCACCGCCGAGGAGGCGATCGCCACCCTGGTGAACATCGCCGCCCTCGAGCGCGAGGAAGACGGCCTGCGCTCCCTGCCGGGCCTGCTGGCCGAGAGCCGGGGCCGCACCATCGCCGAGGTGTACAAGGGCAACGACAACGGCGTCCTCGCCGATGTGGAGCTCAACTGCACCATCACCGAGGCGTGCCGTGCCGCCGTTGGCGCCATGGTGAAGGCGGTCACCGGCGCCGATGGCCGGGTGAACCTGCGCGAAAACTTCGGCTGGTTCTTCAAGCTGCTGGAGCAGTTTGGCTTCAAGCTACCCAGCCCCTGGCTGAGTGCCTGCCGCGCCGCTGGCTTTGCTGATGTGGATCAGGCCGAGCTCGACAAGTTGTTCGGCTATCTGCGCTTCTGCCTGGAGCAGATCTGCGCCGATATGGAAATGGAGAGCCTGCTCAAGGCCCTCGATGGCGAATACGTGCTGCCAGGACCCGGCGGCGACCCGATCCGCAACCCGGGCGTGCTGCCGAGCGGCAAGAACATCCACGCACTCGATCCCCAGTCAATTCCCACCCGCGCCGCGATTGCGGCCGCCAAGGTGGTGGTGGACCGGCTGATCGAGCGCCAGAAAGCGGAGCAAGGTGCCTGGCCCGAAACAATCGCCTGCGTGCTCTGGGGCACCGACAACATCAAGACTTACGGCGAATCCTTGGCCCAGATCCTCTGGTTCATCGGCGTGCGGCCCGTGCCCGATTCCCTTGGCCGGGTGAACAAGCTGGAACTGATCCCGCTGGAAGAGCTGGGCCGCCCCCGCATCGACGTGGTGGTGAACTGCAGTGGTGTCTTCCGCGATCTGTTCATCAACCAGATGGCCCTGATCGACCAGGGCGTGAAGATGGCCGCTGAGGCCGACGAGCCCCTGGACATGAATTTCGTGCGACGTCACGCCCAGGAGCAGGCGGCGGCACAAGGGGTATCCCTACGGGATGCGGCCACCCGGGTGTTTTCCAACGCCAGCGGCAGCTACAGCTCCAACGTCAATCTGGCGGTGGAGAACAGCACATGGGAGGAGGAAAACGATCTCCAGGAGATGTACCTCTCCCGTAAGACGTTCGCCTTCAATGCCGACAATCCGGGCGAAATGAACCAGAACCGCGACGTGTTCGAATCGGCGATGAAAACCGCCGATGTGACCTTCCAGAACCTGGACTCCGCCGAAATTTCCCTCACGGATGTGAGCCACTATTTCGACAGCGATCCAACCAAGTTGATCGCTGGCCTGCGCGACGACGGCAAAGCCCCCTCCAGCTACATCGCTGATACCACCACAGCAAACGCCCAGGTGCGCTCGTTGAGCGAAACCATCCGCCTCGATTCACGCACCAAGCTGCTCAATCCCAAGTGGTATGAGGGCATGCTGAATTCCGGCTATGAAGGGGTGCGTGAAGTGGCCAAACGCCTCAATTTCACCCTGGGCTGGAGCGCCACCAGCGGTGCAGTGGACAACTTTGTCTATGAGGAGGCCAACGACACCTTCATCAATGACCCCGAGATGCGGAAGCGGCTGATGGACCTCAACCCCCACAGCTTCCGCCGCATCGTCGGCACCCTGCTGGAAGTCAATGGCCGCGGTTACTGGGAAACCAGCGACGAGAACATCGCCCAACTGCAGGAGATCTACCAGGAGATCGAAGATCGGATCGAGGGCGTAACCCAGTAGTCATGCATTTAATGAAGCGGGAAAATAATATGTAATTAATGTCGTCATTGCTCTCAATGCTGTGTGGCTGGATTTGAGGGGCGAATTCTGCGGAGTCTATTTTAACTTTTAATATTTTGTATTGATGCTGACGGTCGTCTCCTCAAATTGGCGAACTCTCGTCCCTGTTGTGGCTTCACAGTCCAGGCTTGCACCGCCGTGGCAGAAGAATCTGTCTAAGTGGGGCTTCCTGAATAAGATCAGATCCATTGCAGCACAATGGATGTCAGCTCCTTTTGACGGTAAAATGTGCGCGAATGGGCCGATTTGAGCCCAAAAGTGGCCCGGAGTTTTCCACATGTACC
>JBILUH010000051.1:0-15357 GCA_044371095.1 Cyanobium sp.
TCTCGTCCGTGAGGTTGTCCTTGATCGCGCCGATGGTGTCGATCTCACCCCCCTCGCGCACGCGGATGAAGGCCAGGCCACCGGCGCCGGCCGCCTGGGCCTCGCTGAACACATCGCCGCCGGGCTTGATGCGCACGTTGCTGATGGCGTCGTTGCCACCGGGCACGGCGATGCACTTCACGCTGCCACCGGCCGCCACAGCGCCGCTGAACACCTTGAAGCCCATGTCCTGCACGATGTCCGAGGCATCGGTCAGTTCCAGCCCGTAGCGGGTGTCCGGCCGGTCGGTGCCGTAGCGCGCCATCGCCTCATGCCAGGTGAGGCGCGGGAAGGGGCGGGGCAGCTCCACGCCCTTCACGGTTTTCCAGATGCTGGCGATCAGGGCCTCGTTGAGCTCCAGGATCTGTTCCTGATCCATGAAGCTCATCTCGATGTCCAGCTGGGTGAATTCCGGCTGGCGATCGGCGCGCAGGTCTTCGTCGCGGAAGCAGCGGGCCACCTGGTAGTAGCGCTCGATGCCGCCCACCATCAGCAGCTGCTTGAACAGCTGGGGCGACTGAGGCAGGGCGAACCACTCGCCGCCGCACACCCGGGAGGGCACCAGGTAGTCGCGGGCGCCCTCGGGGGTGGAGCGGGTGAGCACCGGGGTTTCCACCTCGATGAAGCCCTGGTCTTCCAGGAAGCGTCGGGCGGCCTGGATGGTGCGGGCCCGCAGGCGCAGGTTGCCGTTCATGCGCTCGCGGCGCAGATCCAGGTAGCGGTGGCGCAGCCGCAGCTCCTCGCGGGTGTTCTCCTCGTCGTGCACCGACACGGGAAAGGGCAGGTTGCCCTTCACGGCATTCAGAACGGTGATGGCGCTGGCCAGCACCTCGATGCGGCCGGTGGCCAGCCTGTCGTTGATGGCATCGGTCGGGCGCTCGCGCACCGTGCCCTGCACCTGGATCACCGTCTCGTTGCGCAGGTGCTCGGCGGTGGCGAACATCGCGGCGCCGTTGTCGGGGTCGACGGTGATCTGCACCGTGCCGCTGCGGTCGCGCAGGTCGATGAAGATCACGCCGCCATGGTCACGGCTGCGGTCCACCCAGCCGCAGAGCTGAACGGCCTGGCCGCTGGCGTCGTGGCGCAGGTCGCCGCATCCGTGGCTGCGCATGCTGGGATCGGGTCTGGGATCCGCGATTGTCCCACCCGATGCGCTGGTTGGTGGCGCCGTCAGCGCCGATAAAAGGGGCGCTTCACCACCAGGGCCGGCTCGGCTTTGCTGCGGATCTCCACCGCCAGCTCGGTGCCGGGTCGGGCCAGTTCGGCGGGCACCAGGGCCAGGGCGATGCCCGCTTCCAGGCTGGGCGACCAGCCGCCGCTGGTGATCGTGCCGAGCGGCGTGGTTCCTGCAGCGGCCCCAGCCGCCAGCACTGGGTAGCCGTGCCGGGGGATGGCGCGGCCCTGCAACTGCAGGCCCACCAGGCGGCGTTTCATGCCCTCCGCAGCCTGGCGCTCCAGCACCCCGCGGCCGATGAAGGGCTTGGGCATCTCCAGGTGCACCAGCCAGCCCAGCCCCACCTCCAGGGGCGTGGTGGTGGCATCCATGTCGGCGCCGTAGAGGTGCATGGCCGCCTCCAGTCGCAGGGTGTCACGGGCGCCGAGGCCACAGGGGGGCACGCCACTCGCCAGCAGTTGATTCCAGAGGGCCAGGCCCTCTGCGCGGGGCAGCAGCAGCTCGAAACCGTCCTCGCCGGTGTAGCCGGTGCGGGCCACGAAAGCCGTTCCGATCCCCGGCAGATCGAGGGTGCGGTGGCCGAAGCGGGGCAACCCGGCAAGGCTGGTATTCGCCAGCGCCTCCAGCTGAGCCTGGGCCTCTGGGCCCTGCAGGGCGAGCAGGACCCCATCGCCCTTGTGGTCGGTCACCGTGATGCCCTGGGGTTCGAGTTGGCTGCGCAACCAGGCCGTGTCGGCCTCGGCGCAGGCGGCGTTGATCACCAGCAACAGTTCGTCGGTGTCGGCGATCCGGCCCCGGTCGTAGACGATCAGGTCGTCGCGGATGCCGCCTTGCGCGTTGAGCAGCACCGTGTAGCAGGCCTCACCGGGGCCGATGCGGAACAGATCGCTGGGCACCAGGCCCTGCAGCGCATCCTTGGCCCCATCGCCCCGCAGGCTGAGCACGCCCATGTGGGAGATGTCGAACACTCCGCAGTGGCGCCGTACGGCGTGGTGTTCGGCCACCAGACCGGCAAATTGCACGGCCATCTCCCAGCCGGCGAAGGGCACCATGCGCCCACCCGCGGCCCGGGCGGCGTCAAACAGGGGAGTGCGCTGCTGGCCCATGGGACGGATCTTATGCAGATGCTGCGGGAATCCAGAAGGAACTCGGAAGATTCGATTGTCCGGCTACCCGGAGGCAGCAGCCGTACATACCTTGAGAGGCCTCAGACCTGGCTGGATGGGTTCACGTCCCTGCTGCCGCAGCTGCCGCCACTGCGCCCCTCCCACGGGGGCGGAGTTTGGCTGGTGCCAGCTGCGGCAGTTGCCGATTCATCCCGATCTGGCCGTGGAACTCTGGTGTCATCACTGGACTGCGCGGCCGCCCCGACTGCCCGTGATGGCGGCCCCTTCACCTGGAGGGGGCGCGTCTTCCCAGTCAAATCAGCAGCTCAGCCTGGAGACGGCGCTGGTCGAAAGCTGAAGCAAACGTGAAGTTTGCTGTAAATGACCTGCTTCTGTGCCTCAGGCCTGGGCATCGGGCGGCTGTGAGGTTGTATTAAGGAGGCCGAGGCTTTTCTTAGGGGGTGACGGGCGTGGTGGCATCTCCGGCAATCAACACTCCGATCGAGCTGATGGCAGCTCAGGTGGATTGCGAGGTTCTCACTCTCCCCACCGGGGCCAAGGTGTTTTCCCGTGGCACTCGAGCGGACTCGATCTACGGCGTGCGACGCGGCATCATCGAAGTGATTGGCGAAGCCGGTGAAAAGCTCTGCTATCGGCCCGGTGAGCTGTTCAGCTACCAGGACATTGTCTGGCGCGATGGCATCTACCGAAACGATGCCCTGGCCCGCACGCCTGTTGAAATTCTGCGGCTCGATCGCTTGCGCTTCCTCAACCTGCTGCACAACCACCCCACCCTGGCGGTGCAGTTGATCGGCCAGCAGCACGAGCGCCTGCGGGAGCAGCGGGCCAGCGGCACGTGCGCCTACTGAGCGCCTAGCGATCCAGCAGGAACAGCAGGCTGCGCACTACCTTGGCGGCCAGCACGCTGCTGACTCCGCTGGGATCCAGCTGGGGCGCCAGCTCCACGACGTCGGCGGCCACCAGGTTGTGGTGGCGCAGCTCCTCCACCAGGGCAGCGAAATCACGCCAGAGGAAGCCACCCGGCTCGGGGGTGCCGGTGCCGGCCATCACGGCAGGGTCAAACCAATCCAGATCCACCGTGAGATAAAGGGGCTGGCCGCGCAGGGGCTTGAGCGCTTCAGCCATCCGCTCGATCGCCACCAGCCGGCCCGTTTGCCGGAGCTCGCTGAATTCCTCGCGGGTGCCGCTGCGGATGGCGATCTGCAGCAGCAGCTGGCTGGGCAGCACCTCCAGGCAGCGGCGCATGGCGCAGGCGTGGCTGTGGTGGGCGCCGAGCCATGCGTGGCGCAGGTCGGCGTGGGCATCGAGCTGCACCAGCACCAGATCGGGGTACTTCGCGGCCACGGCCGCCACGGCGCCGGAGCTGATCGAGTGCTCGCCGCCGAGCATCAGGGGTTTGAGGCCCAGGGCCAGCACCGCCTCGGTGGCCTGCTTCACCGCCGCCACCACCGGCTCGGGGGCGCCGAACGGAATCTCGACAGCGCCAAGGTCGGCGATGGCCAGCTCCTCGAGATCGCGATTGAGCTGGGGGTCGTAGCTCTCGAGGCCGGGGCTCACCTCGCGGATCGCCGCCGGGCCGAAGCGGGTGCCGGGGCGGAAGGAGGTGGTGCCGTCGTAGGGCACGCCGAACAGGCCCACCCGGCAACCGGCGGGATCGCGCCGGCTGCCCATGTAGATGGCGCCGTCTGAATCAAACAAATCCGTGTCGAACATCGCTGCGTTGCCCATCCGTTCAGCTTCTCAGCTGGCCAGGTCCCGCTCAATGGCGGCGGGGATGGCGTCGAAGGCGCCGCGTTGCCAGCGGGGGCTCCAGATCTCACAGCCAGCGACCACGGCCGCGGCGCGGGCGGGATCCGGCTGCAGATAGCGACGGCCGTCGCTGGCGGCGAACGTCCAGCTCCACCAGCCGCTGGGGTACATCGGCACCCAGCCATACATCGGATCGGCGTGGCCGAACACCGCGCGGATCAGCTTCACCGTGTCGAGGTGCACCTGGCGGAAGGCTTCGGGGGATTCGCTCTGGGTGGCGAACACACCGCCAGGCTTGAGGATGCGGCGGCACTGTTCAAAGAAGGCGCGGTTGAACAGGCCCTCGGCCGGGCCGGCCGGGTCGGAGCCGTCCACGATCACCACGTCGTAACTGGCGTCGGCGGCGTTGGCGGCCCAGGCGATGCCATCCCCCACGGTGAGGTGGAAGCGGGGATCGCTCCAGCAGCCACCGCCGATGCTCGGAAGGTGCAGCTGGCTCCACTCCACCACCAGACCGTCGATCTCCACCATGTCGAGGTGCTGTACGCCGGCGTGGCGCAGACACTCGCGGGCGGTGCCGCCATCGCCGCCGCCGATCACCAGCACCCGTTCGATGCTGGCCGCGCTGCAGAGGGCCGGGTGCACGATTGCCTCGTGGTAATGCCGCTCCTGACGCTCGGCCGTCATCCAGCAGCCATCGAGCAGCAGGCCCTTGCCGTAGCGCGTGCTGTCGATGATTGTGACGCGCTGGAAGGGCGACTCCTGCTCGGCGATCACCGTGCCTTCCAGGCCGTAGCGCACGCCGTCGAAGATTTCGTCGATCCAGCCTGATGCGAACAGGGGCCAGCCGGGGGTGGGGGCGGGGTTGGCGGAGTCGCCCATGGCGGGGGGGGATGGCTCTTCCCAGCCTTGCCTATCGCCGGTGTGTTGCCCGTGACAGGCTCAAGGGCATGGCCCCAGCGCACCCCAGCGACGACCTGCAGGTGACCCCGGCCGTGCGGATTCCAGCGGCGGAGCTGCGCTGGCGGTTTTCGCGCTCCTCCGGCCCCGGCGGCCAGAACGTGAACACCACCGACTCGCGGGTGGAGCTGGTGTTTGATCTGGCGGCCTCGGCCGCCGTGCCGCCCGCGCTCCAGGGCCGGGCCCTGCGGCGGCTGGAGGGAAAACTGGTGGATGGGGCGATCGTGATCGCTGCCAGCGAGCACCGCTCGCAGTGGCAGAACCGGGTGGCGGCCCAGCGGCGCCTGGTGGAGCTGCTGCAGGAGGCGCTCAAACCGCCACCGCCGCCGCGGCGGCCCACCAAGCCCACCCGGGGCTCAAAGGAGCGGCGCCTGGCGGCGAAGAAGCAGCGCAGCGCCATCAAGGGGCAGCGCAGGGGCCGAGTTCAGCTGCCGGAGGATTGAGGTGTTGGCGAGGATGTCCGTGAATCTGTACAGCCTGTACAGAATTCGCGAGGGTGTGGTTGCGGGGGGTCAGCAGCCTGGCTGTTGCGGGTTTTCAGCCCGGATCTGGGCCTTGGCCTGCTGCCACAACCCCTCCAGCTCGCGGATGCTGCGGCCCTGCAAATCGCCGCCCAGGGCCGCCTCCACCCGGGAGAAGCGATCGAGAAAGCGGCGGTTGGTTCCCGCCAGGCCTGTCTCGGGGTCGATGCCGCACCAGCGGGCCACGTTCACCAAGGTGAACAACACGTCGCCCAGCTCCTCCTGGGCATGGGCCGTGTCGCCACTGGCCACGGCTTCGGAGACGGCCTCCTTGAGCTCGTCCAGTTCCTCGTGCACCTTCTCCCACACCCCTTCCATGGCGTCCCATTCGAAGCCAGCCGCAGCGGCCTTTTTGGAGATGGTCATGGCGCCGGCCAGAGCGGGTTGGCCGCGCACCTTGTCCGCCAGGTGATCACTGAGGGGGCTCGCTGAGGGGGCATGGCCCTTGCGCTCGGCGCGCTCCGCTGCCTTGATCGCCTCCCAGTGGGCCCGCACCGCTTCGGTGTCGGTGGCCACCCCCCTGTGTTCCGCCTCAGCAAACACATGGGGGTGGCGGCGCACCAGCTTGGCGCTGAGGCCGCGGGCGATCTGCGCGAGATCAAAGCGCTTCTCCTCGCTGGCGATCTGGGCATGCAGCACCACCTGCAGCAGCAGATCGCCGAGTTCCTCGGCCAGATGCGCGTCGTCGCCGTGGCGGATCGCATCGGCCACTTCGTGGGCCTCCTCCAGCACGTAGGGAGCCAGTGAGGCGTGGGTCTGCTCCCGGTCCCAGGGGCAGCCGCCCTCGGGATCGCGCAGGCGGACCACCACGGCGATCAGCTCCGTCAGGGCTGCCAGGGTTGGATCGGGTGGTGCGCTCATGTGTCACTGGCTGGCGGTGGGGCGTGCATTCACCTTCTCACTGTTCTGCGGCGTTTCTTGCGGCGCCCCCCACGACCCCACCGGCGCAGCAGCCGCGGTGTTTTCGGCATCGGATCGCCGTCCTGAATCAGGTGCAGCCAGCTGCTGGCTTCCAAACCCACCAGTGCCGCCAGCAGCAGGGGGCGTTGGTTCTGCCAGAGCGTGTGGCCAGCGGCCAGGAGCTGGTGCGGTGGTGGCCCCCCCAGGGGCTGTAGCAGCAGACACATCAGCAGCAGCGCTGCCGCCAGGTAGCTGAGGCGCCCGGCCGTGCCCAGCAGCGGGCTGTGGGACAGCAGCGACCGGTGCCGCAGCAGACGTCGGTAGGGCCACCACAGCAGCCGCAGTGGCCCCCAGCGGTGGGTCGGGTTGGAGTGGGTGTCGAGGTCGGGGGAGAGCAGCAGGCCGCCCAGCAGGAAGGCCCCTCCGGCGGCAGCAACGCCGCTCAGCCCCAGCCACGGCCACCACAGGGCCCCGAAGGGCAACGCCAGGATCCAGGTGGCGCGGTCGTGGCTGCGGCCGCTGGCCATGGCTCAGGGCCCCGCTGCCGCCAGCCCCAACACCCGCTCCGCGGGGGGGGCGATGGGCCGCAGGCGCTCGCCGCTGCCATCACCGGGGCGCCAGCGTCGGTTGATCCAGTAGTACTGCTCGGCATAGGCCTGGATCCAGGGCTCATGCCAGCGGGCCAGGGCGGCCATCTGGTCCGCGAGGGCCGTTGGGCCGTTGCCCGGCCACAGCGGCGGTCCGCAGATCAGGCGAAAACGACCGTCGTTTCCCCGCACGTGGGCCACGGGGAACAGGGGGCAGCCCGATGCCTGAGACAGGCCCGCCGGCCCCTTGGCGAAGTTGGTGCGCAGCCCCAGGAAATCGGCCTGCAGCGCACTGCTGCGGCTGTAGAGATCGGTCATCACCACCAGGCTGCCGCCCTGGCGCAGGCAGCGCAGCATCGCCCGGGCGTCGAACTGGGAGATCCAGTCGCAGTGGCTGTTGGCGCTGCGGGCCTGGTTGAGCAGGCGGTCGCTGTAGGGGTTGCGGGCCGGTCGATAGATCACCGACAGGGTGTCGATGCGTTCACTCAGCCAGCGCAGGGCCAGATCCCAGCAGCCGAGGTGAAGGGAGCCGACGATCACCCCCTGGCCCTGTCGGTGCAAGCGGAACAGCTCCTCCAGTCCCTCGCCTTCCACCGTGAGTTGTGTGGGGTCGACCGGCCGGATGATCGATTCGAGACACGACAGGAAAAAGCTGTCGATCGATCGCTCAGCGATCGTCTGCCGCTGGCTGTTGCTGAGTTGATCGCCGTAGACGCGTTCGAGGTTGCGGCAGGCCGTGGCCTGTCGTTTCGCCAGCCATGGCTGGGCCAGGCGGTGGGCCCATCGCAAACCGCGGCGCACCGTGCGGTGGGAGCGCCCTCGCAGCAACGCCAGGATCAGCCGCACGCCGCCTGCCTCCAGCTGCCAGCGCAGCTGCTGCTGGATCGGAGCGGGGCGGGACTGGCGTCGGACCATGGACAGGTGGTGTAGGTTGCGTCACGCGCGCGATTAGCTCAGCGGTAGAGCGCCTGCCTTACAAGCAGGATGTCGCTGGTTCGAACCCGGCATCGCGCATTGGCTTTTTCGTTGTGGTGGCAAGAGTTCTGGGGTTTTCGCCCGCAACGCTTGAAGCGACTCGCTTGATGCGACTCGATCACGATTGATATGGCGCTTGTGCGCACGACCTAAGGCAGGCACTCATGGCGGTCAAGCGTTCCCCGGCCTGGGCGGGGGCCATGCGCAAAGGGCTCACGGGACAGAATGGTGCAGGTTGGACGGTACGTGACATTCGGGGGCGGATCCAGCTTTCCGTGCGCTTCGAGGATGGGCAGCGCTCCAGCCTGGTCCTGCCCTGGGCCGACGCCGCCAGCCTGCCCGAGGGGACGCTTTCCGAATTCGAGGATCTCAGCGATCGAGGGCCGCAGCAGGGGTGGGCATGAGTGCCAGCGCCGCACTGCCGGCGCTGATGGCTGCCTCGCTGCGTTGCCCGACCACACCAGGTGGTTCGGCTGGGCGGCAGTCCAGTGGCTGGGGCTGGCCGCTGAGTCCGACTAAACTGAATACACCGATCTATGAGGGCGTATGCCCACCTCCGTCCGCTTGGATCCAGCAGTGGAGGCACGGCTGGAGAATCTCGCGCAGGTCACGGGCCGGTCGAAGGCCTACTACCTTCGCGAGCTGATCGAGCAGGGCCTCGATGATCTTGAGGACGCGTACCTGGGCGCTGCTGCCCTGGAGGCCCACCGCCATTCTGGCGAGGCCGGTATCCCCCTGGCCGAGGTGATGGAGGAGCTTGGCCTGGAGGATTGAGGTCACTCCCGCGGCCGCCAAAGAGCTGCGCAAACTCGACCGGCAGGTGGCCCGGCGGATTGGCGCCTACCTCGAAGACCTGGTGACCACCTGCGGTGATCCACGGCAGAGGGGCAAGGGCCTGGCGGCCAACTGGGCTGGCCTGTGGCGCTACCGGGTGGGTGACCACCGCGTCATCTGCCAGCTGGAGGACGACCGCCTGTTGGTGCTGGTGGTGCGGATCGCCCACCGCAGCGAGGCCTACCGCTGATTCGGTTCTTGATTGCGGTGGTGGCCAGGGCTCTCCGGACGGCGCCCGTGCGCACGGATTTGCGTCCGTCGGGCTCAAAAATGCTCGAGAATCCTGTCAGGCAATCGATTCACTGCCTGCCTTACAAGCAGGATGTCGCTGGTTCGAACCCGGCATCGCGCATTGGCCTTCTGTTCACGACGCCCTCAGTTCACCACGCCGGTGGTGGGGTCGCAGCGCTCGGCCAGCCAGGCCACGGGCACCATCACCAGCAATGACACGCTGCAGATCAGCCACTGCTCCCGGCCCAGGGGCGCCGTGGCGAAGAACCGATTCATCCACCCCAGCTGGCTGAAGCCGAGCTGAAGCAGCACCGCCAGGGCAATGCCGCCCACCAGCACGGGGGTGCGGTGCCAGTTGCGGTGCCAGTGGCGCCAGTTCTGCTTGCTCGCCTGGCTGATGCTCACGAGGTAGGCGATCTGGGCCAGCACCAGCGACTGGATCGCCATCGTGCGGGCCAGGGGCAGGCTGCTGCCGTGGAAGCGGGCCCACAGAAACACCCCGAAGATGAAGCACCAGTAGAAGGCCGAAACCAGCAGCACCTTGCGCACCAGCCCCCTGCTGAGCAGCGGCTGGCCCGGCGGCCGCGGCGGTTGCAGCATCAACCCGGGCGGCCGGGGTTCGAAGGCCAGCGGCACCGACAGGCTGAGGGAGCAGACCATGTTCAGCCAGAGCACCTGCAGGGCTGTCACGGGTAGCTCAAGCCCTGAAACCGCCCCCAGCAGGATCGTCATTGAGGCGCCGCCATTCACCGGCAGCACGAAGGCCAGGGCCTTGCGCAGGTTGAGGTACACCGCCCGGCCCTCTTCCACGGCGGCCTCAATCGAGGCGAAGTTGTCGTCGGTGAGCAGCATGTCGGCGGCTTCGCGGGCCACTTCCGTGCCGCCCTGGCCCATGGCGATGCCGATGTCGGCCTGTTTCAGAGCCGGGGCGTCGTTGACCCCATCGCCGGTCATGGCCACCACCGCGCCATCGGCCTGCAGCGCCTGCACCAGAGCCAGCTTCTGGGCCGGTGCCACCCGAGCGAACACGTCCATGCTGCGGACGCAGTCGATCAGGTCTTCGGGGGGCAGGGCGGCCAGGCTGCGGCCATCGATGGCTCTCACCCCCTCCCCCTGGCCCAGGCCGAGTTGAAGGGCGATGGAGCGGGCGGTTTCGAGGTGGTCGCCGGTGATCATCTTCACGGTGATGCCGGCGCCCTGGCAGGCGGCCACGGCCTGAATGGCTTCGGGGCGCGGCGGGTCGAGCATCCCTTGCAGGCCCAGAAAATCCAACCCCTCTTCCAGCAGCTTCGGGTGCAGCTGCTGTTGGTTGCTGTCTGTGCTGGCGATGGCGAAGGCCAGCACCCGTTGGCCCCGCTTGGCCATGGCGGCGACCGCTGCGGTGATCGCGGCCCCGTCGAGGGGCTCGGCTTCGCCGCTGCGGCCCAGCTGGCGACTGCAGCGGGCGAGCACCACTTCGACCGACCCCTTCATCAGGAGCCGGTGGCTGCCATGCAGGGTCGCCATGTATTGCTGTTCCGATTCGAACGGAATGGCATCCCGGCGCGGGTGGGCATCGAGGGCCTGCTGTCGATCCAGGCCCACCGTCTGGGCGGCCTGCAGCAGGGCGGTTTCCGTGGGATCCCCCACCAGACCCTCCCGCTGGCTCGGCCGGGCGTCGTTGCAGAGCAGGCCCGCCAGCAGCGTTTCGCGCAGGGCCACATTGCTGGCCAGGGGATCGCTTTCAACCCCTCCCCCAGGCTCCCCGTTGCCGGGCCACAGCGCTTCGAGCGCCACCAGTGCGCCGCCGGCATAGATCTCCTGCACCGTCATCCGGTTCTGGGTGAGGGTGCCGGTTTTGTCGGAGCAGATCACCGTGGAGCTGCCGAGAGCTTCCACCGCCGGCAGTTTGCGGATGATCGCGTTGCGGCGGGCCATGCGGTTCACGCCGATGGCCAGGGTGATCGTCACGATCGCCGGCAGCTCCTCGGGGATCGCCCCCACCGCCAGGGCCACCGCTCCATCAAACATGTCGGCCGGGTCGCGGCCCCGCAGCAGACCCACGAGGAAGGTGAGGCCCGCCAGCACCAGCACCAGCTTCAGCAGGGTGTGGCTGAACCGGCGGAACTTGCGCGTCAGCGGGGTGCTGAGATCGACCTGCTGCTGCATCGCGCTGGAGATCTGGCCCACCTCGGTGGCGGCACCGGTGGCCACCACCAGGCCCCGACCCTGGCCGCCGGTGACGAAGCTGCCCGCATAGACCATGCCCACGCGTTCAGCCAGGGCCGTGTCTGCCGCCACCGCCGAGGTGTCCTTGGCTGCTGGCAGCGATTCGCCCGTGAGGCTGGATTCGTCAACCTTGAGGTTGCGCGCCTGCAGCAGGCGCAGATCCGCCGGCACCTTGTTGCCCGCTTCCAGGCTCACCAGGTCGCCGGGCACCAGTTGTTCGGAGGGCAGCCGCTGGGGCCTGCCGTCACGGATCACCTCCACCTCGGTGCGCACCGATCGGGCCAGGGCGGCAATCGCCGTTTCGGCTTTGCTTTCCTGCACGTAGCCGATCAAGGCATTGATCAAGGTGACGCTCCAGATCACCAGCGCTTCGCCGGGTTCGTGCAGCAGCGCCTTGATCCCCCCCACCACCAGAAGCGTGTAGAGCAGTGGATCGTGGAATTGGCCCAGAAACCGCTGCCAGGCTGGCGTGCCGCCTCGATCACCGAAGGCGTTGCTTCCCCAGAGTTGGCGGCGTTGCTCCGCTTCCGCGTGACTCAGGCCCCGGTCCAGTGGGGAGGCCAGGGCGGCGGCCACCTGGCTTCCCTGGAGGCTGTGGGCATCGAGGGGTAGGTGGTGGGGCATCGGCGCGCCTGGGGGGCGTCAGCCTTCGGGGAACAGCAGGCTGGCGAGTTCGTCGGCATCCACGTCATAGACGCGGGCGAGGCTGGTTTCGATGGCGCTGGTCACTTCGCCGGGCAGGAAGCGCATGGCGTTGAGGGCGTCATCGGCGATCTCGTCGGTGAGCAGCTTGTCGTCGCCGCCCAGCTTTTCGTCGTTGATCACCGCCATCACCCAGCTCTGGTAGGCGTACACGAGATCGCCGAACTCCAGATCGGGGTCGTTGAGGTCGAGGGCCATGGGTGCGGTCGGCACATGCCTTTGCAGTCTGCCCGCCGCTGAGCAGGATGGCAGGCATGAAGGCCACCAACCTGCAGGCAACGCTGTTCGATTTCGCCATCGGCGAACTGGTGCGGCAGCACCGCGAGAGCTTCCAGCCGCTCTGGAGTAGCGAGAGCTGGGCCAAGCTGATGATCTGGCTGTCGCTCAACTGCGGCTGCAGCGGCGATCGGGACGCGCTTGAGGCCTTTGCGGTCGCCCTGGGCCCGGTGGTCACCGGCCGGATGCGGCGCCTGTTCTTTGAGCGGGAGCTGGAGGATCTGAATCTTCAGGTGATGGCCGACCCCGCCGAGCAGCAGGTGCTGGTGCTGCCCCTGGGTCCGCCTGGGCCCCTGGATGCCGCTCGGGTGGCCCAGGCCCTGGAGCGGGTGGGCCTGTTGCCCCAGCGCGTGGCCCCCCGGGAGCGCTGGCAGGAGTTGGATGCGGTGGTGGCCATTCCCTGGCAGGAGCGCCCGTGATGAATCTGATCGCCGCCTACAGGAACGCCGGCTACGCCGCCCTGGCCGATGGGGTGATGGCCTTTTTTGATCGTCGCCCTGATCTGCAGTGCCCCGGCGTCGCCTTCGGGCCTGGCCCCGCCGAGGGCAGTGGGGCGCAGTCCGAGCCCGCCCCAGAACCAGCCAAGGTGTCCACCGACATCAGCCTGGTGGCCCTCGATCGCTCCGATCCAGAGGCCTTCGCCCTGGCGGAGGTGATCGTGCGGGGGGTGAGCGCGGCGCTGGAGCGCTACCTGCAGGAGCGGCCCCTGCTGCGTGACTGCAGCCCGGAGCAGAGCCTGTTCGTCAATCCGATCTTCAACCTGCAGCGCTACGCCCCGGGCGAGGGCTTCCGGCGCTGGCACTGCGACTGGACGATCAGCGATGAGGCCACCGAACCGGTGCATCGCGTGCTGGCCTGGATCCTCTACTGCAATTCCCTGCCCGAAGGGGGCACCGAGTTCCACTGGCAGCAGCACCACGAGGAGGCCGAACGGGGCAAGCTCGTGCTCTTTCCAGCCGGCCTGTCGCACATCCACCGCGGCCGGGTGAGCCAGGAGCACAGCAAGACGATCGCCACCGGCTGGATCAACGCCGGGCGCCGCGAGGATTATGTCAAGAGATTGGCATCGGGATGAACCGGCGAGGACTCGGTGATGCGCTTGTTATAATGTACTGACGAATCAGACTGGGGGCGAGTAGGCAATACCTAGATTGCTTCCCACATTTCGCTCCGCACCAAATAAGGGGGCGTTCAACAGTTGCGCCGATCCTGAGACTGGATCCCAGGACGCCATCAGCGCAGAACCACCGCCGTCTAAATTGAGCCCCTTGGAAGCACCAAAACCAGAGAGCAAGACACCTACGTCGTACAGCGATGCCCCCCAGTATGTAGGCGTGATGCTTCGCAGGCTGCGATTCACCGTCATGAGGGTCAAATAGCGATTGTCACTGCTGAGACCAAGAGCCGTGCGGGCGTTGAGGTCCGTGCTCTGCTCGAGGGTTCCCCTCGCAACACCATCCCAGAGAACAATGCCATTAGCCATACCGGCGAACGCCACTTGGGTGCGAGCAAGGTCTGGCATCACCGAGGGGTCACGCTCAATGCGGGCACCTGTGATGCTGTCCATCACGAAAAAAGGGTAAGGGCTCTCCGCAGGACTAACAAGCGTACCGTTGCTAATACTGAGACCAAAAAGGTTTGTCACATAAGAGCCCTGCGCAGTGCTGTCCATTGCGAAGAAGGATGTATTGACAGCCGCAACCACTGTGGCTCCAGAGGCTCGACTGCTGGTGAGAAAGTCACGGGTGGACTGCACCAGAGTTTCGCTCTGATTGGCCTGCCAGTTTTCAATCGGCTTTGTGCTGATCAGGCTCAGACCAGGCGCTTGAAGGTCAACTTTCAAAGCAGTCACGCGGAGGGCAGGTTCAGCGTCCCTCGGGCTGTCGACTTGAATGGTCGCCTTGAGAAGACCCTGAATGCCGTTAAGCGGCGAGGCGTTATTCCAATTAAAAACAAAAGGGGTGCCATCATAATTACTGGCATCAAGCCTGACTGAGTAGGGTGAGGAGGCGACACCTCGATTGCCTACCGCGTCAGCGACCGCTGCAGTGAAGGAATAGCCCCCATTATTCGTAAGCTCAGATGATGTGTAGGACCAGGTGAGCGCGGCCGCATCGACGATCGCATTGCCGACGAAGTTCCCGTCGCGATAGATCTTGACAGTTTCTCCCGAAGGAAGGAGCGTGGAAAGGCTCCCCTGGAGCGTCGGCGTGACATCGTTCGTGGTGGCCCCAGGGGTGATGGCGCCCTGGATGTTGCCTGTGTTGTCGCGAATGGAGGTAATGGCAACGGTTGCAGTCGGGGCCGAGGTGTCGAGGATGAAGCTGCGGGCCGTAGAGGCTGCACCAAGGTTGCCGGCGGCATCCGCCACGCGTGCGACGAAGGAATAGGTGGTACCCGGCGAAGCCGGCAACGTTGGCGTATAGCTCCAGGTGAGCGTGGCAGGATCAACGGTCGCGGCACCGAGCAGGGTCGTGCCGTTGAAGATCTGCAGGGTTTCACCGGCCTGCAGGGCACTGGAGATGGATCCGGCAAGCCGCGGCGTCGTGTCATCGGAGCGTCCGCCGGCTGCCACATTGCCCATCAGGACGCCCACGTCATCCGTGACACTGGTAATGGCGGCGGTCGTCGTCGGCGCCGTTGTATCGAGCATCAAAGAGCGTGCCGCTGAAGCCGGACCGTAGTTGCGAGCGGCATCGACAACGCGTGCGATGAAGGAATAGGAGCTGCCGGCGGTGGTGGGCAGCGTTGGCGTGTAGCTCCAGGTCCGGGTGGTGCTGTTGACGGTGGCGGACCCGAGCAGCGTGGTGCCATTGAAGATGCTGACGGTATCGCCTGCCGCCAGGAGCGCGGAGAGCGTGCCGGAGAGGGTGGGGGTTTTGTCGTTGGTGAGACCGCCCTCAGAAACGGATCCCGTATAGAGGCTCACATTGTCGATGATGTCGACAATGGCAACGGTTGCAGTCGGGGCCGAGGTGTCGAGGATGAAGCTGCGGGCCGTAGAGGCTGCACCAAGGTTGCCGGCGGCATCCGCCACGCGTGCGACGAAGGAATAGGTGGTACCCGGCGAAGCC
>JBILUH010000035.1:0-23922 GCA_044371095.1 Cyanobium sp.
AATGGCAACGGTTGCAGTCGGGGCCGAGGTGTCGAGGATGAAGCTGCGGGCCGTAGAGGCTGCACCAAGGTTGCCGGCGGCATCCGCCACGCGTGCGACGAAGGAATAGGTGGTACCCGGCGAAGCCGGCAACGTTGGCGTATAGCTCCAGGTGAGCGTGGCAGGATCAACGGTCGCGGCACCGAGCAGGGTCGTGCCGTTGAAGATCTGCAGGGTTTCACCGGCCTGCAGGGCACTGGAGATGGATCCGGCAAGCCGCGGCGTCGTATCATCGGAGCGTCCGCCGGCTGCCACATTGCCCATCAGGACGCCCACGTCATCCGTGACACTGGTAATGGCGGCGGTCGTCGTCGGCGCCGTTGTATCGAGCATCAAAGAGCGTGCAGGGGAGGAAGCGCCGAGGTTGCCAGCAACATCCACAACGGCAACGTAGAAGCTGTAAAGGCCGCTGGATGTCAGCGGTGATGATGTGTAAGACCATCCCAGAGTTGCCGGATCAATCTGAGCCTTGCCTGCGGGCAAGCCGTTGCGAAAGATAGTGAGCACATCTCCCCGGTCCAGAGGTGCTGAGAGAACACCAGTGAACGTTGGCGTGATGTCGTCGGTGACGGATCCTTCCGTGATGACGCCCTGAATGGAGCCACTGTTGTCAGTGATGGTTGTCAGGATTGCGGTCTGTAGGGGCACCTCGCGGTCCAGCGTGACCTCGAGTTCCACCGACTGGGGTGAGAGAAGGCCGCTGGCATCGAGCTGTCGCGCCAAGACGCGCTGCTTGCCCATGGCGGAAAGTGTGAACGCGGCCCCTGTACCGTTCGACCAATGATGGCCGCCATCATCAGACCACTGCCAGCGGCCTCCAGGTTGCAACCCCATCACCAGAACCTCGGGCTCACGGGTGATGCCATCGTTGTTGTATTGTCCGGAATCCTGCCGCAACTGCAGCTCTGGCCCTGGCGGCGGTTGCTGATTCACAGTGGCCGGATCGGCCCAGCGACCGTCACCCTGGGCATTGATCTGGATGCACTGCGATGAGCCTCGCTGACCGTCATTGGCGATCGGCGTGAGATCCAGAAGCGCGAGAGTGCCGACGGCGTCGGCGACAGGGAATCGCCGCAACGTCAGATCCATCAGGCCGCTGATGGGCGCACGCACCACGGCAGTGACACCATCGCTCACCATCAGGCTCTCGAACTGAAGCGACGCCGAGGCTGGAACAACCAGGATCGAAATCCTGCCCTGGCCACGGGACTGGGCGATCCAGGCACGTGTGGCCTCCCAACGCGGGCTTCCCGGAACGACTCCGCCAACATTGGCCTCCGACACGGCACGGATTGTGAGCAGGCCGAGATCCTGACTGCTGTCCTCCCCATCCGCACCGACCCAGGCCAGCCGTTCCAGGACCGGCATGTTGCCGATCTGCCGGAGGCTGCCGGCATCGGTTGTCAGCAGCACCTGCGAATCCTGCTGGTCGATCAGATCCAGCAGGCCAGGGGTGAGAGAAGCAGGATTCCCTGGCAGGGCCAGCAGGTGAAAGGGCATTGGCGAGCTGGCTGCAGGCATGGTGCGGAAGCCGCCGTTGAGAGTCACGCCATCGCTTCGCGTGAGGCTATAGCCGTAGCGCGTGTCCGCGGCGAGGCCCGAAAGCAGCAGCGTCTCATTTTCGGCGAAGCTGCGCTCCTGGATGGACGGCTGAGGGCTTCCAGCCCTAGCCCAGATCTTGAGCACACCAGGCTCACGACTGCCGGGAGAGAAGAGAAGACCATCAGAGCGGGGCTGGCCGAGCCTTGGCTGCCACGGCGCTTCGTTCGGAAGCTCCAGCTGCTCGATGAACAGATCGTAAGTGCCGGGTCTTTCGTTGCTGATCCCCAGCAGATCCCCCTCAGTCATTCCAGCCACCATGGTCGAACCATCCGAGAGACTCAGCACCTGATTGACAGAATCATTGCCGGAGGTCCCATACAGCTGGCTACCGAGATGGCGCCCATCGGGCGAGAAGCGAGCCAGATATCCGTCGAAGCCACCCTGATTCGCCAGTCCCTGTAGATCTCCCTGGCTCCGACCACTCACGAGGATGTCCCCATTGGCAGCCAGGCTCAAGCTACGGCCGTATTCGTATTGATCTGAACCGAATCGACGGAGCCACCTTCGATCACCATCGGCTGTGTAGCGAGCCACGAAAGCATCGGCGCTATCACCGCCTGTGGACGTCCAGTCACGCCCAGCCAGCCGGCCGGTGACCAGAATGTCGCCATCGGGTTGGACCAGGACTCCATAAGCATGGTCAGAGCCCGCCGTAGCGACAGAATGCGCCCAGAGCTGAACGCCCTGGGCATTGAAACGGATGATGAAAGCGTCCTCACGACCTGCGTTCGCAAGACCAGCAAAGGGGCCGGACGTGTGGCCCACCACCACCATTCCACCATCGGGCATTGCCGCAACAGCGACAGGGCGGTCGTCGCCGCTTCCCCCCAGCTGCCGGGTCCAGAGCGTGGCACCCGCTGGCGTGAAGGCCTGGATCAGGAGGTCCATGCCGCCTGCCGACGGACTGAATAGGGAGCCGTCACTCCATCCGGCGGTGAGGATGGTGCCAGAGGCACTCACCGCGACACCGGCGAGTTGCTCAAGCCTGCTGGTACCGATCCACTGCCGCCAGAACTGCGACCCATCGCTCGCGTGGCGCGTGAGAACACCGTCGTACTGACCCGGGCGGACAGTGCCAGGGGTGGATCCCTTCTCAAAACCCGTTGTATAGATCACCCCCGTGGGGCCAAGCGCCAGGCCGAAAGCCTGCTGATCGGCACCGAGCGGCGCTCCATCGGCGTAAGCGCAAAGCCAATCCAGCGTGCCCTGCAGGGTGAGCCGTGCAAGGAAGGGCCGGCCGCCGGTCAGGCCCACCGGATCAAGAGAAAACCCCAGGAGCAGGACGTTTCCTGTTGCGTCCTGCGCAAGCCCTGTGACCCACTCGCCCCATCCCAGGCCAATTCGGAGACCGCGAGACCTGAGAGAATGGGACGCAGACATGGCTTCCGGATCCAGACAGCATCTGGCTAATCCGACAAGTTAGCTAAATCCATAGCCGCTGGCTCTCAGGGCATGAATTGTTTCATGCGCCCATTGCATTCGGACCATGTGACAGCCGCACCCTGCCTGCGGTCGATCGGGTGAGAGGGGAGCAGATCTGGACTGGGCGGCCTTGTTGTATTAACGGTCACAGGTCGCAGGTCCGCGCCCGCAGGCCATTCAGACAGCCCTGGCCTCGGCTGTCAGGAGCCCTCGTGCTGAATCACTGATCGCGTGACATTCAGAAAATCCATAAGATTTTTCGGCCACGTCGCCCGTCCGCGCGATATCCGGCGCGACTGAAGAGGCAGGATTACGCGGAGCCATAGCTGCCTGGTCTCCATTGCGGGAAGCAAGCACAGGAAAGCCCAGAGCCACTCACGAGGGCATGGTCATTGAGATTTAGACCAGGCAAGTTGATGGGAAGGGTTGGGCCAGGCCTCTGCAGATCAAAGAAGCAGGTCTGGAGGGGAGGAACCACCGCATCAGCCTGCCGCCAGCAACTTGTGATGAAGACGCGCGGTATTCTTACAAACGATCGGAGGGTCTCAGCATCCCAGTTCAGGCTGGAGTCAGCCTGATCACGCGAGCGCCTGATGTCAGGAGATTCTCGCCTTTGGGAGACCATGACGTCCGGCCAGAGCTGGACTGTGGATCAATAGGGTTCGATGCATGGGTCCTGATCGGCAGGTCGCGGTATCGAGAACTGGAATCGGACGGTTTCTTTCTCCTTAACCGGTGTGCTTGTTTCCGTCTGCCTCTGCGACTGCCATGGCATGCATGGATAGATGGAGCGATGGGCATAGCTGCACTCCCTGACTGGGATTTCATGATCCTGCTTGGGTTGGCTCGAGGTTCTGCTGTGCAGGTGTGTCGACCTTCGCTCCCCGTGCTGAAGGTCTTGTCCGCACCAGGCTCTTCAACGAACAGGGACCGGCTGCCCAGCTCATTCAGGCAAGGTCTGGACAACCCCCGCGGCGGAAATCCCCATCAGGCCGGCGACATGAGTCTCATGCGGTGACCCGGCCCGTGTCCTGGGTAATCAAGACCTTCCTTAAGTCACCAGGCTACCCACTGTGCTCAGGCCCCTTGAGTTGGCATGGCGGGTGCCTGCGAGGGCACGATCAGCCCCTCCAGCTGCTGCTGCAGCTCCGTGGTGAGATCGGCCACGGCACCGCGCCGATTGTCTCGGTAGGCGACCAGCCAGGGGTCCATCGCCAGGGGCTCGCCCACACGCACCAGGGCCCGGCGGGGGCCCAGCCGCGGCCGCCGCTCGGGGTCGCCGCCCTTGATCCGGCAGAGGGTGTCCCACAGGAGCAGCAGCGTGTCGGCGAAGCGCTCCTGGCTGGGCCGCTCGCGCACGTAGCGACCGCTCACCGCCACGAATGACTCCACCAGGCGCATGTGCCAGAGCCGCTCCGCGGTCTCCAGGGCGAGGCGCTGCGCCAGGCCCTGCTCCATGGGGCACGGGCCGGCTGCAGCGTGGACATCGGCGGCCTGGAGCCGGCCGTTGGGGCGCTGCCCGGATGCTGATCCCCCATTGCCGCCGGAGGAGGCGGGGTAGAGGCGCTCCCAGCCGGCCTGCTCGATCCGCCGGCAGCGGGCGTTCAGATCGCCGTGCGGCTCCACCGCCAGGGCCTGCTCCACCACCTGCAGTGCGGCATCCAGCAGCCGTGCCAGCCGGGCGCTGAGCCGCTGATTGGGATCCAGCTCCGCCTCACCGTCGACCGCGACAGGCAGCGGCAGCTGGTAGGCCTCGCGATAGAAGGTCTCCATGGAGCTGAGGATCCGCTCCGCCAGGCGCAGCATGCGCCGGTAGAGCGACTCCGGCGCGAGGCGGTGGTCGCCCGCCTGCAGACCGGCATCGCGCTCCAGCTCGCTGAGCAGGGCCTCGATCGCCGGCAACACCGGGCGGGTGAAGCCGTACTGCAGACCCAGCGGCAGCACCACCATGCGCTCGCGGCGGCCGGCACGGTCCAGGTCGTCGGCGGTCCACTGGGCCAGCTGCGCCACGCCCGGCTCCAGGGGGCTCACCACCTCGTTGTGGCCGTTGGTGGCTCCCTCCGGCGCCACCGCAAATGGATACGGGCCATCGAGCAGCAGCGCGCGGGCGGTGCGTAGCGCCGGCAGATCGAGGGCGCCCCGCTGGATCGAGCAGCCCCCCAGGTGCGACAGCATCCAGCCGACCGCCTCGCCGGCCCACAGCGGGATGCCGCGGTCGTAGAGGAACTGGGCGTGGGGGCGGGGCCGGAAGCGGCCGATGCGCGGCAGGTCGTGCCAGAGCACCTGCGCCAGCACTGCCGGATCCTGAATGCTGGGATGGCGAAAGGCGAGCAGCAGGCGGCTGTGGCCCGCATGGAAAGCCTGCATCTCCTCCAGAGCCGCTCGAGCCCCTCCACCCGCACCGCCTCGATGCCGCTGCGCCGCAGCCACAGGGGCAACAGCAGCCGCGCCAGGGACAGCACACGCCCATCGAGCTGCGGCGGCAGGAAGGCCAGGGGAGCGCCGGTGGCCATGGACATCAGCAGCAGGTGGAGCAGCCCGAAGGCCTGCGGCATCCTGGCGACTGCCCAGGGCACTGCGACCCGGATCGGGCCGCCGGCGCAGGCGACCCCCCGCCTGGCCGGCCCGACACCCCACGACCGCCGCAGCGGCGGCAGCGCCACACCCCTGTTTTGAGAGCATGGGCCCACTGCCCGTGCCCGCCTGTGTCCGACGCCCTGCCCAAGACGTACGACCCGGCCGGCACCGAGAGCCGCTGGCAGCAGGCCTGGGAGCGCAGCGGCGCCTTTCACCCCGATCCCGCGGCTCCGGGCGAGCCCTTTTCTGTGGTGATTCCGCCGCCGAATGTGACCGGCAGCCTGCACATGGGCCACGCCTTCAACACGGCCCTGATCGACACGATCGTGCGCTTCCAGCGCCTGCAGGGGAAGAACGTGCTGTGCCTGCCCGGCACCGACCACGCCTCGATCGCCGTGCAGACGATCCTGGAAAAGCAGCTGAAGGCGGAAGGCCAGCGCAAGGAAGATCTGGGCCGTGAGGCGTTCCTGGAGAAGGCCTGGGCCTGGAAGGCCGAAAGCGGCGGCACGATCGTGGGCCAGCTGCGGCGCCTGGGCTACTCGGTGGACTGGCAGCGGGAGCGCTTCACCCTCGATGCCGGTTGCAGTGCGGCGGTGATCGAGGCCTTCAACCGTCTGCATGACCAGGGACTGATCTACCGGGGTGAATACCTGGTGAACTGGTGCCCCGCCTCCGGCTCGGCGGTGAGCGACCTGGAGGTGGAGATGAAGGAGGTGGACGGCCACCTCTGGCATTTCCGCTATCCCTTGAGCGCCGGCCCCGCCGCCGATGGCCGCACCCACCTGGAGGTGGCCACCACCCGCCCGGAAACCCTGCTGGGTGACACGGCCGTGGCGGTGAACCCCAAGGATCCGCGCTACGCGGCGCTGGTGGGCCAGACCCTCACCCTGCCACTGGTGGGCCGTTCGATTCCGATCGTGGCCGACGATCACGTGGATGCGGAGTTCGGCACCGGTTGCGTGAAGGTGACCCCCGCCCACGACCCCAACGACTTCGCCATCGGCCAGCGCCACGACCTGCCGCTGATCACGGTGATGGCCAAGGACGGCTCGATGAACGAAGCCGCTGGCCGGTTCGAGGGGCTGGATCGTTTTGAGGCGCGCAAGGCCGTGGTGGCAGCCATGGACGAGGGCGGCTTCCTGGTGAAAGTGGAGGCCTACCGCCACAGCGTGCCGTTTTCGGATCGCGGCAAGGTGCCGGTGGAGCCGCTGCTCTCCACCCAGTGGTTCGTGAAAACGGAGCCCCTGGCGGCCCGCTGCCGCGAGGCCCTGGAGCAGGCCGATCCCCGCTTCGTGCCGGAGCGCTGGAGCAAGGTGTATCGCGACTGGCTCACGGACATTCGCGACTGGTGCATCTCGCGCCAGCTGTGGTGGGGCCATCGCATCCCCGCTTGGTTTGTGGTGAGTGAAACGGGCGGCGCGATCACAGACAACACGCCCTATGTGGTGGCCCGTGATGAGGCGGAGGCCCGCAGCAAGGCGGAAGCCCAGTTCAGCGGTGGCACCCACGCCCACCCCGTGGTGCTGGAGCAGGACCCCGACGCCCTGGATACCTGGTTCTCCAGCGGCCTGTGGCCCTTCTCCACCCTCGGCTGGCCCGATGAGGGCGCCGCCGATCTGGCCCGCTGGTATCCCACCAGCGTGCTGGTGACCGGCTTCGACATCATCTTTTTCTGGGTGGCCCGGATGACGATGATGGCCGGCGCCTTCATGGGCGACCGGGACGGTTCAGGGATCCCGTGGATGCCCTTCCGAGACGTCTACATCCACGGCCTGGTGCGCGATGAACACAACCGCAAGATGAGCAAGTCGGCGGGCAACGGCATCGATCCGCTGCTGCTGATCGAGCGCTACGGCGCTGATGCTCTGCGCTTCGCCCTGGTGCGCGAAGTGGCCGGCGCCGGCCAGGACATCCGCCTCGACTACGACCGCAAGAGCGACACCTCCGCCACGGTGGAGGCCTCGCGCAACTTCGCCAACAAGCTCTGGAATGCCACCCGCTTCGCGCTGATGAACCTGGGCGGCGAGACGCCGGCCTCCCTCGGCGAGCCGGACCGCGCCGCCCTGCAGCTGGCCGACCGCTGGATCCTCTCGCGCCTGGCGCGGGTGAACCGCGAGACGGCCGAGCGCTACGCCAGCTATGGCCTCGGCGAAGCCGCCAAGGGGCTCTACGAGTTCGCCTGGAACGAGGTGTGCGACTGGTATGTGGAGCTGATCAAGCGCCGCCTGCAGGTGCCGGCCGAGCTGGAGGGCGCGGCCCGCGAGGCGGCCCTGGCCGATCAGCGCACCGCGAGGCAGGTGCTGGCCAAGGTGTTAAACGAGCTGCTGGTGATGCTGCACCCGCTGATGCCGCACATCACCGAAGAGCTTTGGCATGCCCTCAAAGGTGAAGGCAGGGTGGCTAGTGACATGAAAAATACGTTTGGCTCCCCCGACTTCCTGGCACGGCAGCCCTGGCCGGCGCTCGATGCCGGCGCCCTTGATGACCAGCTGGAGGCGAGCTTCGCCGAGCTGATCGAAGCGATCCGAGTGGTGCGCAACCTGCGGGCCGTGGCCGGCCTCAAGCCAGCCCAGCCGGCACCGGTTGGATTCTCTACAAGCAGGCCGGCACTCGCCCAATTGCTCAGCGATGCAAGCGCAGACATCACTGCGCTTACCCGCGCAGAGTCGGTCAAGGTGTTTGATCCGACTGCAGCTGCAATTGCGGCTCCAACCCGCGCCCTCGCCGGTGTGTGCGGCGAGCTGCAGGTGCTGCTGCCGATCGAGGGCCTGGTGGATCTCGACGCCCTGCGCGCCCGCCTGGAGAAAGACATCGCCAAGGCCGAGAAGGAGATCAAGGGCCTGGCCGGCCGCCTGGCCAACCCCAACTTCGCGGATAAGGCGCCGGCGGAGGTGGTGGCCGAGTGCAAGGCCAACCTGGCCGAGGCGGAAGTCCAGGCGGAGCTGGCGCGGAAGCGGCTGGCGGATCTGGGCTGAGCTGGCGTGCGCCGCTAGCCGCAGCCATTGGCGGGGTTTTTGGATCAGCTCCGCGTTACACCGCCCAGAGCTCTGCCAGATCCAGCCGCAGCCCTGGCAGGAGCTCCCGATCTTCCAGCAGGGTTGCTGGCTCCAGCCGCTCGGGTGTGGCCGCTGAGCCTGGGTCGGCAGGAGCCCGCCAGATCTCCACTGCCTTGTGCTCGGGAAACAGCAGCCAGCCCAGCCGGGCGCCGTTGGCCAGGTAGGTGGCCATCTTGCGGCGCAGGGCCGCCTCCCCCCGCGGACCCTCGTCGCTTGCACTGACCAGTTCGATCACCAGGTCGGGGCAGAGCGGCGGGAAGCCGCGGCGCTGCTCCGGGCTGAGGGCCTGCCAGCGCTCCAGCCGCACAACCGCCGCATCAGGGCTGAGCACCGAGCCGTCGGCCAGGCGGAACCCACCGGAGCTGTCAAACACCTTCCAGACTCCCTGAGCCAGGGCCCAGATCTGCAGCCGCGTGATCAGAAGGCTGTTGCGGGCACTGGTGTCGCCGCCGGTTGGAGTCATCGCGATCAGCTGGCCATCGGCCGCCAGTTCCAGCACCGCCTCGGGGTTGGCGTCGCACACCAGGGCGAACTGTTCGGGGCTGAGCCGTAGAGCGGGGGGCAGCAGCAGTGGCGGCAGGCCGGCCCCGGGAGCTTCGGTGGTGGCTGGCGGTGGGGCGAGCGTCATCTCCCCAAGGCGTATTGGCTCAGCGTAGGGCGAGTGCACGGGATGCAGGAGTGATCACGCTGCCCTGGCGGGCCTGCGCAACTGACCGGTGGCTTTGGCGCGAGACCATCCGCAGCTGCCCCACAATGGCTCCGCTGATTGCAACCCGGCTGGCGTGCCCCCGCGGGTGTTCCTCTCCTATTCCCACGACTCCGAGTCCCACAGGGCCTGGGTGCGGGAGCTGGCGGAACGGCTGGTGCAGGGCGGCGTGGAGGTGACCCTGGATCAGTGGGACCTCCGGCCCGGCGGCGATGTGGTGCGCTTCATGGATCTCGGCATCCGCGACGCCGATCGGGTGCTGATGGTGTGCACGGCCAACTACGTGGCCAAGGCGGAGGAGCGCAAGGGTGGTGCGGGCTATGAGGGCATGGTCGTGACGGGCCATGTGGCCCGCGCCACCGACACGATCAAGTTTGTGCCGATTGTGCGCGGCAACAGCGGCGAGCCATTGGTGCCGGGCTTCCTGGGCCAGCGCCTGTGGCTGGATTTCCGCAACGACGGGCTGTTCGAGGAGCGGCTGGAGGAGCTCCTGCGGGAGCTGCACGGGGCGCCGCGCCACCCCAAGCCGCCCCTGGGGTGTAATCCGTTTGCGGGGTCGGAGCTGGATGGTGGAGCGAAAGTCCAGGAGTCGGCCTCCCCCACCCCCGGCCCGTCGCGGGGCAGCCGGGAGCCGGCTGACCGTCGGCAGGAGGCCGGAGCCCAGCAGTGGGGCAAAGGCGCAGCCGCCCCCGCTGCTGAGGGGAACCCGGTTCCGAGCTCCGCTCCGCCTGCGGCGCCCGTCCCTTCGATCACGCCGGCGCCTGGCGCTTCTCCAGTCTCGACTCCAGCAGTTGCACCCAACCCCCCACCCCTGGCCCTGCGCCCTCTCTCGGTGACCACCGCCGCTCGCCTACGCGGAAAGGGAATCCTATGGAGCAAGCGGTGGACGTTTGACCATCAGGAGGTGCGGGTTGATGCCTGCGACGTTGATCTGGGGGAGGGGGAAAGCCTGCGGTTGATCCAGATCCCGGCGGGCGATTTCCTGATGGGCTCGCCCGCCAACGAGCCCATGCGCTCTGCTGCTGAAGGTCCGCAACACAGGGTGCGGCTAGGCGGCTTCCTGCTCGGCCAAACTCCGGTGACCCAGGCGCAGTGGTGCGTGGTGGCGCGCTGGCCCAAGCTGGAACTGGATCTCCTGCCCGACCCCTCTGGCTTCAAAGGGGCCCGCCGGCCGGTGGATGAGGTGCGCTGGGAGGAGGCGATGGAGTTCTGCCGCCGGCTCAGCCAGCGCACTGGCCTTCCCTTCACCCTGCCCAGTGAGGCCCAATGGGAGTACGCCTGCCGGGCAGGCAGCAGCACGCCTTTCGCCTTTGGTGGCACGCTCACACCGGAGCTGGCCAATTACCGCGCAAACATCAGCTACGCGGGAGGCCCCCATGGGTGGCCGCGAGGGGCAACCACAAATGTGGCCAGCTTCCCCGCCAATGGTTGGGGCCTGCACGACATGCACGGCAACGTGTGGGAGTGGTGCCTCGACATCTGGCACGACTCATATGAGGGCGCCCCAACCGATGGCAGTCCCTGGTTGAGGGGAGACAGCTGGAGATGGAGAAAGCTGCTGCGCGGCGGCTCCTGGCTCAGCTTCCCCGGGAACTGCCGTTCGGCTTCTCGCAACCGCGACCTGCCCGTCGACGCCTTCGACGGCGTTGGGTTCCGTGTGGTCTGCCTCCCCCAGGTCCCTTCCCTTATCCCTTAATCCTTCAATCCCTCAACACTTGGCTGTTGTTTAACCCTGGCTGTTCGGTTGTTGGGCTGTTGGTTTGCGGCTGGTGGCTGGTGGGGAAGGCGCCGCCGTGCGGCTTTCCGCGTCAGCCCCACAGCCAGCGGCTGTCGCGGGCCAACGCGGCGGCCATGGCGGAACCGCTGGCCAACAGTTCGCGGTGTTCGGCTGGGGTGAGCACCAGCGCATCGCAGCTGAGCGGTAGCTCCGCCAGGGGCCAGGCCAGCAGGCGCTGGTGCTGGGGGCCCACGGCATCGGTGTCGATCAGCAGCAGATCCAGATCGCTGCCCACGCCGGCGTCGCCGCGGCCGTAGCTGCCGAACACGCCCACCCGTTTGAGACTGCGATGCGCGGGCGCGATCCGCTCGGCCCACTCCGTCACCTGCTGGAGCACCAGCTCAGGCTCAGGCCAGCGAAGCAGCGATTGCGTCAACGATCGAACGGGCATGGCGCAGGGCGTCGTTGCTCTGGAGGCGGCCGAAGTGGTCGGCGGGGGCTCCATCCGGGAGGCTATCCGGGTAGCGGGTGGGGATGTAGAGGGCGTCGAGGATCCGCAGCCTGTCGTCGAGATCCGGCACGGCTGCTGCCAGTGCCGAGCCGACGGCCAGGGGCAACTCACGCCAGGAGCGGCCGAGGCCATGGCCCCAGATCTGCTGGCCATGGCGCAGATGCAGCCCCTTCAGCGCCTTCTCCACCGCCTGGTGGCAGGCGAAGCAAGCCCATTCGTGATGGCCGGCACCGGCGTTCACGGCTGCCACCTCCAGATCGGCCCGGGCTTGCTGCAGCCAGTCGGCGGAGCGGTTCATCGGCCCATTGTGGGGGCAGCTGCAGTGGTTTCAGCAGGATGACCTGCCGGCAAGGTCGCCACCACCAACCCATCCACGGGATGATCAGGGCTTCAATCCATCCTGGCGATGGCCGGCTCATCCAGCCTCACCGCCAAAAACCTGGAAGCCCTCGGGGCAGCCAGGCTGGCCGAGCTCCTGCTTACCCTGAGCGAGGGCGATGCCGGCGCCAAACGGCTGCTGCGCCTGGCGCTGGCTGAGCAGAAGGGGCCCGCCGAGATCGCCCGGGAGGTGCGCAAACGGCTGGCCACGATCGCGCGTTCCGGCAGCTTTCTCGACGACCACCAGCGCGACAGGCTGCTCAAGGATCTGGAACGGCAGCGCCAGGCGATCAGCGGGCCGATCGCCGAGCACAATCCCGCCCAGGCGGTGGACCTGTTCTGGGATCTGCTCGGCCTTGCTGAGGGTCTGATCGACCGCTGCGACGACAGCGATGCAGTGGTACGCGACTTTTTTTATCAGAGCAGTGCAGCGCTCGGCGCCGTGGCCCAGAAGGCGCCTGGGGACCGCAAGGCCCTCGCCGATCAGGTGTATGCCGCGATCGTGGGCAACGGCTACGGCCAGTTCGACCCGATCCTGCGGGATCTGGCGCCGGCGCTGGGGCCGGAAGGCCTGGCCCATCTGCGCCAGCGGCTGGAGTTGCGGCGTGCGCGTCACGCCCGCAGTGAAGACGCGAATGAGTCCCGAGATCTGACTGTGCGCATCGCCATGCTCGACATCGCCGATGCCCTGGGCGATGCCGAGGCCTACCTGGCCGAATACCGCAACCACGACCCCGAGGCGCTGACGGTGCCCGCGATCGCCGCCGAGGTGGCGCAGCGGCTCACGCCGGCGGGCCGGGCCGAGGAGGCTCTGGCGCTGCTGCAGGGGGCTGATCCCGGTCTGGCTCAACGCCGGGCCGGAGCGGAGGAGTGGTGTGATGCGCGCCTGGCGGCCCTGGAGGCGCTCGGCCGCGGCGACGAGGCGCAGGCGCAGCGCTGGGAGTACGCCCTGATGGAGCTGTCGCGCCGCCAATTGCGCGATTACCTCAAACGGCTGCCCGCTTTCGAGGATGCGGATGCTGAGGAGCGGGCCCTCGATCTGGTGGCCGAGCACGACGACCTGCAGGAGGCGCTGTGGTTTCTGCTGCACTGGCCCGAACCGCGCCGCGCCGCCCGGTTGGTGCTGGCCACACCGAAGCCGCTCAACGGCGACTGCTATGTGCTGCTGGCACCGCTGGCGGAACTGCTGGAGAAGGATCACCCCCTGGCGGCCACGCGCTGCCTGCGGGCGATGGTCGATTTCAGCCTGCGGGTGGGGCGCAGCACGCGCTATCCCCACGCTGCCCGTCATCTGCACACCTGTCACCACCTGGCCCGCAGAATCGAGAGCTGGGGTGATCTGATCGATCACCGCACCTATGCAGCCCAGCTGCGACGTGATCACGGCCGCAAATATGGCTTCTGGAGCCTGGTGCCCAATGAGACTGTGCCGGAATCGAAGCCGGCAAGCAGCGATAACTCGGCACAGCCAGGCCTATGGTGAATTCTCCGGGTTCTAGGCGACCAGCCTCTCCACAATTTCCCGAACGAAATTGCGGAACAGAGCATTGTCCTTGAACTGCTTGTAAAACTCCGTCTGATCCAGAAACAGCGGGTCCACCACGCGGTTGAGTGCCGCATCGAGCTCGATCGCGGCGGTGTTAGGGGTGTTGGCGCGGGCGTTGCAGTAGCGCTGATCCTGGGCTACCTGAGGGGCGATTTCATCACGAATCAGGCGACGGATCCGGTCTTCGTCGCTGAAGCTCGTGCCGTACTGATCGTTGAAGTTGGTGACGATCACCGAGAGTGGATCCAGCTCGGGCTCGGGCTTGAAGCCACCGCCTGAAACGGGTGCTGGATCCAATGTCGCGTCATCATCCGGGAGTGCGATGCGCTGCTGGTTCTGCTTGTCGATCCGGTAGCTGTCCAGGTCGATCAGCTCCAGCATTCCCTTGGTAAGATCATCCTCTTCCGGTGCCGGTAGGGCGCGCACCAGTAGCGTCAGAAAGATCGACAGCTTTTCCCACTCGGGCTGTGGATAACTCAGGATCGTGGCCAGAAAGTCGTAGCTGCGCACGAACGCCTTGGCTTTGGCCTTGAAGGCCACCTGGTCGTCTTCGTTGAGCTGCTCGCAGTAGATCTGCCGGCAGTGATTGAGGATCGGCTGGAGCAGCTCGCGATCGCTGTTGCTCAGAAACAGGGCCACGAACTCTTCCACCTGCGGCCAGGTGTACACCTGCAGCTTGTCGAGATCATCGCGGAGGTCGTGCAGCTTGTTGGGGTCGCTCTCCTGGCTGAGGAGGGTGGTTTTGTAGTAATCGGCGAAGGCGGCCTGCACGGCATCGGCGTTGTCCTGGAAATCGAGCACAAACACACGGCTCTTCCCGGGGGCAGCGCGGTTCAGGCGCGAGAGGGTCTGCACGGCTTGGATGCCACCGAGCGGTTTGTCTACATACATCGCCTGCAGCAGCGGCTCGTCGTAGCCGGTCTGGAACTTGTCGGCGCAGATCAGGAAGCGATAGGGATCCTCCTGAATGCGGCTGGTGATCTCGCTGCTGGGGAAGCCATTGAGGGAGGCTTCACTCACGGGGCCAGCGCCGAAGTCGTGTTCGCCGGAGAAGGCCACGATCGGCAGGAAGGGGCTGCGCCGCTCCTCCAGATAGCTGCGAACGGCACCGAAAACCTGCACAGCCCGTTCGATGCTGCCCGTCACCACCATGGCGCGGGCCTCGCCCTTCATCTCCCGCAGAGGCAGCACGTCGTCGAGAAAGTGATCCACCATGATCTCGGCCTTGCTGCGAATGGCCGTGTCGTGGCTTTCCACATAGCGGCGCAGCTTGCTCCGAGCCCGTTTGCTGTCGAACAGCGGATCGGCCTCGATCGTTTTGGCCAGCCAGTAGTAGCTGCTGACTGGCGTGTAGTACTGCAAGACATCGAGGATGAACGTCTCCTCGATGGCCTGCCTCATGGTGTACACATGAAACGGCCGCCGGCCGATCTTGCCCTCGCCATCGGGCGGCAGGGGTGTTCCGAACAGTTCCAGCGTCTTGGCCTTGGCGGTGGCGGTAAAGGCGAAATAGCTGGCATTGGCGAGCAGCTTGCGGCTGAGCATGCGCTCCTCGATCACCGCATTCACAACGTCTTCCATGTCAGCGTCATCGGCCAGGGCCTGGGCGTCTTCAGCCAGCGATAGGTTGAGGGCGGCGGAGGCCTTGCTGCCCTGGCTGGAGTGGGCTTCGTCGATGATCACCGCATAGCGGCGACCGGCGGGGGCGTTGTCGAGCTGGCGGCTGAGTTCGGGGAAGGTCTGCAAGGTGCAGATGATGATCTTCTTGCCGGCCTCTAGGAACTGGCGCAGTTGCTGGGTTTTGGATGCTCCCCGGCCGGTCACGGCCCCCACGGTGGCTCCCACCTGCATGAAGGCGAGGATGTTGCCGCGCAGCTGCTCATCGAGGTTGCGCCGGTCGGTGACCACGATCACCGTGTCGAACACCCGCTCGCCGTTGTGGTACTTATCGCCCACCTGGTGCGTGAGCCAGGCAATCGAATTGCTCTTGCCACTCCCCGCTGAATGTTGCGCCAGATAGCAGTGGCCGGCGCCATGGGCTTGCACGTGTGCCAGGAGCGAGCGCACCACATCGAGCTGGTGGTAGCGGGGAAAGATCTGCTTGTAGGTTTTGCGGCCGGTGCGGGGGTGTTTCTTCTCCACCACCTGGGCGTAGTTCTCGAGGATGTCGGTGAGGCTGGCGGGGGTGAGAATCTGCTCCCAGAGGTAGGCCGTGGCCAGGCCGGCGGGGTTGGCTGGATTGCCTGAGCCGCCGCTGCTGGTGCCCTTGTTGAAGGGCAGAAACTCCGAGTCTTTCCCCTTGAGATGGGTGCAGAAGTGCACCTCCTGCTCATCCACGGCGAAATGCACGAGGCAGCGAGCGAAGGCGAACAGGGGTTCGCGGGGATCGCGATCGGCCTTGTATTGGGCGATGGCGTGCTTGAACGACTGGCAAGTGAGGTTGTTCTTGAGCTCAAAGGTGGCCACCGGCAGGCCGTTCACAAACAGGGCCAGATCCAGAGCGCGGCGGGTCTGGTCGGCGCTGTAGGCGAGCTGGCGGGTGAGGCTGAAACGGTTGAGGCCGAACAGCTCTTCGGCACGGGTGTTGCCAGAGGAGGGGGTGCCGTAGAAGAGCTGGATGTCGTGGGGGCCGTGGCGGATTCCCTTGCGCAGCACCTCCACCATGCCGCGTTGGCTGATCTGCTTCTCTAGCCGCGCCAGAAACGCCCGCCGCGTGGGGCCATCCACAGCAATCTGCACAGCTTCAGCGTCCTGGGGCTGGGTGGCTTCGAGAAAGCCCTGCAGCTGCACCAGATCCAGGCAGAAGCTGCGGTCGTAATGGCGCGGATCGCCCAGCAGCCAGCCGGTGCCGCCACTCACCGGCACAGCCGTGGGGGTAGCTCTGTGGGGCGGCTCCAGCAGGTGCGTCCTCCCGGTCATGGCGCGGGTGATCAGCGCTTCCAGGCCCTGCTCGCTGGTGTCGGTGGGCATGGGGCCGGGGAAATGAGGGGCCTCGCACCAGTTTGATGGATGGGGGCTGGCAATGGAAGAAGCCAGGCCGACACAGGGATTTGCAGGCTTGCCTTAGATCAAATCTCTGTTAGAGCTCTGGTAACGCCAGTTTTTCGCCACGGGTTGCCAAAGGCTGGTCGCCGGCATGGCCTCTCATTCAGGCATCACGCTGGCTACATCGCAGGTGGTTCGCAGCCCTGTGGGCTCTCTCAGAGTTTCTGCTCCAGGATGGCCATGGCCCGTGCGAAGCTGGGAAGCAAGCGGGCTAATACGGCTGGATTTAATTTGGCCAGGACTTCATAAGAGCGTTTGCCTTTTCGATAGGTATTGGAGCAGTTTGAGGTCGCGTTCTGCAGCCCATCCTGAACTGCGTGCCGAAGCCGCGATTCGAGTTGCTTGGTTGGCGGCAGTTGGTTCTCGTTGAGCTCTTGCCCATAGTGTTCCCGCAGGGTTGGGCAATCTGCAGCTATCCAGGTCTCCATGCAGGTGGTCATGAAGAGCACCTGTTGATCGGTGGCTCCGTTGGGCGTTGCCCAACCATCGCGTTGCCGGAGGTGCTCCCAGGTTTGTTGTTCCTGGGGATCCTTGGGCATGGCCAGTGGATCTTCGCTGTCGATCAGCAGGCCAATGAAATGGCCAGGTTTTGCCGTGGTGTGAGCGGTTTTGAAGTCGTCGAAAGCAGCGCCACGGCCACCGCAGGCTGTGAGCCTCGGCATGCGTCCGCTGAAGCCCTGGCTCTTGAGCAGCGTGGCGAAGGCTTCACGGCAACGGATCTTCTCCTCCTTGGAGTTGCCGCCGCCTTCGATGTAGAGATGGGCACTCACCAGCGAGTCCCTCCCAGCTCGCCCCGGATCCAGAGCTCACCCAGGCGATACTTCTGCAACCACGCTTGAAGCTCACCAGCCTCCAAGCGTGTCATGGACGTGGCGCCATCCTGTTTTTCGCAGACGACAACCGATTCGGGCTGTTCGCTCATCGCATCCACCAGCACATCCGAGTGCGTGGTGACGATCAGCTGGGTGCGCCGAGAGGCGGCCACAAGGTGATCGGCCAATTTCGGCAGCACATCCGGGTGCAGGCCCAGTTCTGGTTCTTCGATGCAGATCAACGGCGGTGGATTGGGATCGCAGAGGATGGCGAGCAGGCAGAGGTAGCGCAACGTGCCATCAGAGAGGCGAGTGGCGGGGATCACAAACTCACCTTCTGTGAAGAACACCTGCACCGTGCCGCCTTCGATCAATACGTTGAAGTCTGTGAGCCCGTCGTAGAGGTCGGTCAGACCTTCAAGAATGGCGCGTGCGGCGACTGGGTGGCGAGTCTTGAGGCGGTTGAGGAAAAGCCCCAGGTTGGAGAAATTTTCCGCCAGCACATCGTTGGGAAGGTCCGCTTGCTGGGGATTGCGGAAGATGGCCTTGCGGCCAAAGGTCCATTCTCTGTAGATGCGAATGCGTTCGTAATTGCTGGCCAGGCTTGCAAACGCGGGATAGCTGTCTGGATCTCGGCGTTGGGCCAGGATGGAGCGATCCAGATCGAGGCTGCTTGGATCGATAGTCCGATAGATTGCGCCACTCCCCGCTTGTACGCGGATCGTAGGTTGGCCTTGGGCGTAGTGGTAGAAGACTTCGGGGGATTCCTTTCTGTCGGTGTTCTGGCTGGATCGCACGCTCTCCTGCACCAACGAAAAATTCTGGCCAACCGCCTGAAACGCCAGGTCATGGCGGAGTGGTAGAGATCCCACAGGATTGGCCACCACCCAGGCCATGTGTCCTCTCTCTTCGGGAGCGCCCTTCCACAGCCATTCCCTCACACCGCCACCACGCCGCACCACGTCCCGGTAGTCGCGCGGGGCGGCCCGCATCAAGGCAATGGCCTCAATGAAATTCGACTTACCAGATCCGTTGGGGCCAATCAGCACATTGAGCGGCAACAGATCCAAGCTGATCCCATCAGACCCGAAGGAGAGGATGTTGTTCAGCTGTAGCTGTTGGATGAAGGGGGCTTGAGCGTCAGCTGTCATGTCAATCCTCCTCGGTATCGATCGGATCGGAGTCGAGATCATCCTCAGCTTCGCCTCCATCAACGCCAGCTGCATCCGACTGGATTGACGGCTCGACCTCCTCCGGCAACCCCGCCGCCACCTCCCGCACATCCAGCTTGCCCGTCACCACATCGGCAATCAGGCGAGTGCGGTATTCGCGGAGGAGGCTTGCCTCTTGAAGTAATTCCTGAATTGACAATGTGATTGGTGCGGCCTCTTTGTTGAATGCCTCCACTATTAGAGCCTGCTCCTCTGGAGGTGGGACGGCGATCCGTATTCCCATCAGGCGGTCTTGAGTGAGCTTGGGCTGGGCGGCTCCTGAAATCCAGGGGCGATAATCCATGCTTTCAAGTAAGGCCGCTAGATATTCCAGGCGACCTCTTCTTGGCTTGAGTATGTGAGCATGGTTGTTTACCCAGTATTTGCCACACGCAACGATTACGAGCGGAAGATTGCGGTTGACAAGATTGGCGCCGTCTTCTGCGATTAGGATTAGATCATTGTCAAAAATATATTCATCAACTTTGTCAATGATACCGGAGGCGCCGTAGTAGTCGTATTGGCGACCCTTCATTCTCCCTCTTTCAGGCGCGCTTAGTGGAATGCGTCGGAAGTTCAGGCATTCAAAATCACATTTGATGCGCTTAGCCTCCCAATGCTCCGGAATCTCCCCAAGCCAGGGAATCCCCGAATCCTTGAGCGGTACGGAGGGATCCAGTCCCCGCGTCACGGCGCGATGAATGATGGCCTGCTTCTGCTCCTGCAGAAGGGTGATGATGCGGCGCTTGGCTCCGATGGCACGATCCAGGCGGTTGGTGGCCCAGGCGAGGAAGCGGGCAATGGCGCGTTGTTCGCTGGCCGGTGGTAAAGGACTGCTGATCTGTTTGAACTGATCCCAATACAGCCGGTTGCGATCTTTGACGATTCCCCTTGATGCCGCATCGATCTCCGCCAGATAGTCGTCGGTTTTGAAAAGTCTGGAGAAATACCCTGAGTCGATGCCTGGCATGGCTCTGCACACCACATAGGCGGGGCTCACCAGGCCACTCACAGGTGCGATGCCTGCGGCTCCCTGCCACATTCGCATCATGTTGTAGACAAGGTCTCCCTGTCCAGCTCGCCTATATTTCGAGCGGTTGGTCATCACCTGTTTGCGCTTGGATCTGGCGAAGTCGCGCACCTGCACACCTGTTCGCAGCGAAACCTCCAGGATCGGCAGCTTGGCATCACCCGGATCATTGCGCTGCTGAAACAAACCGCCATTGCGCCTGATCTCCCAATGTGCCGGCACCTTTCCCAGCCAGGGAAGTCCCGAGTCTTTGTAGTCCGGATAGGGCTCCAGGTTCTCGATCATTCACCTTTCCCCTCAGGCCCAACCTGCCACCCCTTGGCCATGGCGAAATCCCGAAGGTGTTTGCTGATCGTTTTGCGTTGTCCGTTGGTCTTACCCTCGAAGTTCACGGATACATGTTCCGGCTCGGGCACGCCATCGGGGATCACATCCAGATTTTCACTCTCACATTCCCGGACAGTCACTGCCAAGACGCCGACCGACTGCAGCCCCCGCTTATTGGTGTAACGACTCCAGGCAGCCTGGGCCGAGATCTGATCGCCATCGTCGAATGACAACCGATCGTTGTCTTTCGGTGTGGGTCGGAACGCTTGGGTGCTGGCTTGATTGCCCTTCAGAAACGAAGGATGAATTTGGCGCAAGAGTGGAGTTTGTGCGTTCATGCAGGCCCTCCCTCAGATGTTGCCGAGACCTTTGTGCCCCCTTCTGCCAAAAGATGCTGCAGCTTGCCCCCTAGCGCCTTCAGCCCAGAGCTGTCACGAAGGGAGACCTGCTGTTCGTCTACAACACCGGAATCAAGATCCAAGGCATGCCATTCCACCATGCCGCTGCTGGGATCGAACTCAATTGAAAGATCCAGCCTCCCAATTCGCCACTCCGCTTCCACGCCACCCTCAGCCGTGGGATACAGACGGGGGGGCTCATCATCATCGCGCTGATGCTCCTCAAGCCACTGCTCCACCAAGCCCAGCAAGTCTCTGCCCGGCGGCTCCCCATCGCCGTCCAGCCAGCCGGCCGATAACTGCCGCAGCTGCTCCAGCTGGACCAGAGGGTCCAGCACATCCAGCGGCTCCACCGTATCCGCTTCCTCGATCCGCAGCAGTTGCTGGTTCGCGTCCAGGCTCGCGATTCCTTTCACCAGGACCCAACGCTTGCCAAACTCGCTCACTTTCACGGCGCCCAGATCTCTTATCTGCTGATCATTGATGGCGGAAGAAATCACCCGGCCATCGCCCAGCACCAGGGTCATTTCATGATCCCTGGGCCGCACATCCCCCAGCTTCGCCAAAACCCTCACCTCTTCGGTGAGCGGCTCACTGCCTGGTCGGCTGAGCAGCAACCGACGACGCAGCTCTCTGGTGAACTGAACCTCGTAGGCATCACCATGCGTGAAGCGTATGCATTCCTCAGGTTGCAACCCCCGGCCGAATTTCTCTAAATAAGCCCAAACCGCATCTGGTAGCTGAGGCGGAGGTCCCTGTCGTTGCTCCTGGACATGGGAAAGCGCATCCAAGAAGCGGTCACAAGCACGCCTAGCCTGCTCTATGCGGGGATCACAGCCAAACAGCAGAGAATCGTCCTGGATCAGCCCTATCTCAGCTACAAAACTCCCCTCGCGTGCACTGAGATGAAGTTCCAGCTGATCGCTGAACCCACGCGGCAGCCGTTGGCGGCCCGGATGCGCCTGTCTGTAGTCATCCTTGGCGATTTCCAGAATGATCCCCTGAAGTGCTTCCAGGTCTCGCAGCAGGGAAAGCGGCAGGGTGTGGTCGCGGAATCGTTCGCCCTTGAAGTGGGGCTCCAGTAAAATTTCTTTGGTCATCTCCCTCCTCCCCCCTTCAGCTCTGGGCAGGCCGCAGGACACAGGATCAGGTAGTCCTCAAGCAGCTCCATGCACCGCTCTGCTTTTCGCGTGGGCGCCGCATACTTCCATGTTAAACGCAGCGTTGTGTATGGCATGGGCTCACCCCGCCCCCACCAGCAGCCCGTCGAGTAGGCCCTCGGCCTCCGCTTCGATGGCGCGGATGTCGGCGGCGATCTCGGCCAGGCTGCGCAGAGGCTTGGGTTTGTAGAAGTGACGGGTGAAGCTCACCTCGTAGCCCACCTTGGTGGCCTCCGGGATGATCCAGGCATCGGGTGTGTAGGGCAGCACCTCGCGGCGGATGAAGGCCTCGATGCCGCCCTCCTCCAGCAGGGGGATCTGCTCGCTGTCGCGTAGGTCGGTGTCGGGCTCGTACTCCACCACGCAGGGCTTGCCGTTCAGCTCCAGCTCGAACAGGCCATGCAGCGGGTCGGCCACCACCTTGGCGCCCTTGTGCACCTTGGCGATCACCGGTGGCGCGCTTTCCTCCCGCCAGCTCACCTGCCTGAGCAGCAGCTTCAGTTCGGCGGCGCTCAGCTTGATGCCCTGCAGCTTGAGGGCGCTCTGCGCCTCGCTGCGGAACTCGTTGTGGTCGTCGAACAGCTCCTCGCCAAACAGCTCCCGCAGGGCTTCGGCCGCCGCCGCCAGCTGGGTATCGCGCTGCCAGGTGCCGGGATCCAACAGCTTCTTGCGCCGCTTCTCGGGAAGGCCAGGTTTGGCGTCGGTCTCCTCGTCGCTGTCTTCCCCATCGTCGTCGCCTGAGCTCCACTCGCGCAGGCGCTGCTCCAGCTCTGGTTTCAGGCTGGCGAAGCGCGTGAGCAGAGCATCGCCGTAGTCGCCCCACAGCTCCTCGCGGATCTCGCGGTCGCCGGAGGCCGTGCGCAGCGCCTCGATCGCCGCCGCTGTGATGCGGCTGTGCAGGCGCAACGGTCGCTCCACGCTCACCTTCCAGTAGCCGAACGCCTCATTGGCAAACACCTTGGCGTGCTCGCTCTCCTCCAGGGCGTCATAGGCCGCCATCACCCGCTCGATATCGGCCGAACTCAGTTCGCAGTTCTTCTTACCCAGGTTTTTGCGCAACGGCTCAAACCAAACGCTGGCATCAATCAACTGCACCTTGCCCTGGCGTTCAGGCGTTTTGCGGTTGCTCAGCAGCCACACATAGGTGGCGATGCCGGTGTTGTAGAAGAGATTCAAGGGCAGGGCCACAATCGCCTCCACCCAGTCGTTTTCGAACAGCCAACGGCGGATGTTGCTTTCGCCGGAGCCGGCATCGCCGGTGAATAGCGACGAGCCGTTGTGCACCTGGGCAATGCGGCTGCCCAAAGCCGAGACGTGGTTCATCTTGCTCGCCATGTTGGCCAGAAACAGCATCTGGCCATCACTGGAGCGCGTTACCAGCGACAACGCCTCTCCCCGGTGGGCCACCTGGAAGCGCGGATCTTTCATCTCCTTCTTGCCGCCCATCGCCTCAAGATCCTTCTTCCAGCTCTTGCCGTAGGGCGGATTGGAGATCATGAAATCAAACACCCGCGCCGGAAAGGCATCGTGCGAGAGGGTCGACCATTCCGCTCCGCCCATGATGTTGTTGGCGTTCTCACCCTCGCCCTTGAGCAGCATGTCGGCCTTGCAGACCGCATAGGTTTCGGGGTTGATCTCCTGGCCGTAGAGGTGGGTCACCACTTCCTGGCCGTGGGCTGCCGCAAGCTCCCGCAAGGTTTCATCGCCCACGGTGAGCATGCCGCCGGTGCCGCAGGCTGCGTCGTAGAGCAGGTAGCTGCCGCTTTTCACCTGCGCGGCGATCGGCCGGAACATCAGGGTGGTCATCAGCCGCACGGCATCGCGCGGCGTCCAGTGCTCGCCCGCCTCTTCGTTGTTCTCCTCGTTGAAGCGGCGCACCAGCTCCTCAAACACCGTGCCCATGGCGTGGTTGTCGAGCGCGGCCGGGCTCAGATCCACCTGGGGATCGAGGAACTTGCTGATCAGCGTGCCGAGCGAATCGGAGCGCGACAGGGTGGGGATGTGGTTGCGGAACTTGAAGTTCTCAAGAATGTCCTGCACATTGTCTGAAAAGCCCTCCAGGTAGGCCTCGAAATCAGCGCGCAGTTGCTGCTCGCTACCGCGGCTGGTGAGATCGCGCAGGGTGAACGGCGAGATGTTGTAGAAAGCCTGGCCTGCCGCCGCCCGCAGCGCCGCATCCTGCTCCTTGATCTCGGCCGCATCGAGCTTCTGCTTCGCCTCCAGCACCCTGGCCTTGGTGGGCTCCAGCACCGCATCCAGCCGCCGCAGCACGCACATCGGCAGGATCACATCGGGATACTTGCCCCGCTTGAACAGATCCCGCAGCACGTCGTCGGCGATGCCCCACAGGAAGCTCACGATCCGGTTGTGGGTGGCCTGGTCCAT
>JBILUH010000063.1:0-10915 GCA_044371095.1 Cyanobium sp.
GGGAACACCGCCGCCGTGGCCCTTTACCGCGGCCTGGGCTTCCAGGATGCCGGGCTGCGTCGCGGTTACTACCGCAACGGAGAGGACGCCCTGATCCAATGGCTGCGGTTATCCCCGGTGAATGATGCAGAGCCTGGGTGTGGATAACCGGCTTTTCTTATTGCTGAAAACCCACAATTGTCCGGGTTGAGATGTTGCCAAAAATCAGCAGACCCCCTGCTGCTGCAGTGGATCTGCCTTTGATCAGGCGTAAATCACACCTCACCCGTCAACCCTGGTAGCTTGGTTGCACTTGCACAAGGCCCCGCCCCATGTTCGAGCGGTTTACCGAGAAGGCCATCAAGGTGATCATGCTGGCCCAGGAAGAGGCTCGCCGCCTAGGCCACAACTTTGTGGGCACCGAACAGATCCTGCTGGGCTTGATCGGCGAGGGCACGGGCGTGGCTGCCAAGGTGCTCAAGTCGATGGGCGTCAACCTCAAGGACGCCCGCGTTGAGGTGGAGAAGATCATTGGCCGGGGCTCCGGTTTCGTGGCCGTGGAGATTCCCTTCACGCCCCGGGCCAAACGCGTACTGGAACTTTCCCTGGAGGAAGCCCGTCAGCTCGGGCACAACTACATCGGCACGGAGCACCTGCTGCTCGGGCTGATTCGCGAAGGCGAGGGTGTGGCGGCCCGGGTGCTGGAAAATCTCGGCGTCGACCTGGCGAAGGTGCGCACCCAGGTGATCCGCATGCTGGGCGAGACCGCCGAGGTGGCGGCTGGTGGCGGCGGCGGCAAGGGCTCGACCAAAACGCCCACCCTGGATGAATTCGGCAGCAATCTCACCCAGCAGGCTGCCGACGGCAAGCTTGATCCGGTGGTCGGCCGGCAAAACGAGATCGAGCGGGTGATCCAGATCCTGGGTCGCCGCACCAAGAACAATCCCGTCTTGATCGGCGAGCCCGGCGTCGGCAAGACCGCCATCGCCGAAGGATTGGCCCAGCGGATCAACTCCGGCGACATTCCGGACATCCTCGAAGACAAGCGCGTTCTCACCCTTGACATCGGCCTGCTGGTGGCTGGGACCAAATATCGAGGCGAGTTTGAGGAACGCCTCAAAAAAATCATGGAGGAGATCCGCACCGCCGGAAATGTGATCCTCGTGATCGACGAGGTGCACACGTTGATCGGCGCGGGTGCCGCTGAGGGCGCCATTGACGCCGCCAACATCCTCAAGCCGGCCCTGGCCCGGGGCGAGCTCCAGTGCATCGGCGCTACCACGCTGGATGAGTATCGCAAGCACATCGAACGGGACGCCGCCCTCGAACGCCGTTTCCAGCCGGTGATGGTGGGTGAACCCTCCGTGATCGACACGATTGAGATTCTGCGCGGCCTCAAGGAGCGTTACGAAGCCCACCACCGCCTCAAAATCGCCGACGAGGCCCTGGTCGCCGCCGCCACTCTGGGAGATCGCTACATCTCCGATCGCTTCCTGCCTGATAAGGCAATCGACCTGGTCGATGAGGCCGGCAGTCGGGTGCGCCTCATGAACTCCAAGCTGCCTCCGGCGGCGAAGGAGGTCGACAGGCTGCTGCGTGCCGTCCAGAAGGACAAGGAAGAGGCCGTGCGCGAGCAGGACTTCACCAAGGCCGGCGAGCTGCGCGACAAGGAAGTCGAACTGCGCGAGCAGATCCGCTCGATCCTGCAATCCCGAAAGGATGAGGAGCCTGCCGCCGAATCCCAGGCCGGCGAGACCCAGGCCGGTGTTGAGGTGAGCGTCGCCTTGGCGGACGCGCCTGCGGACGCTGAGCGGACGCCGATGGTGACGGAAGAGGACATCGCCCACATCGTGGCTTCCTGGACCGGCGTGCCGGTGCAGAAGCTCACCGAAAGCGAGTCGGCCAAGCTGCTGAACATGGAGGAGACGCTCCACCAGCGCCTGATCGGACAAGACGAAGCGGTGAAGGCCGTGTCCCGGGCCATCCGCCGTGCTCGGGTGGGCCTCAAGAACCCCAACCGTCCGATCGCCAGCTTCATCTTCTCCGGCCCCACCGGTGTCGGCAAAACCGAGCTCACCAAGTCGCTGGCGGCCTACTTCTTTGGCAGCGAAGAAGCCATGATCCGCCTCGACATGTCGGAGTTCATGGAGCGCCACACGGTCAGCAAGCTGATCGGCTCGCCTCCGGGTTACGTGGGCTTCAACGAAGGGGGCCAGCTCACCGAAGCGGTACGGCGCCGGCCTTACACCGTGGTGTTGTTCGATGAGATCGAGAAGGCCCACCCCGATGTGTTCAACCTGCTGCTGCAGCTGCTCGAGGATGGCCGCCTGACCGACTCCAAGGGCCGCACGGTCGATTTCAAGAACACCTTGATCATCATGACTTCGAACATCGGTTCGAAGGTGATCGAGAAGGGTGGCGGTGGCCTCGGCTTCGAATTCGGTGGAGGCGATGCCGACGAAACCAACTACAACCGCATCCGCTCGTTGGTGAATGAGGAGCTGAAGCAATACTTCCGTCCCGAATTCCTCAACCGTCTCGACGAGATCATCGTCTTCCGTCAGCTCAACCGCGAGGAGGTCAAGCAGATCGCTGAGATCATGCTCAAGGAGGTCTTCGACCGCATGCTCGACAAGGGCATCGCCCTGTCAGTGACAGAGGCCTTCAAGGAGCGGCTGGTGGAGGAGGGCTACAACCCCTCCTACGGCGCCCGCCCGTTGCGTCGCGCCGTGATGCGCCTGCTCGAAGACTCACTGGCCGAGGAGTTCCTCAGCGGCCGGATCGGCGATGGCGATGCTGCCGTCGTGGACGTCAACGACGACAAGCAGGTGGTGATCCGCAAGCAGAGCGCCCTGCCTGCTCAGCCGGAACTCGCCGCCGCTGGCGTCTGAGCAGGGCGCGGACCCAGCCCGTACCATCAATTGGGGATGACAGTCACACCGGGATGAGTAGCCCCCTGAGCCAACACGCCATCGCCCCAGCCGAGGTGCTGCGGGGCCCGGGGGCTTGGGCCCAGGGGCTGGGACGGATCCAAGTCCTGTGCGGCCGGCCTCTCGTGCTTGGCCGCAGCCCCGCCACCGCCGTCTTACGGCGGCAGCTCCTCGCCGATCTCGTCGAAACGGGGCTGGATCCCCACGCCGCCGAGCTTCACAACGATTGCTGCGAAGAGGACCTGGCCCGGATCGGCGCTGCCTGCCAGGAGCGGGGCTGTGATGGAGTGATCGCCATCGGCGGCGGCAAGGTTCTCGATGCCGGCAAGCTGCTGGCCCACCGCTACAAGCTGCCATGCATCACGGTGCCCACCAGTGCCGCTACGTGTGCCGGCTGGACTGCCCTCGCCAATCTCTACAGCCCCGCAGGAGCATTCCTGGGCGACGTGACCCTGGACCGCTGCCCGGACCTGCTGATCTTTGACCACACCCTGATCCGCCAGGCCCCGTCCCGCACCCTGGCCAGCGGCATCGCCGACGCCATGGCCAAGTGGTATGAGGCCTCGGTGAGCAGTGGCGCCAGCGGCGATGGCCTGGTGCAGCAGGCGGTGCAGATGGCCCGGGTGCTGCGCGACCAGCTGCTTCTGGAGGCCGAGGAAGCCCTGCGGGATCCCCACGGCGAGGCCTGGGAGCGGGTGGTGGAGGCCTGCGGCCTCAGCGCCGGCCTGATCGGCGGTATCGGCGGGGCCCGTTGCCGCACTGTGGCAGCCCATGCCGTCCACAACGGCCTGACCCAGCTGGAGGCCAGCCACGAGCGGCTGCATGGTGAGAAGGTGGGTTTCGGCATCCTGGTCCAGCTCCGGCTGGAGGAGGTGCTCAGCGGCAGCCAGCTCGCCGGCCAGGCGCGCCGCCAGCTGCTGCCCCTGTTCCGCCGGCTCGGCCTGCCGGTACGCCTCGAAGACCTGGGCCTGGCGGAGGTTGGACTGCACGAGCTGCAGCACGCCTGCGCGTTTGCCTGCCGCGAGGAGTCCGACCTGCACCACCTTCCCTTCGCCGTGAGCCCCAACGATCTGCTGGCCGCCCTGGTGAGCACCTGCAGCAGCGAGCGCCAGCCCGCGTGAGCAGTGTGGCCGCAGCCCAACAGGCACCAGCTCCGCATCCGGCTCAGGCGCTGGTGCGAGAAGCAGCCCGTAGCCTGCTCGATCCCCAGGCAAGAGACCTTGCCGCCCAGGTGGAGTGGTGGCCGCTGGCGCAGCTCGACGCAGGAGAAGGTTGGGGCCCCTGGCCGGTGGCGGTGCTGGGGGAGGGCCCACCGGTGCTGCTGCTGCACGGCTTCGATAGCTCCTTTCTCGAATTCCGGCGGCTCGCACCGCTGCTCGCCGGCGGTGCCCAACTGTTCATCCCCGACCTCTTCGGCTTCGGCTTCAGCCCCCGGCCCGCCGGCGGCGACTACAGCCCCACTGGCGTTCTACGCCACCTGGATGCCCTGGTGCAGGCCATCGGTGATCGCAACCCTGCCCCTCTCGGACTGATCGGCGCCTCGATGGGGGGCTCGGTGGCGGTGGAGCTGGCCCGGCGATTACCGGAGCAGGTGCAGCGTCTGCTGTTGCTGGCACCTGCTGGCCTCACGGGCCGACCGATGCCCCTGCCGCCCCTGCTCGATGGGCTGGGCGTACGTTTCCTCGCCCTGCCTGGCGTGCGGCGGGGCCTGTGTCGCACTGCCTTCGCCGATCCAGAGGCGTCCGTGGGTGCCGCAGAGCTGGAGATCGCCTCCCTGCATCTGCAGAGCCCTGGCTGGGCCGAGGCCCTGCAGCGCTTCGCCCGCTCCGGTGGCTTTGCCGGCTGCGGTGCCCCGCTGCCCCACCAGCCCATCGACGTGCTGTGGGGCGCCGACGACCGCATCCTGCGGGCTCCCCAGAAGCGCGCCGCCCTGGCTCTCCTCGGTGAGCGGGTACGCGAACTGGACGCCTGCGGCCACCTGCCGCACCTCGACCAACCCGCCACCGTGGCCACCACCTGGCTGGCCAAGCCTCCCCTTCCGATGCCCGGTCCTCTCCACCCATGAGCAGCCCCGACGCGCGCGGCAACGGCCCCGTGATGCAGCTGCTTGCCAGCGGCCTTCAGCTCTGGATCCGCCAACAGTGCCAGGCCATCGGCAGCCTCGACATTCAGCTCGAGGGATCGGGCCTGCAGCTGCTGCGGGGCCGGCTGGCGGGGGTGCAACTTCTGGCGCGGCGGGTGGTGTATCGCGACCTGCATCTGGAGCTGGTGGAGCTGCGCAGCGGGCCGATCCAGGTGCACATCGGCAACCTGGTCAAGGGCCACCCCCTGCAGCTGGAGCACGCTTTCCAGATCCAGGGGCAGGTGAGCTTCACGCCCGACGGGCTGACCCGCTCGCTGAGCGCTCCACCCTGGCGGGTCCTCGGCGACAGCCTCGGTGAAGCGCTGCTCGGCATCGTGCCGCTGGTGGAGCTGCGCATGCACCAGGACAGCCTGGTGTTCGCCGCCCGGGGCCTGGGGACCCGCGACCTGGTCGAACTGGAAACCAGCGTGGCTGCGGTGGAGGGCAGTGTTGAGATCCGCTCCCGGACCGGCAACGTCAGCAGCCGGCTGCCCATGGATCGCGGCATCACCATCCAGGACGCTCGCCTGGAGGGGGGCATGCTGCAGTTGCTGGGTGTAGCCCAGGTGAGCGTGGGCGGCTGAAGAGAGGTCCGAAGGGGCGGCTGAGCAGGGTGTTCGGAAGCTGCTGTTCAGCGCTGCAGCAGCGGTAACACCAGGGTCACCAGCGAGTACACCACCGCCGGCACGAACAGATAGCTGTCAATCCGATCGAGGATGCCGCCGTGGCCGGGGATCGCGTCGCCGGAATCCTTCAGACCGGCATCACGCTTCATCATCGACTCGGTGAGGTCGCCAACCAGGGCGAACAGCGCCACAATGGCCCCGAGCATGGCGCCGATCAACCAACCCCAGCTCCAGCCGATCCAGCTGCCCCCCAGGGCCCCCACCGCCACCGCGCAGGCCACACCGCCCAGGGCCCCCTCCACCGTCTTGCCCGGGGAGATCGGCGACAGCGGATGGCGGCCAAGTCGGCGGCCGATCACATAAGAGCCGATATCGGTGGCGACGATCAGGAAGCAGGCCAGCAGGGTGAGGGCAAGACCGGCACTGGCGGGCCAGGGTTGGCCAGCCAGATGGGGGGCCAGGGCATCGCCGGCCAGGTCGCGCAGGCGAATCCAGTAGCTGGGCAGAAAGCCGAGGTAGAAGAGCCCGAAGATCGAGGCGGCGATGTCGGCGATGGTGCCGGTGACCGGCTGCAGCAGCAGCCAGCCACAGATCACCGCGCCGGAGGCGGGCAGCACCGCCGCCGCCACATCGCCGGCGAACCAGCCGCCACCCAACAAGCCACTGCCACTGGCCAGCTGGGTGGTGACGAGCAGCAGCTGCACCGCCACCAGGGTGGTTTTGGTGGCGGGCCGGATCCCCTTGAACTGAGCCATCCGGAAAAACTCCAGCAACCCAAGGTGCACGATCACCCCCACGGCCACCGTGAACCACCAGCCCCCCAGCATCACCACCACAAAGCCAAAAGCACCGGCGGCCCAGCCGCTGAGCAGCCGGGGCAGAGAGGTGGCAGTGCGTGGGGCAGTGCGGGAGTCGGGGCGGGGGCGGGGGATCAAGACGCGGTGCTCAGGACGGCTCGACGTGAGGGGAGCGCTCGGCGGCGATCAGAAACAGGGGCTCCGCCGCAGCCAGCTTGGCCTGGCTGCCGCGCCGCTGCATCCGGTGCACGGTGGCCTGCACCACCTGCACATCCCGGGCCGCCAGCTGGCCCAGGGTGTCGGTGGCATCCACCAGACCCTCCAGACTGGCGGTGCTGATCACCAGACGCCCCTGGGGTACCAAGGCCTCCCAGACGGCCAGAAGCACATCGCCCAGGGGGCGCCCCACCTCCAGCAACACCCGGTCAGGGTGGGGGGGGAGCTGGGCCAGGTCGGCCGGGGCGGCGCCGGGATGGATATGCAGGTTGGAGATGCCGAACCGCCGGCGGTTCTGCTCCAGCAGCTCAATGGCATCGGGATCCCGTTCGAGGGTGTGCACGGCGCCCTTGGGCATCAAGCGGGCGATCTCCAGCGCCAGGGCACCGGTGCCGCCGCCCACGTCCCACACAAGCGAATCGGGCCGGGGACGCAAATGGGCCAGCAGCATCACCCGCAGCTCCATCGGTGTGGGGCTGAAGCCCGGAGCATCCTCAAAGGCACTGTCCGGCAGTCCCGGGGTGACGAAATCCCACTGGTAGGGAGCCTGGGGCGAAGGCTGCTCAGGGACCACCGCTGCGTGCGAATCCATCGGCCTCTGATCCGGCCACAACCCTCACGGTATCAGCGATCTGGCTGGGCCAGAGCCCAGCCTGCTGCTGCAGCCAGGCAGCCCGGGCCGGATCGATCCGCTCGCCCGGCACCAGGAGCGGGATGCCAGGGGGGTAGGGGCAGAGGGGTTCGGCGGCGATCCGGCCGGCGGCCGCCGCCAGGGGCACCGCTTCGGTGGGGGCCCGCCAGGCCACACCCAGAGGCAACTCCGGCTCCACCACAAGGGGCAGGGGCGGCGCGCTGAACGGCGGCAGGGGATCGCCCCCCAGTGCCCGCCGCATCCGCTGCAGCTGGCGGGGCAGCCGCCACGCCACCCCCGCCGGCGGCCCGAGCCCGAGGCAGAAGGTGAGCGCGCCCGGCTCGGGCAACTCGGCGATCACCCCCCGCTCCAGCAACCAGGCATCGGCATCGAGGCCGTTGATGCCCAGGGCGGCGGTGTGGAGCACCAGCCGCAGCGGGTCGTCGTTATCCACGAGCGGCAGACCCACTGCGCGGCAGCGGCGCTGCAGCTGCTCGCCGACCCTGACCGCCCGCTGCCAGCGGCGCAGTCCCGCCGCGCTGGTGAGGTCGTCGAGGGCCGCTTCGGCGGAGGCCAGCAGCAGGGCACTGGGGCTGGAGGTCTGCAGCCACAGCAGGGCCCGTGCCACGGCGCCCTGGACCACGCGATCGCCCTGAAGCAGCAGGGCTGCGCTCTGGGCCAGCCCACCACCGGCCTTCTGAGCGGAGAGCACCACCAGGTCGGCCCCGGCCGCCAGCGCCTCCCCCCGGCCATGGGCCTGATCCACCAGCACCGGCAGGCCACGCCGGTGGGCGAGAGCCACCAGCGCGGCCAGATCGGCCCGCTGGCCCTGGTAGCTCGGCGACACCAGCACCAAGGCCGCCACGGGATCGGCCGCCTCCAGCACCGCCTCCAGGTGAGCCGGGCTGGGCGGCAACCACAGACCGGTGGCCGGATCAAAGGGCAGGTCGTAGAGCAGCGGCCGCAGCTGGCCCAGCACGCAGCCGTGCAGGAGCGAGCGGTGCAGGTTGCGGGGGAACAGCACCCGGCTGCCAGGCGGAGCCAGACCCAGCAGGGCCGCCTGCAGCAGGCCACTGGCGCCATTGACGCCAAACCACAACGCCTTTGCCCCGAGCTGGTGGGCACAGCGCCGCTGGGCCTCCGCAACGGCGCCGCAGTCGATCAGGGGTCCGCCGAACTCCGGCAGTTCGGGCAGATCCCAGCACCCCGGCCGCTGGCGCAGCAGGCGTTGCAGGGCGGGCGACAGGCCCCGTCCGCGGCCATGCGCCGGCAGATGCAGCGGCAGGCCCATGGGAAAGCAGATCGCGTTTCTAGAGTCTGGCGATCGACTGGCTGCCGTGCCCGTGACCATCGCCGAAGCCGCCAGCGGGCCGCGCTATGACCCGGGCCGAGACCTGCGCTGGCTGCTGCTGCGCCCCTGGGTGTTGATGAGCCGGCTGACGGTGGTGCTCTGGCAGCTGGGCAGTCTGGCCGTGGTGCTGGTGGTGCAGGGCAACAGCAGCAACGCCCGGGTGCAGGAGCAGCTGGGCCGGCGCATTCTCACCACGCTCACCGCCCTGGGCCCCTGCTTCATCAAGGTGGGCCAGGCCCTCTCCACCCGGCCCGATCTGGTGCGGCGCGACTGGCTCGAGCAGCTCACCCAGCTGCAGGACAACCTGCCCGCCTTCCCCCACGCCATCGCCCTGGCCACCATCGAGCGGGAGCTCGGGGCGCCTGCGGACGAGTTGTTCGAGCAATTCCCCGACTACCCGATTGCTGCCGCCAGCCTGGGACAGGTGTACAAAGCCCAGCTGGCCGATGGTCACTGGGTGGCCGTCAAGGTTCAGCGCCCCAATCTGCCCATCATTCTCAGGCGCGATCTGGTGATCATCCGCCTGCTGGGGGTGCTCACAGCCCCCTTCCTGCCCCTCAACCTGGGTTTCGGGCTGGGGGACATCATCGATGAATTCGGTGCCACCCTGTTCGAGGAGATCGACTACCGGCTTGAGGCCAACAACGCCGAGCGGTTTGCTGACCTGTTTGCCCGCCAACCCGAGGTGATGGTGCCGCGGGTGGAGCGCCTGCTCTCCAGCGAGCATGTGCTCACCACCCAGTGGATCAACGGCACCAAGCTGCAGGAGCGCCAGGCCCTGGAGGCCCGCAACCTTGATCCAGCCGCCCTGATCCGCACGGGCGTGATCGCCGGGTTGCAACAACTGCTGGAGTTTGGCTATTTCCACGCCGATCCCCATCCCGGCAACCTGTTTGCCCTCTCCGGCAAAACCGGCGCCCTGGGGCATGTGGCCTACGTCGATTTCGGCATGATGGATTCGATCAGCGACAGCGATCGCCTGACCCTCACCGGCGCGGTGGTGCACCTGATCAATCGCGATTTCCGTGCCCTCGCCCAGGACTTCATCAACCTGGGTTTCCTCAACCCCAAGGCCGACCTGGAGCCGATCATCCCGGCCCTGGAGGAGGTGCTGGGTGGCGCCCTCGGCGACAACGTCGGCTCGTTCAACTTCAAGGCGATCACCGACCGCTTCTCGGAGCTGATGTACGCCTATCCCTTCCGGGTGCCGGCCCGCTTTGCCCTGATCATCCGGGCCGTGGTCAGCCAGGAGGGCCTGGCTCTGCGCCTGGACCCCGGCTTCAAGATCATCAACGTCGCTTACCCCTACGTGGCCCGGCGCCTGCTGGCCGGCGACACCAGCGACATGCGCGAGAAGCTGCTGGAGGTGCTGTTCGACCGGGATGGTCGGCTGCGCCTCGAACGGCTCGAAAACCTTCTGGCTGTGGTGGAAAACGACGTCAGCAGCCCCAGCCTGCTGCCCGTGGCCGGAGCAGGCATGAAGCTGCTGCTCGGCCCGGAGGGAGCGAGTCTGCGGCAGCGGCTGCTGCTCACCCTGGTGCAGGGTGATCGCCTCCACACCGATGACCTGCGCGCCCTGCTCAGCCTGATGCGCCGAACCTTCAGCCCCCGGAAACTCGTGGGGGGAGTGCTCTCGCGGCTGTCGCCGATGGCGGCCTGAGCCTTCCGACGCTGCAATCCGGTCAGATCGTCTGAGGAATCGTGATCCAGCAGCAGGTAATCGCCGCACCACCCACCAGCACCACCACCAGCGGCCAGGTGTCATCCAGGCGATGCAGATGGAGCTGGAGGGCTTCCTTGGAGGCAGGATCCTCCATCGTTTCCATCACGGCATAGCGACGACCAATCCAAAGCACCAGCACAAAGGCCGCCAGGGTGACGACATAGGCCACCACATAAACTTGATCGAGGAAGGTGAGGAAAGGCAGATTCGGCAATTGATCGCGGTAGGTCTGCTGCAGAAAGACCAGAGTCAGCAACACTGTGACAGGGATGCTGGCGCGAGCATCCTGTTCATCCGGACGCACCTTGAACACCAGCAACACCATCGTCATCAACACAGCCAGCGGTAGCAGCAGCCGCCAGAAGGACGACCAGGAAGAAGTGCCATAGGAGATTTCAAACAGAATCTGGCTGTAGTCGTTCTCCTCACCTCCGAGCCCGAAGTTGGTGGCGTAGTGGTGGCGGTATTCGGCGATCGACCAGCCGGTGTTTAGCCAACCGATGATGCGGGCATAGAGGCCCATGCCACTGTTACGGATCT
>JBILUH010000114.1:0-2923 GCA_044371095.1 Cyanobium sp.
CTCCAGTCCCAGGATGCGGTCGTAGGCCGCCGGGTCGAAGCCCTCGATGGCGCAGGTGTCCACCTCCAGCAGGGCCGCCGCCGTCATGAAGGTGCCCAGGGCGATGTACACCTGGTTGCTGGCCCAGCGCTCGATCTGCTGGCTGCGGGGTCCGTGGATCAGGTCGACGTCGATCATCTGGCGGTAGCTGGCCAGGGCGGCGGGATCAAGGCCACGGGTCTGGGCCATGGTCGTGATCAGCCGGTCGGCTTCCGCCGGGCCGATCTGGCGTTGGGCCAGGAACACCACCAGATGGGAGGCGTCGGTGATCTGGCTCTGGTTCCACGACTCGGGACGCAGCTGCTGGCGCAGGGCGGGGTCGCGGATCACCAGGAACTTCCAGGGCTGCAGCCCGTAGCTCGACGGGCTCTGGACCAGGGCGTTCTCCAGCGCGCTCCAGGTGGCCGCGTCGATGGTGCGGCTCGGGTCGAACACCTTGGTGGCGTAGCGCCAGGCCATGGCCCCATCGAGCTGGGCTGGGGTGATCGGCATGGGCGGCGACAGGGGGCGGGATCAGGCGGCATTCTGGACTCCGTGGTTGTTGAAGACGGGCTCGGCCCGCCTGCCTCGATGGATTCCTTTCAGCAGGCCTTTGAGTCGTTGCTCTCCCTCGCTCCGGGGCCGGTGTTCCCCAGGGCCCGGGAGCTCTACCTCCGCAAATACCCGCTGGAGGGCACCGAGAAAGGAGCCGTATCAGCGCCCTCCCCCGGCGTTGCGCTGGATCGCTTCCGCACCTTTCTGCTGGAGGAGGAGATCCAGGAGTCATCCGGTGGGATCGTTCGGGTGCGGGCCCTGGGGTTTGCCGTGGTGCACTGGCAGGCTCCCCAGACCAACCTGGACGACTACACCACCTATCTCCAGCAGCGCTGGCAGCTGCAGCCCGATGGCCTGAGCCTGGAGCCCGACAGCTGGTTTCGCGAGGGTGGGGCCTATGCGCGCTTCCGGGCGCCGGCCGTCTACGAGCGATCGCCGTCCGGCGAATTGCTGCTGGGTGAGTCCTGACCCAGCAGCTGATCCAGCTGTTGCTGCAGTTGCTCGCGGCTCCAGCCGGTGACCACGAACACCTCCTGGGCACTGCTGCCGCGCCGGGCCACCAGCTTGTGGCCACCGGTGATCGGGGTTGACACCCGCAGCCGCAGCTGGGCGCTGCGGCCCCGCACCCGGCTGATCACCGCAGGGGTCACCGTGTCGATGCCCGGGCAGCGGGCCAGCTGCCTGAGCAGCGGGATCAGCCCCTCGACATAGGTGCTGTGGGTGATCACCACCCGGCCCATCAGCCCGGCTCCAGGGGCGCCATGGTCAGCCCCTCGGCGCCGAGTTGCTGGTGGTAGAGCTCGGCCTGTTCCTGGGGGCCGCACCACACCACCGCCGAGCCCTCGCTGTCGATGCGGTGGGCGAGGGCCCAGGCCTGATCCGGCTGCATGGCCGGGATGATGCGCACCAGGCACTCCACCACGTGCTGGAAGGTGTTCACGTCATCGTCGAGCACCACCACCTTGAAGTGGGGGTAGGGCTGGCGCAGCTGCTGCCGATCCAGCACGGCGGTGGGGGAGGAACTCGCCATCCGCGCAGGCTGATTCACATCCATAGCCTCAACATCCACAACCCAGACCTCCAACGCAGTCGCCTGATGGGCCCCACCCTAGGTAAAGTGGCTTCAACGACTGATGGCAGCGCCATGTTGATCACCGCGGGTTGGGCATCGCTGGCAGCCCTGTTCAGCTTTTCGATCGCGATGGTGGTCTGGGGCCGTCACGGCGACAACAGCATCAAGTTCTGACCGCGCTCTGGCGATCTTCGGTGCCTGAGCTGTCCATTTCCCTCCCCCAGCTGCTGTCGGCCATCGCTGCGTTGCTGCTGGTGTTTGTCAGTGGCGGGGTGATCTACCTCTCCATCATTGAGTGGCGTGATCGCCGTCGCCGTAAGGCGCTCGAAGCCAAGCGGCGCTCATGATCCCTGCTGGGCTCGCCGACTGGGCCTGGCGCAAGGCAGACGAGCTGCTGGTTCCCCCTCCCCAGCAGGCGGCACCTGGCCATCTGGCGGCTCTGCTGGAGGCCATCGCCGCGTTCCACGCTGAAACGCCACCCGGCGCGGACTTGGCTGAGCCATCGGCGCTGCCGGAGGCTCTGGCACCGCTGGCCCTGGCCCTGCTGAGGCATCCCGGCAGCGTCGCCATCGCCCCAGGCCGATCGGATGATGAGCATCTGCGTCGCACCGCAGACGCCCTGCGCCACGCCCTGGCGGGCGACACGGTGACCTACGTGGTCAACCGCAACCTCAACGTCTCCAACCACTGCATCAAGCACTGCAGCTTCTGTGCCTTCCGCCGCGATGCCGGCGAGCAGGGCGCCTACTGGCTCAGTGAGGTGGAGCTGGAGCGGCGGGCCGCCGAGGCCGTTGAGGCCGGCGCCGTCGAGCTCTGCATCCAGGGCGGTCTCAACCCCGCCGCCACCGTGGAGGGCAGCCAGCTGGCCTATGCCGAACGGCTGCTGCAGCGGTTGCAGCGGGCCGCACCGGGCCTGCATCTGCATGCTTTCTCCCCCCAGGAGCTCCTGTTCTTCGCCCAGCACGACGGCCTGCCCCTCGATCGGGTGCTGGAGCGCCTGCAGGCGGCGGGACTGGCGTCGGTGCCGGGCACGGCGGCCGAGGTGCTGAGTGAGCCGGTGCGGCGCGTGCTCTGCCCCGAGAAGCTCACGGCGCGGGAATGGGTGGCGGTGATGCTGCAGGTGCACCAGCACGGGCTGCCGTCCACCAGCACCTTGATGGCGGGACACATCGAGGGGCCGGCCGATCGGGCGGCCCATCTGCTCACCCTGGTGGCGCTGCAGCGCTACGCCTGGCAGCATCAGCGCCAGGGTTTCACGGAGTTTGTGCTGCTGCCGTT
>JBILUH010000115.1:0-2914 GCA_044371095.1 Cyanobium sp.
GACAGCAAGGACACCGAACAGGACCGGGTCACCCTGATGACCCTGCACGCCAGCAAGGGTCTGGAATTTCCGGTGGTGTACCTGGTGGGGATGGAGCAGGGTCTGTTCCCGAGCTACCGCTCCCTGGAGGATCCGGCCGCCCTCGAAGAGGAGCGCCGCCTCTGCTATGTCGGTATCACCAGGGCCAAGGAGCGCCTGTTCCTCTCCCATGCCAGTGAGCGGCGGCTCTGGGGCGGCATGCGTGAGCCGGCGGTGCCCTCGGTGTTTCTCTCGGAGCTGCCCAGCGCCCTGATCCAGGGCGACATTCCCCACAGCGGCGGTGCCGCCATCCGCCGTGAGCAGCGCCTCGATCGCCTCACCCGGGTGGATCGCGACGACGCCCGTCAGGTGGCCGCTGGCGGTGCGGCCGGGGCCCCCGCCAATGCGGTGCGGCGACGGGCGGCAAGCCAAACCTGGGCGGTGGGGGATCGCCTGCGCCACAGCAGTTTCGGTGAGGGTCAGGTGACCCACCTGTTCGGCAGTGGTGAGAAGGTGTCGATTGCGGTGAAATTCCACGGGATGGGTCCCAAGATCCTCGACCCGCGTCTGGCACCGATCGAGCCCGTTTGATGCCCCGTGCCGTTGAGGCCTAGGTGGAGATCCCCGGCATCCCCGCCGTTGTGTTGCTGGCCCTGCGCCGGGCTGGATCCACGCCCGTGGCGCTGGTGGGCGGCGCGGTGCGCGATCTGCAGCTGCACCGCGTGCACAACGATCCCTGGCGGGGCCTGCCCGATCTGGATCTGGTGGTGGAGGGCCGGGCCGCCGACCTGGTGGCGGTGCTGCTGGAGCAGCTGGGGCCGGGGGTGGTGCAGCGGTGCCAGGAGCACGGCGCTTACGGCACGGTGGAGCTGGAGCTCAGCGTTGGCGGCCAGCCAGTGCTGCTGGATGTGGCCACGGCCCGGCGGGAGATCTACCCGGTGCCGGCGGACAATCCCCAGGTGAGCTTCGGCTGCCTGGCCGACGACCTGGCCCGCCGCGACTTCAGCATCAATGCCATGGCCCTGGAGCTGGCCGGTGGCACCCTGCTCGATCCCCACGGCGGCCAGCAAGATCTGGAACGGCGCCAGCTGCGTTTCCTGCATGGCAGCAGCGTCCGCGACGATCCCACCCGCCTGGTGCGGGGTGCCCGCTATGCGGCCCGGCTCGGGCTGGAGCTGGAGCCCGGTAGCGCCGCGCAGGCCCGCGCCACCCTGACGGCCTGGCCCTGGGGCTGGCGGCTGGGTGATCCGCCGGGTCAGGCTCCGGCGGCCCTGGGCACCCGGCTGCGGATGGAGCTGGAGCTGCTGTTGGAGCGGGAGCCCTGGCTGGCGGCGCTCACGACTCTGCAGCGCTGGGGCGCGCTGGCGTTGCTGGATCCGGCCCTGCAGACCGATCGGGCGTGGCCGCGGCGGCTGCGTTGGGCCCAGCGCCTGGGATTGCCCCCTCTGCTGGCCCTGGTGGCCGGTGCAAGCGATCCGCTGGCGCTGGCGGAGCGGCTGCAGCTGCCCCACCGCCAGCACCGGCTGCTGGTGCAGTGGCTGGAGCTGCGGCGGCGCTTGCAGGAGCGGCAGGGGGATGGCGCGTTGCTGCGGGCCGAGCACTGGTGTGCCCTGCTGGAGGCCCCTGGTTGCAGCCCCGAGGCCGTGACGCTCGCCCTCGCCTGCGGCACCGGCCCGCGCCGGCCCCTGCTGCGCTGGTGGCTGCGCTGGCGCCAGGTCAAGGCCGCGTCGACCGCCGCAGACCTGCTGGCCGGTGGCATGCGCCAGGGGCCTGAGCTGGGCCAGCGCCTGCGGGATCTGCGGGCCGAGCGGCTGCGGTTGGAGCGGTTCTGAGCTGGCTGGTTTCGGGCCTTTAGCGTGCATCCATGACTGATCCCGTGGCTGATCCCTGCGTTGTGGTGGCCGTGCCGGCCCGCCTGGCATCGGCGCGGCTGCCGGGCAAGGTGCTCGCCGACATCGGCGGCAAACCGATGCTTCAGCACGTGCTGGAGCGCTGCCGGCAGGCCAGGGGCGTGGCGGCGGTGGTGGTGTGCACCGACAGTGATCAGGTGCGCTCTGACGCCGAAGCCTGGGGCTTCCCGGTGCTGATGACCTCCCCCCAGTGCAGCTCGGGTAGTGAGCGCCTGGCCAGCGTGGTGGCGGAGCTGGTGGCCGCTGCTGGTGGTTTGCCTGCAGACACCCTGGTGATCAATGTGCAGGGGGATCAGCCGCTGCTGGATCCGGGGATCATCGAGGCGATGGTGGCCCAGTTTGTGGCGCTGCAGCGGCCGCCGGTGCTGACGCCGGTCTACCCGCTGACGGCCGACAAGCTGCACGATCCCAACGTGGTGAAGGTGTTGCGGGCCCGTGACGGCCGCGCCATCACCTTCTCGCGCAGTGCCCTGCCCCACCTGCGCGGCGTACCGCCGGAGCAGTGGGCCGACCACACCACCTACTGGGGTCACGTGGGTCTCTACGGCTACCGGGCCGATGTGCTGGCGGGCTGGACGGTGCTGCCCGTCTCCCCCCTCGAGGAGCTGGAGAAACTGGAGCAGTTGCGGCTGATCGATGCCGGCATCCCCCTGCTCACCTACGCCGTGGATCAGGACTGCCTCTCGGTCGACACCCCGGAGCAGCTCAAGCAGGCCCAGGCCTTGGTCCAGGCGGGAGTGGCGGCGGCTTAGGCGTTGCCCTCGCGCCAGCCCTCCCGGTTGAGCTGACGCCACAGCCCGCGGTGGTGGAGCAGCGATTCGGCCAGCTCCCGCACGGCGCCATCGCCCCCCCGGCGGCGCAGCACCCAGTCGGCCTGGCGCCTCAGGCCCACGGCCCCATCGGCGGGGCTGATCAGCAGCCCTGTGGCGGGGCGAACCGTGAGGTCGTTGAGGTCGTCGCCGATGAAGGCGGTGTGCTCCTGCTCC
>JBILUH010000116.1:0-2890 GCA_044371095.1 Cyanobium sp.
GAGCCTGCCGCGGGAGTTCGGCTACGACCCCTTCACCGTGGCGCTCTACCGCAAGGACACCGGGCGCGAACCTCCCGCCCATGCGGACGACCCCGCCTGGGTGAAGTGGCGGGCCGATCGGCTCACCTCCTTCATGGAGCGGCTGGCCAAGGCGGTGCGCACGGCACGGCCGGGAGCCCTCATCTCCATCTCGCCCAACTACTACGACTTCGCCTACAAGCTGCAGCTGCAGGATTGGCGCACCTGGGTGCAGCGGGGCATCGCCGATGAGCTGCTGATCCAGATCTACCGACCGGATCTGGCCAGCTACCTGCCCCAGCTCAGCAGGCCCGAGGTGCAGGAAGCCCGCCGGCGCATTCCCACCGCCGTTGCCGTGATGAGCGGCCAGCGCAACCGTCCCACCGCGATGCCTCTGATCCGCGCGAAGGTGCAGGCCAACCGCGCCCAGGGCCTGGGGGTGGCCTTCTTCTACCTGGAGAGCCTGTGGTCTCTGGGGCCGGAGCCAGCCGCTGAGCGCATCGCCGCCCTCAACGACCTGCTCAACGACCTGCTCAACGGCCTGCTCAACGGCCGGCTGACGCCACCCGCGGCATCCTTTCCGCCATCGCCGCCGCCGCCCCTGCCGTCCCCGTCGCCCAGCCCTTGAGCGCAATCCGCCCATGGAAGCGCTGGACAAAGCGCCCACCAGGCGGTACATCTGTATCAGCGATGCCAACCCGGTGCCCCAGCCCGTTCACAAGGCCCAGAACGACACCCAGCAGGAGCTGACCACGGCCCAGCGGGAGCTCTACGACTGGCTGGCCGACTACATCGGCGCCAACCGCCACAGCCCCTCGATCCGCCAGATGATGGAGGCCATGGGGCTGCGCTCGCCTGCGCCGATCCAGAGCCGCCTGCGGCACCTCCAGCAGAAAGGCTGGATCACCTGGCAGGAAGGCCAGGCCCGCACCCTGCAGCTGCTGGGCGGCATGGCCAGCGGCATTCCGGTGCTCGGCGCGGTGGCCGCCGGTGGCCTGGTGGAAACCTTCGGCGACGTCCAGGAGCGGCTCGACCTGGCCCCCGTGCTCGACACCCGCGGCCTGTTCGCCCTCACGGTGAACGGCGATTCGATGGTGGAGTCCCACATCGCCGATGGCGACGTGGTGCTGCTGGAGCCCGTGCCCGACCCCAGCCACCTCAAGGCCGGCACGATCGTGAGCGCCCTGGTGCCAGGCAGTGGCACCACCCTGAAGCATTTCCACCGCAGCGGCGCCATGGTGACCCTGGAGGCCGCCAACCCGGCCTACGAACCGATCGTGCTCCCCGCCGACCAGGTGACAGTGCAGGGCAGGCTGGTGGCCGTGTGGCGCCAGGTGTGAGCGGTCGGCGTTGTAAGCTCAATCAGCGCACGGCAAGGCCTTCGGGCCAGGGCGAGACATCCAGCGTCACCGCCGCCAAAGCGTCTTCTCGGGGCCATAGCTCAGCTGGTAGAGCACCTGCATGGCATGCAGGGGGTCAGCGGTTCGAGTCCGCTTGGCTCCATCCAGTCAGACTCCTTGCGCCGCAAGGGGTCTTTTTTTGTTCAGGCTGTCTGCAAAGTGAGGATCGGCCCCGGAGCGGGTGGCCCGCGGTTCTCCAGTGGCTCCTCATCCCATGTTGATCGCTGGTTCCTCGTGCTCCCGCAGGAAGCGCTCCAGGCAGGCCCCATAGACCTCGGGCATCTCCATCAGGGCGTGATGGGCCGCCCCGGGGATGACCACAAGACGCTGGTGCACAAGTTGCTGCCATCTCTGCATGGTGCGGCGGGTGACGAAGTCGTGTTCCCCAGCGAGCAGCTCCGGTGGTTGCGGCGTCGTTCTGCAGACATGGGCTGCATTAAAGCGGGCGCGGTCGCCACCGGTTGCATGCTGGGGCCGTTGGTCTGCTGCCATGGCTGCCGCCCCTGCATCACAACCGGACCTGGCCAATCCGGAGCTGGCCACCCTGGAGTTGGCCGTTGTCGGCCACGTCGAATGGGTGAGCTTTCTGGCGCTAGAGCAGTTACCAGCCGCTGGCACGATCAGTCATGCCACCGCCTTCCGGGAGGAGCCCGCCGGCGCTGCCGCCGTCGCTGCGGTCCAGCTGGCCCGCCTCACCGGCCGCCCCGTGCGGCTCTACACAGCCCTGGGATCGGACGCGATCGGCCAGCAGGCGGCGGCGCGGCTGATCGCCCTTGGCCTCGATCTGCAGGTGGTGTGGCGTGATGCCCCCACCCGCCGAGCGGTGAGTGTTGTGGATGCAGCCGGCGAGCGCACGATCACCGTGATCGGCGAGCGGTTGGCCCCGGCGGCCTGTGATCCCTTGCCGTGGGCTGAACTGGCCCGCTGCGACGGCGTGTTTGTGACCGCCACGGATGCCGAGGCCCTGGCTCACTGCCGGCGAGCAAGGGTGCTCACGGCAACGCCGCGGTTGCGTCTGCCTGTGCTCGAGGCCAGCGGGGTGACCTGTGATGCCCTGATCGGTAGCGCCCTGGATCCAGCCGAGGTGGTGCCGGATGGTGCCTTGAGCCGCCCGCCCCTGCTGCGGATCGCCACGGAGGGTGCGGCTGGCGGCTGGAGCGTGCCCGGCGGTCGCTTTGCTGCTGTTCCCCTGGCCGTGCCGCCGGTAGACAGCTACGGCTGCGGCGACAGTTTTGCGGCCGGGGTGACGGCGGGGTTGGCGGCGGGCTGGAGCCTTGCAGACACGATCGCCCTCGGGGCCCGCTGCGGTGCCGACTGCGCAGGTGTGTTTGGCCCCTATGCCGCGCCGCAACGACCGCGCCGACAACGGGCAGGTGGTGATCAGCAGGGCTTATGGGAGTGATCAGGCTTGCTGCTGATCCAAGGCAGGCCAGGGCTCGGGGTCGACTGTGAACCGGTGTTAAGTTCAGATG
>JBILUH010000064.1:0-10604 GCA_044371095.1 Cyanobium sp.
TCAGCCTCGCCATCCTCAAGGCCGCCGATGCCCTGTTGGTACTCGGCTCGAACGATCCGGCCTACACCGCCTCCAAGCTGTATCCCTATCTGCTGGCTCGCCGCCCTCTGCTGGCGATCATGCACCGGCAAAGTTCCGTTGTGGATGTGATCCAGCGCTGCGGCGGAGCCCAGCTGGCTTGCTTCGATGACCGCACCAGCCCCTCGGCTCTCGCCCGGCAGATCGCCCAGGTGTGGCTGAATCAGGGGCGCCACGCCCACCTGGTGCCGCTCGATCGCCAGGCGTTCACCCCCCACACAGCCGCTGGCCAGGCCGCCCAACTGGTGGCTTGGTTCCGACGCTGTCTCACCCAGGTCCAGCCCATTTCCCCGTGAGCCGCAGAATCATCCAGCCCACCGTGTTGCCACAGGCCGCAGCCTTCGGCGAGGAATCGATTGCCACCCTGGCTGCGAGCTACCAGCTCCTGCTGCGCCGCTTCAGCCTGCCCCTGCTGGCTGGCCTGTTGCTGCTGACCTTTACTCTCCTGTTGAACCACCCCGACCGGCTGGGCATCTTCCTGGTGGCACTGTTGCCAGCCACCTGGGTGCTGGCGGCCTCGGTCCGGCAACAGCTGGGTGGGCTGCCGGTCTTTTCCCTCTATGTGTTGGTGCAGGCCCTCTCGTTCGTCAGCCCCCTCTTTGGCGCTGAGATCGTTGCTGATCACCGTGTGCTGATCACCGCCAGCCTGCTGGGCAGTTGCCTGCTGCCGCTGCTGCTCTGGTTCGGGGCCCTCGTGCTCGGTTGGAGCGCTACCCCTAGCAGCTGGCTCCGCCGCCGCCCTGCCCCACCACTTAGCCAGAGCCTTCGCAATCCCGGCACGCTGCCCCACTGGAGCCTGGCTGTGGCCGCTGCCGTCCAACTTCTGATCACCTCTCCACTCTTCTGGAAGCTCTCGGGTACCCTCAGCCAAGGCCTGCTTACCCCCCTGCGCACACTGGTCGTCTTGGCCAGCATCACGGGCGCCTTCACCGGTGCTTATGCCTGGGCCAGAGGCTTCCTGGCCAGGAGCTGGCTCTGGCTGGCTCTGATGATGGTTCCCCTGGCGTCTGCCCTCTCCAGCCTGCTGCTCTCCAGCCTGCAAATACTGCTGTTCGCCGCCCTCTTGGGCCTGTGGCTGGGCCGGGCACGCCAGGCCCTGCCGATCACCCTTGCAATTCTCCTGCTGGTGGCGTGGCTCAACACCGGCAAGGCAGCCATACGCCAGGTTTACTGGAGCGGGTCTGGCCCGGGGGCCAGGGTCCCCAGCACGATTGTGCTGCTGCAGGAATGGAGTGCCGCGAGCTATCGGGCGTTTACGCAACCATCCACTGGAGAACGCCCCACCAACCTGTTCACCGATCGCTTGAACAACCTGCAGAACCTGCTCTACGTGCAGCAGCAACTGGCCAGCGGCACCTCCACCCTCGCTGGCGAGAGCCTGAAGGTGATTCCCCAGGTGCTTGTTCCGCGCATCCTCAACTCCGAGAAAGTGCGCAGCCACGAGGGGCAGGTGCTGCTCAACCTCCACTTCGGCCGCCAGCGCAATGTGAAGGATACGGAGAAGGCCTACATCGCCTGGGGCTTTCTGGCCGAGGGCGTGGGTAATTTCGGCAGCACTGCCGGACCTCTGCTGATGGGTGTGGCCACCGGCTGCCTGCTGCGCCTCACGGAGAACCTCGGCCGTGGCCAGCTCATCCTATCCACCCCTGGCCTGCTCAGCCTGGCGCTCACCCTGTTCTGGCTCACCACCTATGAGATGGCAGCCTCCACCTTTGCAGCCGCTGCCTTGCAGATCATTGTGGTGGTGCTGTTTGTGGGTTGGTGGTTCGGCCGGCGCCTTCCATCGGCCATCCGCCCAGCGTGACCACCACGGCCATCCGGCTGGCCGTGGTGGTCAGCCACCCGATTCAGTACTACGCCCCCTGGTTCCAGGCCCTAGCCCGGGAGCCCGATCTGCGCCTCAAGGTGTTTCATCTCTGGGATTTCGGCATCACCAGCCAGCGCGATCCTGGCTTCGGCCTGGCCCTGCAGTGGGATGTGCCCCTGCTGGAGGGCTACGAAAGCTGCCTGGTGGCCAATACCTCCCACGATCCCGGCAGCCACCACTTCGGCGGCCTCCAGAATCCCAGCCTCGTGAGCGAGCTGCTCGCCTGGCGGCCCGATGCACTGCTGCTGTTCGGCTACGCCTATCGCAGCCACCTGCAGCTGCTGCTGGATCCGCGCCTGGCGCGCTTGCCGATCCTCTTCCGTGGTGATTCCCACCTGCTCTGCGCCCGCCGCGACTGGCGCTTTGCCCTGGGCCAAGGGCTGCGGCGGTTGCTGTTTCGTCGCTTTGCCGCAGCCCTGGCGGTGGGTCAGGCCAATGCCCATTGGCTGCGGCAAAGCGGCCTGCCGGCCCGGCGGATCGTCATCGGCCCGCACGCCGTGAACAATGCCTGGTTTCAAGCCCAGGCCCCCGCCGCAGAGGAAGCCGCAGCGCAGTGGCGCCAGCAGCTCGGTATTCCTGCCCAGGCACCGGTGGTGCTGTTTGCAGGCAAGTTCGAAGCCAAGAAACGGCCGCTCGATCTGCTGGAGGCTTTTGCGGCTCTCCACCATCCCTCAGCGGTGCTGGTGTTGGTGGGAGCGGGTCCACTGGAGGCCGCGTTGAAACGCCGGGCGGCCTGTATCGGGTCAGGCCTTGTGCTGGTCCAGGGCTTCCAGAACCAGTCAGCCATGCCCCGCACCTACGCCCTGGCCGATCTTGTGGTATTGCCCTCCCATGGGCCCGGTGAAACCTGGGGGCTTTGCATCAATGAAGCGATGAACCTGGCTAGGCCCGTGATCGTGAGCAGCCATGTGGGCTGCGGCCCCGATCTGGTGATCCACGGAGAAACCGGCTGGCTTGTTCCCGCCGGTGATCGAGCTGCGCTCACGGCTTGCCTGGCGGAAGCTCTGCAGGATCCTGAGCGTCTTAAGGCCATGGGGCAGAAAGCCCGCGCCCACATGGATCGCTTCAGTTACGCCCACACCACCATTGGCCTGAAGAAGGCTCTGAAGCAGGTGCTCTCATGACCAGCAATCAGCGCCTGCGCCAGCTCGACCTCCTGGTTCCCGAGCTGTTTGCCAACGAGGGCGGCATTCAGGTGTATTCGCGCACCTTGCTGCGCGCCCTGCAGCTCCAGCGCCCGGATCTGCGCCTGCGCGTGTTCATCCGCAACGACCGGCCTGAACAGCTGCCGCGCAGCGATTGGCGTGGCATCGAGTGGCATGCCGCCTCCGGATCCTTCCTACGGCTGGCCCTTGGCCTGTTGCGCGCCACCGCCCGCCGCAGGCCCGATCTCCTGATCTCCACCCATCCCAACTTCGCTCCACTGCAGTGGCTGCACCACCGGCTTACGGGCATCCCCAGCTGGGCCAGTGCCCACGGGATTGATGTGTGGAGCCTGACGCCAGGGCCCATGGCCTGGAGCCTGGCTCGTCTGCAACGCCTGCTGCCGGTGAGCCGCTTTACCGCCGAGCGGTTGGGCCTGCAGTTGGCTCGCCGCTGCCCCGAGCTCACGGTGCTACCCAACAGCTTCGATCACAGCCGCTTTACGCCGGGGCCCCGGCCCCCTGGGCTGCTGCAGCGCTACAGGCTCCAACCCCACCAGCCCTTGATCTTCACTCTGAGCCGTCTCAGCCCCTTTGATCGCTATAAGAACATCGATGCTCTGATCCTGGCCATGCCAGGCCTGCTGCAGCGTTGGCCGGATCTACGCCTGATGGTGGCGGGCGACGGAGCCGATCGTCAGCGGATGATCCATCTTGCGGAGAGCCAGGGCCTGCGCGATCAGGTGATCTTCCCCGGGCTTGTGCCCACCGCCGAGCTGGTTGATCATTACCGCCTCGCCACCGTGTTTGCCCTACCGAGCGAAAAGGAAGGCTTCGGCATTGTGTTCCTTGAGGCCATGGGCTGTGGGCTGCCCACCCTGGCGGGCAATCGCGATGGCTCCTGCGATCCCCTTGCGGATGGGGCCTTCGGAATGTTGGTGGATCCGCACTTGCCGTTGAGGCCTCCCCTGGAGGCCCTGCTCTCTCGCCATGGCCGTCCACTCTGGTTTAACCCGTCGGCGCTGTCGGCGGCCGTGGGTTCAGCCTTTGGCTTTCCCGCCTTCTGCAGCCGCCTCGAACAGCTGCTTCGCGCTGAGGAGCAACGCCGGGCCCCAGACTCCGAGGCCTAGCTCTTGAAGATCCTCCACCTCATCCCTTCGATCAGTCCGCGTCGCGGAGGTCCCAGTCAAGCGGTGCTCGCCATGGTGATTGCCCTGCGCCAAAGGGGGGTGGAGGCCAGCATCCTCACCACCAACGACGACGGCCCGGGCCTTCTGGCCCACCTGCCACTCCACCAATGGCACAACCACCAAGGGGTGCCACTGCTGGCCTTCCCCCGCTGGAGCCCCCCCGGACGCCTGCTGCGGCCCTTGCGGGAATTTGCCTTCTCCCCAGGGCTCGCCCGCTGGTTGGGGCACCACCTCCAGGAGTTCGATGTGCTCCATGTGCATGCCCTGTTCTCCTACCCCTCCACCGCTGGAATGGCTGTGGCTCGGCGCCAGGGGGTGCCCTACGTGCTCCGCAGCATCGGGCAGCTCAACCACTGGAGCCTGCGCCAGAGCGCCATGCGCAAGCGCTGGCTGCTGAGGCTGGTCGAACGCCGCAACCTGCAGGGGGCCGCCGCCCTTCACTTCACCAGCGAGGCCGAACGGCGGGAGGCCGCAGACCTGGGGTTGCGTACACCCAGCTTCGTGCTGCCCCTTGGGGTCGATCCCCCGTCGCCCCGCTCCGGTTCACGTGACGTGGGTGCTGCGGGCGTCACTTTTCTGTTCCTCTCCCGCCTTCACCCCAAGAAGCAGCTGGAGGTGCTGCTGGAGGCCCTGGCCCTGCTGCGGGTCCGCCGCCCCGAGGCCTCTTGGCGCCTGCAGATCGCCGGGGAGGGGGAGCCCGCCTATTTGCAGCAACTCGAGGTCCGCGCCCAGCGGCTGGCGATCGCTGATCGCTGCCGCTGGCTGGGTTTTGTGGCCGGAGCGGCCAAGCAGCGGGCTCTCGCAGCGGCCGACTGGTTCGTGCTGCCCTCGGCCTCGGAAAATTTCGGCATCGCCGCTGCCGAGGCCCTCGCCGCGGGCACGCCCGTGATCCTCTCCCCCGGGGTGGCGGTGGCGGAGGCCGTGGCAGAGGCTGGTGCCGGTCTGGTGGTGGAGCCCAACCCTGAAGCCTTGGCCGAGGCCCTGGAGCAAGCCCTGGAAGCACCCCCTGCTGCCATGGTGTCCGCGGCGCGTGAGCTGGCCACGAACGTCTACAGCTGGGGATCCATCGCTGCCCAGCTGGAGCAGCGTTACCGCACTCTCATGACCCTGCACTGATGGATCCCCTCGCGACGATCACACCGCTGATCCTCACCTACAACGAGGAGGCCAACATCTCTCGAACCTTGGCGGGCTTGAACTGGGCCCACCGCATCGTGGTGGTCGATAGCTTCAGCACAGATCGAACATTGGAGATCCTCGCCGCGGATCCGCGCGTGGAGGTGATGCAGCGGGCCTTCGACACCCATGCCAACCAATGGAATGTGGGGCTTGATCAGATTCACGCCGGCTGGGTATTGAGCCTTGACGCCGATTATCTGATAACCGCCCCACTCAAGGCAGAATTGCGAGCAGCACTGCAGAGAGCTGATCAGTGCCAGGTCAATGGCTTTTTCATTCCGTTCCGTTACTGCGTGTTTGGCAAGCCTCTCAGAGGCACGGTGCTGCCCCCCAGGCTGGCCCTCTTCCGCCAAGCATCAGGCAGGTATGTTGATGACGGGCATACTCAACTTTTTCGGCTCAATGGCAGATATGCAGAGCTGAAATCACCCATCCTTCACGACGATCGCAAACCACTCAGCCGCTGGCTCTGGGCCCAAAACCGCTACCTCAAACTCGAGGTGGGTAAGCTGCAACAAACGCCCACCGAAGAGCTCAGTCTTGCAGACCGGCTACGGCAACGACATGTGATCGCCCCGTTTGCCGTGCTGGTGATCTGCCTTGTCTGGCAGCGTGGCTTGTTGGACGGCTGGCGCGGCTGGTTCTATGCATTTCAGCGTATGTATGTCGAAACTCTGCTCAGCCTGATGCTCTGGGAAGCCAACCATCACGCGTGAGACGTTTTCCTTCTAATACCACTGGGCAGGCAGTGCTCCACACAAGCTGGCATATCTTCTGAAGGTTATTCATGCACTACTTCAGGACTTCTTCACCTTACTGGGGCATTTCACCTTAAGTTCTGGATCTTGGCTGCGGCAATGGCGCCTTTGCCGAACAATTGCAGCAGTGGGAATTCCGCGTGATTGGCATCGACCCCAGTTTCAGCGGTATTGCGGCAGCAAGGAAGCGCTGCCCCACCTCTGTTTTCCATCAAGCCATCGCTGATCCCATGGCGATCGGGCGGCTCCAACTCCCCTGTTTGATCACGTGGTTAGTACTGAGGTAATTGAGCACTGTTACGCCCCCCGACTTTGGGTGTCCGCAGCCTTCACGGCTTCGCGGCCTGGTGGCGTGTTGATTGCTTCCACTCCTTACCACGGTTACCTCAAGAATCTGGCGTTGGCGGCCAGTGGCAAGTTCGATGCCCACTTCACCGCCTTGTGGGATGGCGGCCATATCAAGTTTTGGTCTCGTCACACCTTGACCAGCCTCCTAGCGGAAGTGGGCGTTGAGGTGATGGCTTTCCGTGGTGCTGACCGCTGGCCATGGCTGTGGAAGTCGATGCTGATCGTGGCCCGGAAGCCCCTAATATGATTCTCCAGAATCTGGCCGCCTACCGCACCCCGACCAATTGGCATCCTGGGTCTACTGTTGTAGTCCAAACACTCTGGTTCTGTTTCGGTGCCCCACTGCTGAGTGCCCGCTGGCTGCCTGGCTCTGCATGGCGCGTGGCCCTACTTCGTGCTTTCGGTGCGCGCATTAACTCCGGCTGCCGCCTCAAGCCCGGTCTGCGCGTCAAGTTTCCCTGGCGTTTGCAGATCGGCCATGCCTGCTGGCTGGCGGAAGACGCCTGGCTCGACAATCTCGCCCCGATCACCCTTGGCGATCGCGTTTGCATTTCTCAGGGTGCCTATCTCTGCACCGGCAACCACAACTTTCGCTCGTTGGCCTTCGACCTACGCCTTGGCCCGATCACGATCGGCTCGGATGCCTGGATTGCGGCCCGGGCCGTGCTCGCCCCCGGCACTCGGATTGGCCCTGGTGCGGTGGTGGCCCTTGGTGCTGTAGTGAGCGGTGCTGTGCCGCCCGGCTCCATCGTGCGCGGCAACCCCGCGGTGGTGGCGGGGCAACGCTAACCGTCCTGGCTTGACGTAAGGCCAATCGCCGGCCGCCGGCACCGACCCTCTTGACTGCTCCCAGCCACCCTCCAGCCCCCTGTCCCCCAGCTCCTGGGGCGGCCGGGGGCTTTTTTTATGGCAATTTCACTCACTGATTCCCAGACCCCTGTGACCCCCAGGCCATCGCTATGGCAGCGGGCCTGGGGCAAGCTGCGCCGCCGCTGGCAATGGCGCTCCAGCCGCAGCCGCTACCCCCGGCTCACGCTGGTAAGCCAGTTCTTTCCGCCCGACTTTGCAGCCACCGGTCAACTGCTCGATGACCTTACCCACCGCCTGGCGGCTCAGGGGGTACAGGTGCAGGTGCTCACCGGCATGCCGGCCTACGCCTACAACTCCAGCCGGGCCGCGCGGCTGGAGTTTCAGCCCAGGCGCTGCATTCGCCGCACAAGGGTGTCCCGCTTCTGGCCCCAGCGCATCCGCGGTCGTGCCATCAATGGGATCCTCTATTGCCTGCGCATCAGCCTGCGTTTGCTGCGTTACTCCCGCCGCGGCGACCTGATCCTGTACACCACCGAGCCCCCCTACCTCCCGCTGCTCGGCTGGCTCTTGCACCGCCTCACCAAAACACCTTATCTGGTGCTGCTCTACGACCTCTATCCCGACGTGCTGGTGGAGCTCGGTGTCATAGGGGCTGATCACTGGCTGGTGCGGCTCTGGCGCCAGTTCAACCGCTGGGTGTTCGCCGATGCCCAAGAGCTGATCGTGCTCTCCGAGCCGATGGCCGCCCGCGTGCGCAGCCATAGCCCATCCATGGCGGCCAAGCTCACGGTGATCCCCAGCTGGGCTGATCATGAGCAGATCCGCCCTCGTGCCAAGGCCGACAACTGGTTTGTGCAGAAGCATCAGCTCGCCCATCGCTTCACCGTGCTCTATTCCGGCAACCAGGGGCGCTGCCACGACCTGGTCACGGTGCTCGCCGCCGCCCTGCTGCTGCGCCACGATCCCGACGTGCTTTTCCTCTTCATCGGCAAAGGCCCCCAGCACCAGCGGCTCTGCCAGCTGGTGCACGACTGGGGCCTGTCTAACTGCTGCTTCCTGCCCTACCAGGAACTGGAAGATCTGCCCTATTCCCTCGCCGCCGCCGACCTTGCCCTGGTAACGCTCAGCATCGAAGCCGAAGGCCTTGTGGCCCCCTCCAAGCTCTACGGCCACCTAGCCGCGGGCACCCCGATCGCTGCGATCACACCAGCCCACTCCTATCTCCATCACCTAGTGGAGAGCACAGGTTGCGGCCGCTGGTTTGCCAACGGCAATGCCGATCTGTTGGCCGCTTGGATCGCTGAACTCAAGGCCAATCCTGCCCAGGTCCGCGCCTGCGGCCTGGCGGCCCGGCAATGGCTGGAGCGTTCGGCTACACCGGAGATCGTGATGCGTCAATACCTGGCCTTGATCGAGCGGCACCTTCCTGAACACAAACAACGTAACCTCCGCCCCCGAACCGACGCTAGAGCTGGCATGAAGATCGCTCCTCAGTAGGTCTGATTGATGAGTACGGGCCGCACCAACCTCCAGGTGTGGTCGATTGACGCTGCCGTATCAGAGCCCCGGCCAGCACGATTGCCAACACGGATCGATACGAACAGACAGCTCCAATTTCTCAGTGGTTGCAGCCCAATCACAGTGCTGAGTCGTTCAGCAACGGATGTGGGTGGGCGCCCCAATTTTCGCGACAAGACCTTCGCATTGGCTGACGCCAGGCCACCAGCAATGCACGTGGAGGCCTCCTGGAGGCGGCTGGCGCCGGTGATGCTTAAAAATTGGTCTCCACCGATGCTAAGGGGTGTGGGCTTTTTGACAGCCTGGCCCGTGATCGCCGTTTCGATACTCTCGGTTCCAATGTTGCGAGAAGCGCGAGCCCGAACCGGAACCAGGTTGAGCTCAACTCCAGCCAGCTTGGTGGTGCGGCTATTGACCATGACATATCCCCGGCCACTGGACACCTGCTGCCGACCTTGGCCGTCAACCGTTGAGCGCACGCGCCAGCCTTGAGCAGCCAGCTCCTCCAGCAGCTTGGGCTCGATGGGCTTGGGTAGTGGCGTGGTAATTGGCCACACGCCCACCCGCAAAATGGCCAGTACCGAGGCCACGATACCGAACGTGAGGGCACCGCGCCGCAACGAAACCTCAGTCATAACGAGAATTTAGCTCTTGGTTGATCAATGCCAGATAGATCTGGCCAATCAAAGCACTCGCCACACCAGCAAACACAAGACTGCCCCATTCTTCATGCAGGAAGTCAAACAGAGCCCGCCGCATGGGCAAATTGCTACCGGTGATCACAGCTAAAATAGCGATCCGTGTGGCATTCACAAAAAAAGCTAAAGCTGCGGCCATCGCCACATAAATCAACTTTATAGCAACCCTTCGAATCGGAAAAGCGAGAACAAACACAATGGCAATCACCGTGAGCTGAGCCATCAGTTCCACGCCATTGCATTCACCTTCGATCCGCACCCCAGCTTGGCCAAGACTTAGCAGTCGCCCTGCCGCTGAGGCATTCACGCCAAAGATCAGTAGAACAATCTCAGCCACTCGGCCCGTGACCACGCTCAACCCATACTCAGGTAGGAGCTTGGAGAGGAGGGGCTGTAGTGGCAGCAGGCTCAAGACAATCAGTGCATCCTTGAACTTGGCCAACTGGCGTATGGGAGTGGCGAGGAGTGCCAGCCCAAGCCCCTGCAGCAAGGGCAGCACATAGACAATCGCATCCAGATCGAGCACAACGGTGCTCCTCCAGCTGGCGTACGCCAGCAACACGGTTCCGGCCACAAGCGAGGAGCGGCTCGGGCAGACCTCAAAATGTTCGAGGTGATCTTCAATGCAAACAGCAGCTCCACCCCACACCACCAGAGCAAGCAATGTGAGTGATGGGTTGTCTTGCGAAGTCTGGATCAGCCAGATGAAGAGACTGGCTTGCAACAAAGAGAGAGCTTTCCAGCAACTGGTGGGATCCGTTGCCAATCGATGCAAATAATGAATAGCCCTTTTCCCTAGCTGAATAGCGATATTCATGTTTGAATCCTGTTATTTCGGTTGCTCTTGGATGTGCTCTTCAGCTATTGTACTCTAGTCAAACGTCACGTCACCCCCCCCCCCCCCCTCATGACTTCAGCAGCATCTGGGAAATCTGTCCTGACTCGCTTAAGGCCTTCCTTGGTGAAGGGTCTACAGGCTGGTCTCCTTGCCGGCGCCAGTGCCATTGCCACCTCCT
>JBILUH010000065.1:0-10433 GCA_044371095.1 Cyanobium sp.
CTCGCGCAGCCGCGCCGGGCTCACCGATTTGGGAATGGTGGAGAGGCCGCCCTGCAGCTGCCAGGCGATCAGCACCTGGGCGGGGCTGCAGCCCTGCTCCGCGGCGATCGCGCCGATCACCGGGTTGGCCAGCAGCACCGGCTCATCGGCGCCCTTGAGGGCGGCGGGCCGGTCCTGGGAGCCGAGCGGCGAGTAGGCGGTGATGTGCACGCCTTCGGCTGCGCAGTCGGCCACCAGGGCCGGCTGTTGCAGCAGGGGGTGCCGTTCCACCTGATTCACCTCCGGCCGGATCCGGCAGTGGGCCAGCAGATCGTGGAGCTTGCGGCTGGAGAAGTTACTCACGCCGATATGGCGCGTGAGCCCGGCCTTCTGGGCCGCTTCCATCCCCTCCCAGGTGGATCCGAGCGGCACCTGCGCCGGTGGCAGCAGGTCATCGCCGCTGCTGGGAAAGGCCACGCCCGGTCTGATCGGCACCGGCCAGTGGATCAGGTAGAGATCCAGCCACGCCAGGCCCAGATCGGTGAGGGTGCGGCGCAGCGCGGGTTCAACAGGGTCGCGGCCATGGGCATTGCACCAGAGCTTGGAGGTGATCCACAGCTCCTCGCGCCGCACCTCACCGGCAGCGATGGCGCCCTGGATCGCTTCCCCCACCTCCGGCTCGTTGCCGTAAACGCTGGCACAGTCGAGGTGGCGGTAGCCCAGGCGGATCGCCTCCCGCACCGCGGCCCCCACCTCACCCGGAGCCGATTTCCAGGTGCCCAGCCCCAGCAGGGGCATGCGGTCGCCATTGGCGAAGGTGGCGGTGCGCATGGGTCGCGGATGGCCTGGTGCGGGCACCCTAGGCAGCGTTGCCCAGCGTGGCTTCCCTGTTCAGCTCCGCCCCAGGCGGCTTCTCCTCCCATGCGTTCCTCCCTGCGCCGCCAGCTGCTGCACCTCGCCACCGATCTCTCCGCTCTGACGGCGAACCCCGAGGATCTGGGGCACGGCTTCGATCTGCTGACCCGCAGCTACGCCACGCCCGTTGCTGATGCCGCCCGCGCCGCCCTGCGCCGCGACCCGGCGATCGCGCCGCTGATGCGCGAGCGCTACTGGGGGCCCTGGCCCAGCCAGGCTGAGCTGCTGGCGCTGCCGCCGGAGAGCCTTGGCCATGCCTATGCCAGTTGGTTTGCGGAGGCCGGCGGTCAGCCGTTGCCGGATCCGGTGCTGCAGAGCGGCAGTGAAGGCGACGACACCTGGCTGCACCAGCGTGTGCGCCACACCCATGACCTCTGGCATGTGGTGTGTGGCTGCCCGCCCACAGCGGCTGGCGAGGCGGCAATGAGTGCCGTCAACGTGATGCAGCTGCGCTGGCCGGGCAGCGCCATGTTGCTGGGGGCCGATCTGCTGCACCGCTGTCTGGAGGGTCCCAAAAGCGGCGAGGTCGACGTGGGGCAGGCGGTGGCCTACGGCCTGGAGCTGGCTCGGGCCTGCGCGCCACTCCTGGCCCAGCGCTGGGAGGAGGGCTGGGCGCGGCCGCTGGCCCAGTGGCGGCAGCACCTGGGCATTGCCGAGCTGGTGATGCGTTCCCCCTTCAGGGAACGCAGTTCGTTGTCCGCTGGGCCTGGATGAGTGGCAGTAGGCGACGCATCAAGAACGTCTGCAGCAGCAGATCGCTCAGCACCACCACGAAGATCAGCGCCAGCAGCTGGGCGGCCAGGGGCTCCAGCGCCGTGGACTGGATGCCGCGCAGATGGGTCAGTTCCTCGGTCGTTGACACGGCCAGCGCCAGCGGCACGGCCACACGCAGCCCACAACCTGTGACGATCAGCCGATCAAGCCAGGAGCGGGAGGAGGCCGGCATCACCGCCGTCACTGCCAGCAGACGGGCCAGGGGCAGCACGATCGCCAGCAAGAGCCCCAGCGGCAACACCGCGATCAGCGCATCGTGCCGCACCAGCAGCCCCAGCAGCAGCAGCACCGTGATTTCAGCGGCACTGTTAAAGGGGTGCATCACCCGGGCGAGGGCCTGCTGCTCGAAGCGGCCGATCCGGTAGCGGCCATTGGAAAGACTCACCCCGGCGACGAACACCGCCACCAACCCGCCGCCGCCCAGCAGCTGACCGAAGCCATAGGCCACAAAGGCAAGCGCCACGGTCGCCAGCAACAACTGCTGATCCGAGCGCACCAGGCCATCGATCAGGCGTGGTGCGAGCAATCCCACGAGCAGGCCGGCCACCACACCGGCGACAAGGTGTAGCCCCACGGCGCCCAGCTGCTCCGGCAGGCTGGTGATCACAGCCGCGTGCAGGGCCTGATGCTCACCGTGGCCATGTCCCTGGAGGATGGCGGCCGTGAAGCCGAAGCACAGCAGGGTCGTGAGCGTGCTGAGTGCAGCCTCGAACTGCAGGAGATGACTGAGTCGGCCGCTCACGGAATGGCGCAGGGCCAGCATCAGATCCTCCAGGGCGCCGCTGTCGGTGGCCCCCAGACAGCACACCGTCAACAGGGCGGCCGCTGGCGGCAAGCCAGCCGGCAACAACGGCGCCAGAGCCAGCAGGGCCAGTGCCGTGATCGCCAGGGTGAGCAGCACCCCCAGGCTGCCGAGCCGCAGGCCCGCCCCCGTCATGCCGCGGATTCTGCGCAGGTTGGTGCGCAGGCCGGCATAGAAGATCAGCAGTGCCAGGCTCACCCGATGCAGGGTCTCCAGTTGCACCGGTTCGAGGGGCTGGGCGCGGGTCAGCAACTCGGTTGGGATGGCCAGGCCCAGCAGCAGGACGGCCACCGCACCCGGCAGCCGCCAATAAGCCGCGATTCGATCGCCGGCCAGGGCAGCCAGATACATCAGCCCCAGGCCAATAAAGAAGCCGCGCGGTAGCAGGGTGCCCTCCAGATGGGCATGGGACTGAGACACCGCCATCAACACAGGCATCCTCCGCCGAAGCTGCAGCCTTCAGCGGCGATTCTCCTGCCATGGCCAGCCCTTGCCTGCACGCGAGGGGCCTGCCTTCATCAGCCCCATCCCCGCCAATGGCGCCGCCAGCCTGTTTGTGGCCAACGACAGCGATTGATTCAGCGGGCTGCCGATTCAGCGGCTCATCGCCAGCATCTTCTCGATCGGCGCCAGGGCCCTGAGCCGCAGCTGCTCATCCAGCACGATTTCGGGGGCCATGTCGTGCAGGCACTGCCACACCTTCTCCAGGGTGTTGAGCCGCATGTAGGGGCAGGCGTTGCAGCTGCAGCCATCGGCGCCGGGCACCTCAAAAAACTGCTTGTGCGGCAGCTTCAGCCGCATCTGGTGCAGGATCCCGGGCTCGGTGAGCACGATGAAGCTGGTGGCGGAGCTCGCTTCGGCGCGGTGCAGCAATTTGCTGGTGGAGCCGATGAAATCCGCCAGATCCAGCAGGTGCTGCTGGCACTCCGGGTGGGCCAGCACTTCGGCATCCGGGTGCTCCAGCTTGAGTTGCAGCAGGGCCTGCTCGCTGAACGCCACATGCACCTGGCAGCTGCCGGGCCAGAGGGTGAGCTCCCGGCCGCTCTGGGCCTGCACCCAGCGGCCCAGGTTTTCGTCGGGAGCAAACAGAATCGGGCGATCGGCGGGCAGCTGCTGCACCAGATCCACGGCGTTGCTGCTGGTGCAGATCAGGTCGCTGTGGGCCTTCACCGCCGCCGAGCAGTTGATGTAGCTCACGGCGATGTGGTCGGGGTGCGCGGCGCGGAAGGCGGCGAAGGCGTCGGCGGGGCAGGCATCCGCCAGGCTGCAGCCCGCCTCCAGATCCGGCAGCAGCACCGTTTTGTCGGGGCAGAGGATCTTGGCGGTCTCGGCCATGAAGTGCACCCCGCAGAACACGATCACGTCGGCGTCGGTGGCGGCTGCCTTGCGGGACAACTCCAGGGAGTCGCCGATGAAGTCGGCGATGTCCTGAATGGCGTCGTCCTGGTAGTAGTGCGCCAGGATCACGGCGTTGCGCTGTCGCTTCAGGGCCTCGATCGCCCTGGGTAGATCGACGGCGGGTGGGTTCTGGGTGGCGGCGAAAACCAACCGGGGTCCTCAGCTGATGCAGGATGGCCTCAGCCTAGGCATCGAGGATGGTGGTATTCAGCGGGGGGAAAACGCTCCGCATCGCCATCGCCGGAGACCTCCACGGGGCCTGGGACCACACCGATCACGCCCTGCTGGCGACGCTCGCTCCGGATGCCCTGCTGGTGGTGGGCGACCTCAGCGACGGCCAGCAGCGGATCCCGGCCCTGCTGCGCCAGCTGCCGCTGCCGGTGGCCTGCATCCTCGGCAACCACGACGCCGGCAAGGACGCCTCCGGCCGCACCCTGCAGCGTCAGATGGACCTGCTGGGCGATGTGCACTGCGGCTGGCGACTGCGGGCGCTGAGCCCGCCCGGGCTGGCGGTGGTGGGGGGACGGCCCGGCACCGCCGGCGGCGGCTTCAACCTCTCCCGGGCGGTGCAGGCGGCTTGCGGGCCGGTGAGTCTGCAGGAGTCGGCCGACCGGATCACGGCCGCCGCCGCCGCCGCCCCCGCCGACTGGCCCCTGGTGCTTCTGGGTCACAGCGGCCCCTCCGGCCTCGGCAGCGATGCCGCCTCGCCCTGTGGCCGCGACTGGAAGCCCCCGGCCTGCGACTGGGGCGACCTCGACCTCTCCCTGGCGATTCAGCAGATCCGCCGCCAACGGTCCGTGCCCCTGGTGGTGTTCGGCCACATGCACCACGCCCTGAGGCGGGGGCAGGGGGCGCGCCAGAGCTTCTGCCGCGACCGGGCCGGCACCTCCTACCTCAACACCGCCTGCGTGCCCCGTCACGGCACCGATGGCGCCGGCCAGGCCCTGCGCCATTTCAGCTGGGTGGAGCTGGTGGGGCAGGAGCTGCGCAGCGCCAGTCACCGCTGGTATGGGCTGGGTGGACAGCTGCTGTACGAGGAGCGGCTCTGGCAGGCCCCCAGCCCATCCCCCCAGCTGGCGCCGTGCTGATCGTCGCCTGCGTCAGTGCCCATGGCTTCGGCCATGGATCGCGAACCGCCGCCGTGCTCACGGCGCTGCACGCCCGCCAACCCAGCTGGCGGCTGGTGCTGTCCACGGCCCTACCCGAACACTTCCTGCGCACGTCCCTGGGGCCGGTGCCGTTTGAGCATCGCCCCTGTCGCTGGGATGTGGGGGTGGTGCAGGCCGATGCCCTGGGGGCTGATCCGGTGGCCACCCTGGCGGCCCTGACGGCCCTGGACGCCCAGCTCCCGCAGCAGTGGGCGACCGAGCAGGCCTGGCTGCTGGCCCAGGAGCAGCCGCTGCTGGTGCTCGGGGATGTGCCGCCTGCCGCCGCCGAGCTGGCCCGGCGCCTGGGGGCGCCGTTGATCTGGTTGGCCAGCTTTGGCTGGGAGGCCATCTACGGGCCGATGGGAGCGGCCTTTCAGAGCTGGGCCCGCCGCAGCCTGGATGCCTACCGCCAGGGCGATCTGCTGCTGCGCTGTCCCCTGGCCATGCCGATGGACTGGGGGATCCCGGAGCGGGTGATCGGCCTCACCGCCGGCAGCCCCCGGCTCGATCCTGCGGTTCTGGCCAAGCAGCTGGACCTGCCACCGGAGCGGGATCGCTGCGTGTTAGTCAGCTTCGGCGGGCTGGGGCTGAGCCTGGCGCCGGAGCTGCTGCGGCGCTGGCCCGATCATGTGTTCATCACCGCCGACCCCCAGCTGGCAGCGGCCGCCAATGCCCGTCTGTTGCCCCCTGGGGTGCGACCTCTGGAGGTGATGGGGCTGTGCGGGCGCCTGCTCACCAAGCCCGGTTACAGCTCTTTTTGCGAAGCCCTGAGCGCGGGGGTGGGGGTGCACCTGGTGCACCGCGAGGGCTTTGCCGAGGCCCCGGTGCTGGAGGCGGCCCTGGTGCGCCACGGCTGGCACCGCCTGCTCAGCCAGGAGCAGGCCCGCAGCGGCGACTGGCAACTGGATCAGCCGTTGCTGCCGCCCCAGGGGCAGGCCCTGGCTATCGATGGCTGCGCCCAGGCGGCATCGGCCATCGAGGCGTTTGCGCTGCAGCGGGGTTTTTGGTCGTGATGGTCTCCTGCTGAGTTGGTCTCCCGCTGAGATGCTCTCCTGCTGAGTTGGTGTTACTGATCCCGGTGTGTTGATAATCCCGACCCGGATTGGCTCTCTGACAGTGATCTGAACTGTTGGGTGTGATTGTTGACACCAGTGGACGCTTGTGTGATTGGCACTGACACCAGCGTGTATTGGGTGGTTTGTAGGCAAATTGGCGCCACGAAATCTTTTCTTCACTTTCCGAGATCTGGCCGCCCGCAGGCGGTTTGCCGTTTGATTCGCTCCGGTATGACCTTGCCCCGCACCAGCCCCAGTTCTCGTGTCGTTCTCGGCCTGTTGGCCGGTTTCGCCACCCTGGCCTTCCAGGCTCCCGCAGCCCAGGCTTCCGAGCAGGCCCAGGCTTCCGAGCAGGCCCAGGCTGCCGAGCAGGCCCAGGCTGCCGAGCAGGCCCAGGAGCAGGCGTTGTCCAGCCGGATTGCTCTGGTCCATTCCCACGCAGCCCTGGCCCTGCCCCTGCCGCCACCGGCACCGCGCATCTTCGCGATCACTCCCGAACGGCGCGCCCTGCTCAACACGATCCGCTACGCCGAGGGCACCTGGGCCAACGGAGACGACATCGGTTACCGCATCATGTTCGGCGGCGGCCTGATGCCCTCGCTGGAGCGTCACCCCGATCGGGTGGTGCGCACGGCTCGCTACGCCAGCGCTGCGGCCGGGGCCTACCAGTTCATGCCCTTCACCTGGGATCTGGTGACGCGCTCCCTGGGCGTCGCTGAGTTTGGCCCCCATGTGCAGGACCAGGGCGCCATCTTTCTGATCCAGCGCCGCGGTGCCCTTGCCCTGGCGGATCAGGGCCTGTTCACGCCCCTGCTGGCCGCCAAGCTGGCGCCGGAGTGGGCCAGCTTCCCGACCCTGGCTGGGCACAGCTACTACGGTCAGCCCGTCAAGCGGTTCCAGGCTCTCAAGCGCTTCTACGAGGACAACCTGGCCCGACTGCGCGGCCAGCTCACCGTTGTTGCCGCTGAACCGCCGAAACCGGCCTGCACCCCGGCCACCTCCCTGCGCTGCCAGCTGGAGAATCTCGACCGCCTCGGGCCCAGAACCCGCACCAGCGGTCTCTGAGCCTGCGCTCTGACCCTCAGCTCACTCTGAATCCCGCAACCGTGCCTTGCCCACCGTGGCGCCGGCAACGAGATAAGCCGCCAGCGCTGCCCCCAGGAAGGCCAGGGTGTTGCGGGCGACCGGCAGCAGATCGCTGGTGCGGGTCACGATCGGTCCCAGACCCAGGGCACCGAACAGGATCAGCCAGAGGGGCGAGAGCAGCAGCACCCAGGCCCACTCCACCTTGCGTCCCTCCTTGCGGGGATAGGCGGCGAAACCCACCACCAGGCCCCCCAGCACCGACGTCGACAGGGTGAGCAGCCACTGCTCCCGTGGCAGGCCGGGCACCACCTGGCAGCCGCCCTGCTCCAGGCAGGTTTCCACCACCGTCAGGGCGTCCACGATCGCCGCATCCTGGCCGTGGTCGCGCACGTAGTACTGGTTGCCGAAACGGGTCTGCAGCTCCACCCAGTAGGTGCGGGGCATCAGGGCGAACAGCGCGTCGCCGACGTTGAAATTGAGCAGGTTGCCGCCGCGCTCATCCGCCACCAGCAGCAGGCTGCGCTCATCGAGGTTCCAGAAGCCCTTCACCGCCTGGCCCGGGGTGCGGTCGTACTGGGTGAGCACCCGCAGCTTCCAGCCGGTATCGGCCTCAAAGCGATTGAGGTTGGCCTCGAGGCTGGTGCGCTGGCCGTCGGTCAGCACCTTGGCCAGGTCGATCACCGGGGTGGGGTGGTCGGGCAGCAGGTCGGGGTTGTCGTAAGCCAGGGCCGGGGCGATCCCTACGCCCAGCCAGCAGGTCAACACCAGCAACAGCGACGCCAGGGCCGTTGTCAGGGCCGTTGTCTGGGTCTTTTTCATCGCAGTCAGAACGCGACCCATCCACCGGCCTCAGGGAGGATGCATTCTCTCTGAGCAGCCGTCTGAGCGTGACCGTGCCCCATCGCGCTGCCGTGCCCACCTGGCTGCAGCAGCGTCTCGAGGCCGCCGGCGGGGTGGTGCCGTTTCGCACCTACATGGAGTGGGTGTTGCACGATCCGTTGCACGGCGCCTACGGGTCGGGTCGGCTGCGCATCGGCCCGGCGGGGGACTTCGCCACCGCCCCCTCCCTCGGCCCCGACTTCGCCGCCCTGCTGGCGCCCCAGCTCGCCGACTGGCTCACGGGCCTGGCGGCGGCCGGCCCCGGGCCGCTCGCCCTGGTGGAGACCGGACCCGGCGAAGGCAGCCTGGCCCTGCAGCTGGCCGAGGCCCTGGCCGCCGGTTGGCCCCAGCTGGCGGAGCGACTCGAGCTGGTGCTGGTCGAGCCCAATGCCGGCATGGCCGAGCGCCAGCGCACCCTGCTGCAGGCGTGCCCCTTGCCCTGCCGCTGGACGCGCTTCCCGGCGCTGGCCGAGGCGCCGGTGCGCGGCGTGGTGCTGGCCCACGAGGTGCTCGATGCCCTGGCGGTGGAGCGGATCGTGTGGGACGGGGCGCTCTGGCGCCAGCAGGTGGTGGCCCTGCACGAGGGGGCGGATGCCGGGCCCTCGCTGCGGCTGCAGCCGGGCGAGCCCCTCGAGCCCGCAGCGGCCGCCCAACTCGGAGCCCTGGGGCTCCTGCCCCCCTCCCCCCAGCGCCCGCCGGGCTGGAGCACCGAGCTGCACCCGGGGCTGGCCCCTTGGTTGGCCGAGGCGGCCACGGCCCTTTCGGCCGGCCAGCTGCTGGTGATCGACTACGCCCTGGAGGCCTGGCGCTACTACGCCCCCCAGCGCAGCCAGGGCACCCTGATGGCCTACCGCGGCCAGCAGGCCAGCGACGATCCACTGGCGGAGCCCGGCGCCTGGGACCTCACCGCCCACCTCTGCATCGAGAGCGTGGATGCGGCGGCTGCTTCCGGCGGCTGGGAGCCGCTGGGCCAGTGCCGCCAGGGAGAGGCGCTCCTCTCCCTGGGCCTGGCGGAACGCCTGCACGGATTGCAGCAGCAGGATCCAGCCGGCCTGGCCACGGCCCTGGCGCGCCGCGAGGCCCTGCTGCGGCTGGTGGATCCGCGGGCCCTGGGGGATTTCCGCTGGTTGGCCTATGGGCGTGCCGTACCCCTGGAGGCGCCCCGCTTCACCCGGGAGCCGCCCCGTTGAGCCGGGTTTTCGCACATGGCGGCTATGGCGCGGGGTTCTCCCCCAGGGCCTCGGCCACGGCCTGCTGGAACACAGCCTCCTCGGGATGGATGCCGGTCCAGCGCTCGAAGATCTGCATGGCCAGCTGCACCAGCATCTCCACCCCATCCACGGTGGGGCAGCCCCGTTCCCTCGCCTGCGCCAGAAAGGGCGTGATGCGGGGATTGGTGATCACATCCACAGCCAGACAGCTGGGCGCGACGCTCTGCCAGTCCAGAGGCAGGGGCTCCAGCTCCGGCGCACAGCCCAGGTGGGTGGCATTCATCAGCAGCGTGGTGCCCTCCGGCAGGCGCAGCGGCTCCTGCCAGGGTTGCCAGTCGCAGGCCACGCCACTGGCCTGGCGAACCCGCTCGGCCACCTCGCGCCCCTGCTCCTCCCGCCGTGTGATCAGGGTGAGCTGGCTGGCCCCGGCCCAGGCGATCTCCACCGCCATCGCCCGACCGGCCCCTCCGGCGCCGAGCATCACCACCCGCTGCCCCTGCAGGGGGGCCACCTTCTCGATGGCCTTCACCACGCCCTTGCCGTCGTTGTTGTGCCCGATCAGCCGACCCGCTTCGATCGTGATGTAGTTGGCCGCCCCGATGGCCCGCACGTCGTCATCGACGGCATCCAGCAGCGGAATCACAGCCACCTTGTAGGGCACGGTGATGCACATGCCGCTGTAGCCCAGGGGCCGCAGGGCCGCAATCGCTTTGGCCAGGTCCGCCTCGTTGGCGATGTCGTTCTTCCAGAACTGCCAGTGGAGCCCGTGGTGGGCAAACACCGCGTCGAACATCCGGTCGATCGGGTTCTCCGCCACCGGGTGGCCGAGCATGCCGGTCATCTGCTTCTGCGGGGGGATCAAGGGCGGGCTGCGAAGACCTCCAGCCTGGCTGGAACATCGCCTGTTGCCCACGCCTCCACGCCCACGCCTCCACGGCCCATCAGCTGATCGCCAGCCAGCTGGCCAGCGGCTGCGGCTGCTGCTCAGGGCTGCTGGTGATTTCGATGATCCGGCCGATTGCGGCCGGGGCGCCGAGGGCCTCGAGGCACACCCGGGCAACCAGCCGGCGCGGAATGCTGTCGCTCTCCTGCTGGTCGGGCCCGCTGAACACCACCCCTTCGCGCTCGCTGCGGTTGTCGTCTTCGCTCAGGCCGCCGGGGCGCACCACGGTCCAGTCGAGGCCGC
>JBILUH010000020.1:0-36799 GCA_044371095.1 Cyanobium sp.
TCGGAGTTTCTGCCGAAAAGTAGCGAGATGTGGCCGAATGAAACTTGATCCGCCCTGAAACTGTTCACTGCAAACGAATTGAGATCCAAGCGCCTCTATCCGGGCTTGTTGCTCAGAGCTTCCCTAGTTGACTGCTTTTCATGAAGGTTCGTCGTTTTATGGCTTCGGCCGCTGGCCTTGGTGTGCTGATGGCCGCCTCCAGCTTGATGGTGCCCTCTGCTTCTGCTCAAACAGCAGCCGGACTCACCTCCGCCTGGGGAAAAACCTGCAAAATGCGTGTAGTTGAACAGTTTGATGTGCCGATGTCGGACGCGGCTGTGAATTTGGGCGCGACTGATCAACAAGGCATTGATGATGGCAGCACATCATTGGCCGATGTTAAGAAGTACGGCCTCAGTTACAGCTGGAATATCCGTGGCAAGAAAGTCTCTGGCTATTGCAATGTCAATGGCAAAGGCAAGATCACGGAGTTCAAGCAGGGCCTGAACTGAACGGAGCGGCCTGCCGGGTTTCGCGCGGCGATTCCCCGTAGTAGCGGCGGTAATCGGCGGCGCTGGCTCCGCAGGCCAGCAAGCCGGCGCGCACCATCAGCTCGGCGGTGGAGTGCTGGTGCTGCTCGGTAGCGAGCAACAGCTCGCGCAGTCGCCGCAGGCGCAGTGCTTGAGTTCCGCCATGGGCGAATGGCCCCGATCATCCAGGTAGGCGTATTGCAGCGTTCGCGTCGACACGCCAATCGCCATGGCGATCCGGCGGATGTCGATGGCCTCGTCCAGGTGGACACCCATCCACTGGCTGGCCTGCTCCACATAGGCCCGTCGCCGCACCGCGGTGATGCGCTCCCGGGGTTGGCCCTGCAGGAGGGAGGTTTGGAGTTCCCAGCTCTGGAGAGCATCAAGCAGCTCCAGGGCGGCATGCTCCGCCCCGGCCCGTTCGACGGCAACGGCCTCGGCAAAGGCCAGGGCGGCCTTCACCAGGGCCCGGTTGTGAGGTCCGGCGCCGATTCGGGCGGGCAGGTTTGATTGGAGGTGGTCGGGAGGCAGCACGATCGAGAGCCCCTCCAGCCGCAGGCTCGTGATGCCTTCCAGCCGATCGCCCGGCCGCATCAGCAGGGCTTCGCCGGGCTCAGCGATCTCCCAGCGGCCGTTGATCCGTTCCTGGCTCCAGCCCTGGAGAGACAACCACAGCACCGCCTTGTCGGCTTCCTGGATGCGTTGCAGCTCCATCTGTCCCTGGCCCTGCAGGTGCAGCACTTGCAGGGGGCCTGCCTGACCGATGGCCACGCGGGTACGGAAGCTGCTCGACGGGGCGCGGAGGCTGCTGCGATGGTCCCCGAGGGCGCCACCGATCACCAGCCGCCACTGGTCGAAGTCGTGGCTGTCGAGCACCGGGGTGAGGGCCGGTCCCGAAAACAGCGGTGCCAGCAGGGCGTCGTTCATCAGCAACAGCTGCCGTTGCTAGCCGCTTCACCGGAGCCGCTGCCCGTGAAGGGCAGGCTGCTGCCACAGCCGGGGAACAGGCCGAAGTGGCGGCTGAAGTCGCCGAAGAAGGAGAAATGGGGCGCAAACCGCGTGTCCTGCAGCATGCGGAAGGTGTTGCCGCACACTGCAAACACCCGCCCGGTTTCGATGGCGTGGTGGCCATCGAGGTCGAAGCGGTGGGGGTGGTGGGGAATCGTTCCCCGGTAGATCACAGCCTGGCCATGGTCTTCGCAGGCATCCTCCAGCTCGGCGATGTGAAAGAGGCGATAGGTGGCTGAGAAGAAGCGGGCTTCGCCCACCAGCGGGGCCAGGGCCGGCTCGGTGATCAGGATCTCGCGGTCGTTCACCAGCCGCGGGTCGTTGAAGCCGGCCCCTCGGGCCAGGCGCAGGAAATCGTTCCAGTAGAGGGCTCCGCCCAGGCATTCGCCGTAGAGCACCGGATCGCGTCGCACCGCCTCCGGCAGGCGCCGATCCACGTAGACGTCGGAGAAATACATTTCGCCACCCGGTTTGAGCAGCCGTTTCACCCCCTGCAGCACCGCCGCTTTATCGGTGGAGAGGTTGAGCACGCAGTTGCTCACCACCACATCGAAACTGCCGGGCTCCAGGGGCAGCTGGTCCAGCGCTTCGATGGTGCCCTCCAGGAACGACACATTGGCGTAGCCGAACTGCTCGGCATGGAAATCCAGGTGGGTGCGAGCCACCGCCAGTTGTTCCGCGGTCATGTCGACCCCCACCACCGAGCCGCTGGGGCCCACCAGCTGGGCCAGGGCGTAGACGTCCCGCCCGCTACCACTCCCCAGGTCGAGGATGCGGCAGCCCTCCAGCAGCGGCGGACACACCAGTCCGCAGCCGTAGTAGCGCTGCAGCACATCCGGATGGATGCGGGCCAGCAGGGGCCGAAGCCAGTCAGGCACCGCATCGGCATCGCAACAGGCGCTGGTTTTCAGGTCGGCCGTGCAGCTCAGCTCCTGGCCGTAATAGGCCTGAACGGCGGCTTGGGTGGGCATGGCGGCGCGTCCGATGGGTATTTTTTCAGTCTGCCTGCGGTGGTGGTTGGGGAGTGGGGGCGGCGCAGGCCCGATCGAGGGCCTCCAGGTAGCGCCCCAGGGGTTCGCGGGCCATCACCCGCGCCTCGGCCTCCCGCTGCCACCGCTCCGGCCGGTAGAGCACCTGCAGCTCCAGACGATCGCGGCGCCCCAGCCGTGGCAGCAGCGCATCGAGGCTCAGCAGGGGCATCTCCCGCAGGCATAACGATTGCACTGCATGCCAGCCCTCGTGCAGGAGGGTGTCGCGTTGGTTGCCCTTGGGGCAAACCACCACTTCGCGCCGGCCGCGCACGTGCAGACCGAACAGATTGGGCTCGCGGCAACGGGGGTGGTCGCGGCGGATCACAAAGCCCCGCGCCTCGAAGGCCGCCACCGCCTCGTTCAGGCTGCCGGGCCTGGCCTTGGGCTCTGGGCTGGGTCGGGCCCCGGCGGGGCTCAGGGCTGCGCTGTGGATCAGGATGGCGCTGCCGCTCAGGGCTGCGCCGCTGATCAGGGTGGCGAAGCTCCCCAGGGCAGCCGGTAGCCAAGGGCGACAGGCCATGTCAGAAGCGCTCGTCCCGCATCCATTGGTTGTTCAGCTTGCCTCCCATGGCATCTCTTCGCAATTGTGCTTATTGTTGAGAAGCCTGAGGATGCTGCGGTGCCCGCCCAACCCAGCCTGCGCAACAGCCTTCACGATCGTGGCCAGCGGCTCACCCCCCAGCGCCAGCGCGTGCTGGCCCTGTTCGAGCGCATCGGTGAGGGCAGCCATCTGGGCGCTGAGGAGGTTCACCAACGCCTGCTGCGCAGCGAGGAGCGGGTGTCCCTGGCCACGGTGTACCGCACCCTGCGGCTGCTGAGCTCGATGGGTCTGCTGCAGGAGCTGGAACTCCCCGAGGGGGGGCGTCGCTTCGAGTTGGCCAGCGATGCCCACCGCGACCATCACCACCTGGTGTGCGTGCGCTGCGGCCGCACGGAAGAGTTTGAGAACGCCGAGGTGCTCCAGGCCGGCGAGCAGGCCGCAGCGCACCATCGTTTCCGGATTCTGGAGTGTGTCCTCAATGTGCGGGCCCTCTGCCCCAGTTGTGCAGCGGAGGAATAGGGCCACGTGCGCGCTGATCCGCGCAGCAGTTTGCGAAAGCGCCAGCATTGCTGACGCGCTCCGGCACGCTCCTTAGCGTGGTATCCATGCGTGCATCCACGGCAATGCCTGGATCGGTCGGCTCTCCGCAGGCCCATCCCAGCCGCCTGCTCGGTGGTGTGGTGGGAGCGGTGCTGGCGTTTCTGCTCACCTCGACGCTCCCGCTCGTGCCCTCCACGGTGCTGAGTTCCGTTGGACTGGCGGCCGGGGCTGGCTTCAGTGGTCGCCTGCGGCGCCCCCTCGTGTGGTGGGCTGGGCTCGGCGCCGTGGCTGGGGGGCTGCTGGGCACGGCCACGGTGTTGGGCGGTCGCCTGCAGGAGCTCGATCCCCGTGGCGATTGGCCCACCCGCGCCCTGGTGCTGCTGCTGCTCGCCCTGGCGGGGGCGGCGGCTGGTCGCCTGCTCAGCGGCGATGCCAACCGCAGCGACCGGCACCAGCCTCGCGATGTGTTGCGCTCGGTCAGCGCTCTCACCACAGGGATCTTTGCGGTGCTGGTGACGCTGGCCTTCGTGCATTCCGGGCTGGATGTGGCCCGCACCTTCTCCAGTCGTTTGAGCGTCTCGCTCACCATCCTTGTGGCCTCGATCACCGTGCCCGGCTGGGTGATGCATCTGCTGTTCCGCCAATCCCGAGCGTTGCGAGGGCCCGTCGATGCTTCGTGCTGATTCCGTGCTGATCCCCGGTTTTGAGCAGGGCCTGGGGGTTCTGGCCTCGGCCTTGCGGGCCCTGCTCGAGGGCCTGTCGCTGGGCACGGTGCTGCTCGGTCTGTTGGTCACCCTGCGCCAGGCCTGGTTGGCCTGGCGTCGCCGGCTGCGCGGATCGCCGGGTTTTCCGGCGGTGCGGCTCACCTTCGGCAGCTGGTTGGCGATGGCCCTGGAGTTTCAGCTGGGAGCCGACATCGTCGCCACCTCCACCTCCACCTCTCCCACCGGGAGCCATTTGGTGCAGCTGGCGGTGGTGGCCGTGATCCGCACCCTGCTCAATGTGTTCCTGGCCCGCGATCTGGATGCCGAGAAGGCCCACCAGGCCTCCGCGGCGGAGCGGTGCCCATGAACCTCACCAACGAACTGGCCAAGCAGCGCAACCGGGATGCGGCGGAACGCACCTTGATGGCCTGGATCCGCACCTGTCTGTCGTTGATCAGTTTCGGGTTCGGTCTCGACAAGATCATTGCCGCCATTGATCGCGCCACGGCGAGCGATGGGGTTCGGGTGGAGCGCGGCGTGCAGCTGGTGGCCGCAGCGTTCATGATCACCGGCGTTCTGTCGATGGCGGGTGCCACGGTGCAATACCGCCGTGAATTGCGCCGTCTTCAGCAACACGACTACGTCTACCGCGACAAGCCCCAGCTGGCGGCGGCCACTGCGGTACTTATCACTGTGATCGGCGTGGTGGCCCTGGTGCTGATCACGGTGCGCTCCAACAGCTGAGTTCGCCTGTTTCGTCCCTTTCATTTCCACCGTTCGCGTCCTCTGTCGATGGTTCCTTCTCCGTCTGTGTTGGTCCCGGCCACCCTGTTCACGATCATGTTTGCCCTGGGGGTGGGCCTGCCACTGGATGGTTTCAGCCGCTGGCAGCAGCAACGCGGTTTGCTGCTGCGAGGCCTGCTGGGCACCTGCGTGCTGGTGCCCCTGGCGGCAGTTGCGTTGCTGCTGTGGCCTCCCACCCTGGCCCTCTCCCAGCCGGCCCGTTTTGCTATCGCCCTGATGGCGGTGTGCCCAAGCGCACCGTTGCTGCTGCGCAAGGCGGGCAAGCAGGGGGGGGATCGCTCCCTGGCGGCCCTGCTTCAGGTGGGGGCCGCCCTGGTGGCGATCCTGTCGATTCCCCTGTTGGCGATCCTGATCACCCGCATCTTCGGGGTGTCCGGTTGGGCGATTGAGGCGCGCCATGTGGCCGGCCAGGTGGCACTGGCCCAGCTGTTGCCGCTGCTGCTTGGGCTGCTGCTGCGGCGCTTTGCACCCCAGTGGGCCAGCCGCCTGGAGGGCCCCCTCGATCGCATCGCCAATGTGCTGCTGCTGCTCCTGGTGCTGGTGGTGCTGGCCAAGACGGCTCCGCTGCTGGTGACCTATGTCGGCGCCAATCTTGTGGCCCTGCCCGTGATGGGGGCTTTGGTGTTGATCAGCCTGGCCCTGGGTTATGGCCTGGCCGACCGGGATCCGCAGCAGCGGGTCACCTTCGCCCTGGTCACCTCGATGCGCAATCCCGGCCTGGCGCTGTTGTTGGCGGGAATTTATGCCCCGGAGGTGCCTGCAGTGAAGTTGGGAATCCTGGTGTATCTGCTCATCACTGTGGTGCTGTCGATTCCTTTTTTGCGCTGGCAACGGCACCGGCCGGCCTGAACCGGTCTGCAGCCCCCGATCCGATCCATGCGTCAATCCATGGCCCCAACCATGTCCGAAGGGGTTGGCACTTTGCGCTGAAGTTTGGCTTTCACGCCATTGGTTTGATCTCTGGTCATCGGTGTAAAGAAGTGCATGAAACTGCAGCATCCGGCGGAACCCATCTCCATCCTTTGAGGAGGTGCATTTGCTTCCTCCCAATCCCATGCCCAACGGAAAGCCCAACATCCTCATCCTCTGGGGCGATGACATCGGCCAGAGCAACCTCAGCTGCTATAGCCACGGGCTGATGGGGTATGAGACCCCCAACATCGACCGGGTGGCCAAAGAAGGTGCCAAATTCATTCACTACTACGCCGAGCAGAGCTGCACTGCCGGCCGCGCCGCCTTCATCACCGGCCAGAGCGTCTACCGCACCGGCCTCTCCAAAGTGGGCCTGCCCGGCGCCGAGCTGGGTTTCCGCGACGAAGACCCCACCATCGCTGAGCTGCTCAAGCCCCAGGGATACCGCACCGGTCAGTTCGGCAAGAATCACTTCGGCGATCGCGACGAACATCTGCCGACGATGCACGGCTTTGACGAGTTTTTCGGCAACCTCTATCACCTCAATGCAGAGGAAGAGCCGGAACTGCGCGATTACCCCAAGGAGAACGACCCCGAATTTCCCAACTTCCGCAAGCGCTTCGCCCCCCGGGGTGTGCTGCACTGCTGGGCCAATGGCGATGGCACCCAGCGGATCGAGAGCACGGGGCCGCTCACCCGTAAGCGGATGGAAACGGCGGATGATGAGTTCATGGCTGAGGCCAAGCGCTTCATCCGTGATGCAGTGGCATCCGGTGAGCCCTTCTTTGTGTGGTTCAACACCACTCACATGCACTTCCGCACTTATGCCCGGCCCCAGGACATCGGCCGCTCCGGGCGCTGGCAATCGGAATACCACGACGTGATGATCTATCACGACGATTGCATCGGCGAGATGCTTAATCTGCTCGATGAGCTGGGCGTCACCGACGACACCATCGTGATGTACGGCACCGACAACGGGCCCCACATGAACAGCTGGCCCGATGCCGGCATGACCCCCTTCCGCAGCGAGAAGAACACCAACTGGGAAGGCGCCTTCCGCGTGCCCGCCCTGGTGCGCTGGCCCGGCAAGATTCCGGCTGGCACCAACATCACTGGCATCTGCAGCCACCTGGACTGGCTGCCCACTCTGCTGGCCGCCGCCGGTGAGCCGGAGATCAAGGAGAAGCTGCTCACGGGCTATCAGGTGGGCAACAAAAACTTCCGCATCCATCTGGATGGCTACAACATGCTCGACTACTGGACGGGCAAGACCGACAAGAGCCCGCGCCGGGAGTTCTTCTACTTCTCCGATGATGGCGATCTGGTGGGGCTGCGCTACGACAACTGGAAGTTTGTCTTCAAGGAGCAGCGTGTGCAGGGCACCTGTCAGATCTGGGCCGAACCCTTCGTGGAGCTACGCGTGCCGAAGATCCTGAACCTCCTCACCGATCCCTACGAGCGGGCTGACATCACATCCAATACCTACTGGGATTGGATGTTTGATCACATCTTCCTGCTTGTACCCGCCCAGACCTATGTGGGTGAGTTTCTCAAGACCTTTATGGACTATCCCCCGCGTCAGAAAGCGGCCAGTTTCTCGCTGGAGCGGGTGATGGAGAAGCTCGAGCAGGCCACCAGCGGCGCTTCCTGAGCCATGCCCATCAAGCCCCCTGGACGACCACCGGCCTCCGGCATGGTGTGGATTCCGGGGGGTTCCTTTCAGATGGGCTCCGATCACCACTACCCAGAGGAGGCGCCAGCCCACTGGGCGCAGGTGGAGGGTTTCTGGATGGATCGTGCCCCTGTGACCAATGCCCAGTTTCTGAAATTTGTGAAGGCCACGGGCTACCCAACGGTGGCGGAGTGTCCGGCTGATCCGGCCCTCTACCCTGACGCGCGCCCTGAGCAGCTGCTGCCGGCTTCGATCGTGTTTGTGCCGCCACCGGGGCCGGTGCGGGCGGCCAATCACTACAACTGGTGGCAGTACATCGCTGGTGCCAACTGGCGTCACCCCGAGGGTCCCGGCAGCTCGATCAAGGGACGCGACCAGCATCCGGTGGTGCATATCGCCCACGCCGATGCCGAGGCCTATGCCGCCTGGATCGGTAAGCAGCTCCCCCGCGAAGACGAGTGGGAGCGTGCCGCCTGGGGTGGGCGCGAGGGCTGCGACTTTGCCTGGGGCAGCGAACTCCATCCCGGCGGCGTGCCTGTGGCCAACACCTTCCAGGGCGATTTCCCGCACCACAACAGTCGGCTGGATGGCTACGAGCGCACCTCACCGGTAGGTGTCTTCCCTCCCAACGGCTACGGCCTGGTCGACATGATCGGCAACGTGTGGGAATGGACCGACAGCTGGTATGGCCCCCATGCCCCGCTGGCGGAGGTGGAGGCGGAGCCCGCGGGCTGCTGCGAGGCGGCCCAGGCGGCCAGCCGGGAAGCCAGCATCGACCCCCGGTCGCAGCATGGCGCCATGCCCCGCAAGGTGGTGAAGGGGGGCTCCTACCTCTGTGCACCCAGTTATTGCCGCCGGTACCGCCCCGCCGCCCGCATGGCCCAGGGCATCGACACCTCAACGGGGCACATGGGCTTTCGTTGCGTGGTGAGGTCGTCTGTATGAGGCACCCCAACAGCCTGGCTGTGGGGCCTGGTGTGCGCCTGCGCCTGGGTCTGGGCCTGGGGACGAGCCTCCTGGGATTGAGCTTCCTGGGCGTGAGTCTGGTGTTCAGTCCGGCTCCAGGCCTGGCCGAGGCCGTTTCCAGCTCCGATCCGCTGCCCTCCTGGCTGGATGGCACCAGCAAGCGGGCCATCCTGCGTTTCGTCGAGCAGGCCAGCGGCCGCGATCCGCGCGCTGGCGGCGCCATTCCCGTCAGTGAACGTATCGCTGTTTTTGACAACGACGGCACCCTCTGGAGCGAGCAGCCGCTCTACATCCCCTTCCTGTTTTGCATCGATCGCCTTCGCCAACTGGCGCCGGCCCATCCCCAATGGCGCCACCAGGAGCCCTATGCCTCAGCCCTGCGGGGTGACCTGGCCTCCCTGCTGCGTCAGGGCAGTGCCGCCCTCGGCCCCTTGCTGGTGGCCAGTTCCTCGGGCCTGAGCACGGAGGCCTTCAGCGAGGAGGTGCGCCGCTGGATCCAGACCGCCCGCCACCCCACGACGGGCCGGCCCTACACGTCCATGGTGTATCAGCCCATGCTTGAGCTCCTGCACTACCTCCGCGCGCATGGCTTTCGTACCTACATCGTTTCGGGAGGCGATGTGGCGTTCATGCGTCCCTGGAGTGAAAGCGTTTATGGGGTTCCGCCGGAGCAGGTGATCGGCTCCCGACTCAAACTCACCTACCGGGAGACGGCGGGCGCTCCGGTGTTGGAGCGGTTGCCCGAGATCGAGGCCCTGGTGGACGGACCGGAGAAGCCGGTGGCGATCGAGCAGATCATTGGTCGACGCCCCGTGGCCGCCTTCGGCAATTCCGACGGCGATCGCCAGATGCTCGCCTGGACCATGGCAGGGCATCGCCATCGCTTTGCCCTGCTGGTGCACCACACCGATGCGCGGCGCGAATGGGCCTACGACCGTCGATCGCCGATCGGACGCCTCAACCTCGCCCTGGACCAGGCCAGGCGTGAGGGCTGGACGGTGGTGGACATGGCTCGGGAATGGCGGGTGATCCACCCGTAGTCCCTCAGATCTGACGACGGTCGAGGGCTTCGGCCAGGCGGGTGGTGGCTGCCGCCAGTTGGGCCTGGGGATCGGGCGCGGCCACGGCCCGTTCGCCGCGTTTGAGCGCCTCGATGCTGCGCACGATCAGGAACACCACAAAGGCAATCACCAGGAAATTGATCAGGGCCACAATCACCGCGCCAGCGGGCCAGGCGCTGATCGCCGACACATTGGCGGCTTTCAGGGCCGGTGCGAGCAGCGAGGTCATCACCAGGCTGACCAGGGCATCGACCACCTTGCCGAAGGCGCCACCAATCACAACCGCTACGGCCAGATCAACCACATTGCCCTGTTGGATGAAGGCTTTGAAGTCAGAGAAGAACGAGGAACGACGCGTCATGGAGGTCAGAAGAAGAACTTCAAGCCGATTTCGACGCCATTCTGGTAGCTGCTGAAGCCGCTGTCAGGCGTGTCGCCATTGTTGTAATCAAGCCCCAGATACCGCCAGGAGATGTTGAGGTCGGTGCTGTTGCCGATGGCATAGCCAAATCCGATCTGGGCATTGCCCGAACGATCATCGGATCCGCTCAGGCTGAAGCCACCGATGTCGGCACGGGCGAAGGCCCGCAGCCGTGGTGAGAGAAACACGGTGGCCTGGGTGCCGATCAGGGGTTGGACCCAGGTGCGACCAAAGCTGCCTTCCCGTTGGAAACGGATGACATTTCCCACGTCCACCTGGGCTGAAACATCCAGCTGGGCGTCGATGATGCGAATTCCTGCGTAAGGGATCACGCTGAATTGTCCCGGTTGGCCGACGGCTGTCTCGCGATCACCGAAGCGGTAACGCAGAGCCAGGTCGTAGATGCCCTGCACCGCCGTCACTTCGGCCTGCCCTGTGAAGATCCCCCGCTGGCCTGTCGTTGATCCGTATTGCCCCAGCTTGACGTAGCTCAGATCGGTGAGCAGACCGATGCGATCCTTCTCCAGGCTTCCGCGGAGGGAGGTCGCCCATTTCAATTTGGAGAAAACGTCACCAAGGCTGAGATCGGTATCCGTGCTGAAGCCGTTGATTGTGGTTGTTCCGGTGGTACGGATCGGACCAAAGCCGTACAGCTCTACGTTTCCTGTCAGGCTTGCGGGCGTTGCCGGGGTTGTGCTGGCGGTGGTTTCCTCGGTTGGCTTGTTCAGCTCCTGAGCCTGCGCGGCAGGATGCAGGCCGCTCACAAGCACGGCGGCGACAAGTGGCCCAATACGGTTGGCCAGGTGCATGGTGCGAGGAGGAGGATCACCTCCCATCATCTCCAGTTGTGGTAGCCAAGCCAATCCCGTGGGGGATTGTTGTTGAATCGTCCCCTCAAAAGGATGGCTGTTTGCGCGTCACGTCATGCCTTGCTTTTGGGGTCTGACGGCGTTGCTATGGCTTGGGTCATAAAAAAGACCTGTCGCATCCAAGCGCGACAGGTCTTTTGGGGTGGTTTGAGTGTGGGTTGGCTTGAACCTGACGTGCAATCAGGCTTGACTTACACCGAGCCGTAGGCCACCTGGCAGGCGGCATTGAGGAGTTCGGCTTCCTCGGCGTTGCTGGGCTCCTGGCCGTTGATCGTGCCCTGGTTGCAGTTGGCGTTGAGCTGGTAGTCGTTGCCGTTGGCCTGCACCACAAAACTCACAGAATCGCTGCCGGACGGTTGAACCGTTCCGTACAGCAATTGGTAGTTGGTGTTGGGCACCACGATGTAGGAATTGTGGTCGTCAACGGCATCATCCACGGCAGCGTTGATGATCGCCGCCGTGGCCAGGGTCGTCACACCCCAGGCTGCGGCCCGTGCGCCCCACCAGCCCCAGGCTGGGGTGGACCAGCCGCCATACCAGCCGTAGTTCCACGGCCGAGCAACGCCCCAGCCGGGCCGAGCCCAGCCTGGGTAGAGGTTGACGCGATTGATGTCAACGTTGCGGTTCCAGTTGCGATTCACATCGCGGCTGATGTTGCGGTTGACGTTGCGGTTGACATCCCGGTTCAGATTTCGGTTGACGTCACGGCTGAGATCACGGCTGCCATCGCGGCCCAGATCGCGGCTGCCATTACGGCCGACATCGCGGGTTGCGGGTTTGTCCCGGTTGGCCATGCGGTCACCGCTGCCGATCGAGCCGCCGGGGCGTGTCCCGGTTGTCGCGCGATTAACGGCAGCGGGGCGTGCCGCTGCTGCGGGGCGATTGAGGGAGGGGCCGCCACCGGCACCACCACCGCCCACCTTGGCTTTGTTGCTCCAGCCGCCGGTGGGCTTGACGGAGCCGCGATTGAGGCCGCCGCCAGCGTTGCTGAAGCCGCTGTGGCCACCAGCCTTGCGCGCACCGCCACCGCCCCCGCCACCGCCGCCCCCGCCCCCGCCAGCTCGTCGTGCTCCACCGCCGCCCCCGCCCCCGCCGCCTTTGCGGGCGATCAGCTCCGTCGCCTGGCCTTCGAGCCGGCTGCTGTCAAAGGCCAGGGCTGTGCTGGTCGGCAGGGCGATCACCCCAGCCAGCACCAGCCCGAGGCCTGCCAAAGGAGTTTTCAGAGCCGGGTTCATTTGCCGACCCCCTGGCAACCGGCGTCGTAGCAGGTGAGGTCGATGCGACCATCGGCGCCGAATTCGACCTTGATCAGGTCCCGGCCTGCCGTTGCGTCCGGTCGGTCTTCCCGCACGCTGTTGAGGTAATTGGGATTGATCACGCAGAGGTCTCGACCGTTAAAGCAGATCGTGTTGGTGGAAAAGCGCGCTGCTGCGTTGTCGAGGTTTTTCCAGGTCTTGGTGCTGTCGACCCAGACGCTCATCCGCACGGGGCTGTCGGTGACGCGGATCGTTTCCACGGTTTTGCCCATGATGTGCCGGTAGAGGGTGGCGTTTCCCTCGTTGACGGCTTCCACCACGCAGGCCTGCGGTTCTGCGCCTTTAACGCTGCACTTGGTGTCGAGTTTGTAGAGCGTGCCCGACTGGGCCCAGGCCGGGGCAGCTGCGAACGCAGTGGCGGCCGCGGCCAGCAGGCCGATGCGGCTGCACAGAGTGGTGCGGTTCAACATGAATGGGAAATCCCCAACGAATGGTGGGAAACAACAGCATCTTGACCACGGTCAAGGTGGTTGGCTGGACTCTGTTGCGCATGGCCACAAACAGCTGATCAGGCCTGAAAAGGTGTGGCGAACGGGGCAAAAGTTGGCGGAAAACGAAGTTCTCGGCAGCCAGGCCGGGTGGAGTGGTGGTGGCGGGGGTTCCGACTGGAGCGCCCTCCGGGGTTTGCGTTGATGGCTCCCGAGGGGGCTCCAGCGACCGCCGCCGCCTGCCCGGCTTGCAATTGATCGTTGTTATTGAGAATCGCTTGCAAAAGGCGGCGATCTTGTTTAGGTTGCGAGTCATTCGCAATAAGCTCGCGCGTCGGCCATGAGTTTTCGCTTCATCTCCGGCGACCCCGTCTCGGCCGTGCGCATGCCGGTCGGGCAGACCGTGCTGCTCGATCCCGCCCTTCGCCCCAGCGGCAGCTGCATCGAGGTGCTCGATGGCGTGGCCCGCGTGTACTGCCCCTGCGAGGAGACCGAAGGGATGACCCTCGCCTTTCTGCAGGCGGGCGATCAGCTGTGCGTCGATCGCCTCTGCAGTGAGGGCGTCTGCGTCGAGGCCCTCACGCCCCTCCGCTTCCGCAGCGATGCGACTCCCCGTCAGGGCGAGGGATTCGACGCCGTCAACGAGTGGACCCTGCAGCTGCTGCGCATTCGCCATCTCGGCAGTGCCGAACAGCGCCTGCATGCCCTGCTGGGGCTGTTGGTGCGCCGCCTGGGGCGACGCTGCGGCAGCTGGTGTGATCTGCCCTTCCGGCTCACCCATGAGCGGATCGGTGAACTGATCGGCACCACCCGCGTCACCACCACCCGTCTGATCTCCCGCATCCGCCAGGCCCAGTTGATCGAAGCCCCCATTGGTGAACCCGGCATGCGCCTGGCGCCGGTGTTGATCGAAACCGCCCCCCTGGCCGCGGCCTGAGCCTTGCGATGACCAACCGTTCCCCCCACGTCACCGGCCAACCAGCGGTCAGCCTGGTGGCCAGCCTGTGCCACGAAATGGATCAGCTGCGCTGCCGCAGCGCACAGGTGATGGCCGATCTGGGTCGCTGCCGGGAGGAGCGCCTGCTGCAGCGTTTGAAGCGGGAGCTCCAGCAGCTGCAGGGCCGCCGCCTGGAGCTGCAGGCCTGTGCCGGCCAGCTGCGGCGCAGCGTCGGCGTGCGCGACAGTCTTGCCGTGGCGTTCCTGGAGGAACTGACCCGTCGCCCCCTGCCCTGCTGAGGCTTACGCCCCTGTTGTTGGAGGCTTACGACGCCAGTGATTCAGGGCTGTGCTTGCCCTCGCTCAGTTCCCCATCGATCACCAGCATGGCCGCCGGGTTGGCCTGGCCAAAACGGATTCGGCCCAGCAGGTGTGCGGCCTCGTTTTCGGAGTCGATTTGCCCCTGCACGATGGGATCGAGGAACACGGTGGTGCGCACATCCCCGGCCCGCTCCGCCATCGCATAGAGCTGTTGCAGGGAGCTGGTCACCTCCGCTTCCATCTGGAAGATGGCGGAGAAGACCTCTTCGGCGTCTTGCCAGTGCTGGCGGGGTGGTGCCACTGATTCGAGCAGCACGGTCTGGCCGCGGGCGACCAGGTAGTCGGCCACCAGCCCGGCGTGGTGTTGCTCGTTGCTCGCCTCACCTTTGAGATAGCGGCAGAAGCCCCGCAGCTCCCGCTCGCCAAACCAGATCGCCATGGCCCAGTACGCCGCACTGGCCTGGCGTTCCATCGTCAGGTGCTGCTGGAGGCCCTCCAGCAGGGTGCCGTCCATGGGCTGGGCCATTGCCCGTCCTGCCGGCCCGGTTGCCACGGGGGTGGTGGTGTTGGTGGAGCTGGTGCTGGCGATGGACTGCACCATGGTTTCCATTGGTTCACTGTTTTAACCGTAGCCACAGTCATCGCATTAGAGAGGTGTGGCAAATGGCACAACCGCCGGTAATCCGGCGTCAAATCAGCCCAGTGGCCGGTCATGGCAGGCCTGGACTTTCATAGGCTGATTCAAGAGTTCGGCCTCACAGTTGAGGTTGTCGCCATGGCCAAGCCCCTCGGCCCCAGCAACGACGCCCCGTCCCCCCTCGGCCAGCGCGGCCCCAGCGCTGACAAGAAAAAGGGCTGCAAACAGAGCAAGTGTTCCCACTGGAAGGGCGGGAAATGCCGCTGCGGCCGCGACTAGTCGTGTTGTTCGAGGGTTGGTATCAACGCAAAAGCCGCAATCAGCCCAAAAACCATAATCAATAGTGCCGGCGCCATGGCCGCACCCACCCGCTCATCGCTGGCGTATTGGAACACCCGCACCGCCAGAGTGTCGAAATCGAACGGGCGTAGCGCCAGGGTGATGGGCAGCTCCTTCACCACATCCACAAACACCAGCAGGGAGCCCACCAGCAGGGGGCCTCGCAGCAGTGGCAGGTGAATGCGGCGCAGCACCCCCAGCCAATCGCAACCCAGGCTGGTGGCCGTTTCGTCGATGCTCGGGGGGATACGTTCCAGTGCGGCATCGAGCCCTTGTTTGGACACGGCGATAAAGCGATCGCCATAGCCCCAGAGCAACAGCAGCACCGGGCTGAACCCCAGCGGGGCTCCCAGGATGATCAACCCAAGCGCCAGCACGCTGCCGGGAATCGCGTAGCCCAATCCGGCCACGAAGCTCAGCTGTCGCACCAGCGGCTGGGGGCTCCAGCGGCGCGCGATGGCCAGCACCAGGGCCACCAGGCCAGTGACGGCGGTGGCCAGAAGGGCCAGCCCCAGGCTGCGGCTCGCCAGTTGGCCCAGTTCGGTGATGGATTCGGCTTCCAGACCCTGCCAGCTCTCCTGGATCCAGAGCACTGGGATCGCCACGGCGCCCAGTGGTGGGAGGGCACAGAGGAGTTGGGCGAGCGCTGAGCGCCAGCCCGTCAAGGGCCAGACGTGCCCGCCTCCGCGGCTGCCATCGAGATTCCAGCGGCGGCTGCGTTGGCGGAGCAGTCGCTCAGTAGCGATCAGCACAGCCACGATCGCCAGCGCCACCAGTGACAGCAGGGCTGCTCCCTGGGGATCCCCATCCACCTGCCAGCGGTCCAGGATTCCGGCCGAGAGGCTGGGCACCCCCAGCAGGCGTACGGCGCCCAACTCATTCACCACCTCCATGGCGCTGAGGGCGACGCCAGCCCCGATCGACGGCAGGGCGATCGGCAGGGCCACCCGAAAGAAGCTGCTCCATGGACCCACGCCAAGGCTGCGGCTGGCTTCCAGCAGTCGCCGGCCACTCACTGAGAAGCTTTCGGTGCTCAGCAAGAACACGTAGCTGTAATTCGCCAGGGTGAGCAGGATGATCGCCCAGCCCAGGCCGTGAATGCGCATCCCTCGATGGCTGGCCCAGTCGATCAGGCTGGCGGCGAGCAGGTAGGCCGGAAACGCCATCGGTATGAGCTGCGCAATGCGCAGCCAGCGACGGCCCGGGAAGCGGCAGACCGCCGTGAGCCAGCCGGTGGCCGTGCCCAAAATCGCGCCCAGGAGGCCTTCGCCGCCAACCAACAGCAGGGTGCCCTGCACCTGGCTGGCTCCATCGAATCCGAGCTCCAGAGGCGCGTCGCCGCCACCGATCAGGGCATCCTTCAGCAGGGTCAGCAGGGGGAGCAAGGCGAGCCCACACGCCACCATCACGGCCACCAGGAGCCCGGTCCGGCTGCTGGAGCGGACCGGGCGATGGGAAGTAGCGCCTTGGGTCGTGGAGGGCGTCAACGCTTTACGCGCTCGTTACTGCCAGCCAGCCTCGGTCATCAGTTGCACAGCCTCGCGGTTGCGCTGACCCAGCTGCTCCATCGAGACCGCAGAGGCCTTGAAGGTGCCGAAGGCCTTGAGGGTGGGATTGTTGCCCCAGCCTTTCAGGGGGTACTCGTTGTTGGCGGCGGCATAGCCCTCCCCGGAGATGGGAGAAGCCAGGAATTCCAGCAGGCGTCGGGCTGCTTCCGGGTTGCGGGAGCTGCGGGTGACTCCGCCGGCGGTCACGTTGACGTGGGTGGGGTTGGGCCACACCACGCGCACCTTCTTGGCGGTGGCGCGGTCGGCTGTGTTGTCTCCGCTGAGCAGGCGGGCCAGGTAGTACTGGTTGGCGATGGAGGCGCCGCACTGCCCCTGGCCCACGGCCCGCACCATCGTGGTGTCGGAGGTGAAGAAGGGTTCTTTCATGTTGGCAACAACGCCTCGGACCCATTGCCGTGTTGCCGATGCCCCGCGACGCACCAGTTCATCGGCCACAAGCGACTGGCTGTAGACGCTGGCCCGGTTGCGAAGACAGAGCTTGCCCTTGAACTCGGGCTTGGCGAGATCGGCGTAGGTGCGGATCGACTTGGGGTTCACCACAGCTGTGTTGACCATCACCGGGCGGGCGCGGCGGGTGAGGGCATACCAGCGCCCTCCGGGATCCCGCAGGTTGGCGGGAACGTCCTTGTTGAGTTCCGGTGAAGAGATCGACCGAAACAGGTTGTCCTGCTGGGCTCGATAGAGCCGGGCCGCATCCACCAGCACGAGCAGGTCGGCCTTGCTCTTGCTGCCTTCGCTCTTGAGGCGCTGAATCAGTTCGTCATCTTTCCCTTCGAGCAAGTTCACCTTGATGCCGGTTCGGCGGGTGAATTCGGTGTAAAGCTGTTTGTCGGTGTTGTAGTGGCGGCCCGAGTAGACATTCACTTCCCGGGGCCGGTTCTGAGCCATGCCGGCCACGCCGATGGTGCTGACCAGGGTGGTGGCGGCCAGAGCTGTGGTGGGGATGGCCGTGAGCTGGAAACGCATAACAACCAATGTCTGGTGGGTTGAATCGGGACGTTCTGGAATCCTGTCGGATGTCGTCGGCTGCTCCCGTAATGAATGCAAGGAGCCGGCGTAGCAATTGCTACGCCGGCTGCGTCATGCCGCGATCAGAAGCGGAACTGGGTCTGGATCACGCCGCCCCAGAGGTCCTGGTTGCCGACCTGGTTGGAGCTGTCGGTGATGTAGAAGAGCCCCGGCGTGATCGAGATGTTGTCGGTCACCTGGAACTTGTAGAACAGCTCCAGGGAGAGGGGATCAGAAACCGCATTGCCATTGATGGGGCCGTTGCTGGGGTTCTGGCCGATGGCGATGCCGGCGGCATTGCCATCGGCGAAGGCGTCATCCCACTGCAGGCCCACATACCAGGAGTCGGAATTGGCGGCCGAACCGGTTCCACTGATGTCGGTGAAGCCGTAGCCGGCGCTGATCGAGGGGATGATTCCCGTGTCAAGCGGCTGCCAGTAGCCCGCTACCGAGACGTTGTTGGAGGTCTGACCCGAGCTCAGGCTGGTGTAGGCCGAGCCGTTGGCGTTGATGGTGCGGGTGCCGAAGGTGCCGTTGCGATAGGCCACCGCTGCACCCCAGTTGCTGCCTTTGTAGCCAATCTGGGCCGTGGTGTTCAGGCTGCCGTCGCTGTCGAAGATCCCTTCATTGGAGATTTCGCCATCCTGGGCGATGAAGTTCAGCGAGGCATTCCAGAAACCCTTGCCCTTGGCCACATGCTGCTTCCAGACGGCACCAAAACCCTGACCCGTGGCTTTGTTGTAGACCCCCGGGCTGCCGGCCGTGGTGAAGAAGTCGAGCAGTTGGGAGCGGTACGCGGTGGGGATGAAGGCCAGGATCTCGGTGTTCCTCACCAGGGCGCCGGCGGTGAGGGTGAACTCCTTGCCCACCGGGAACTGGTAGAAGAGGCGGTCGATCGTGACCGTGTCGAGACCGCCAACGCCGCCGGCGCCAGCATTGGTGCTGGAGGCCTTATCCAGCTTGAACAGGCTGTCGCCGGCATTGAAGGGGCTGGCGGCGCTGAAGTTGGCGGAGCGCAGTCGGGTTTTCAGCAGATCTTTGCCGGTGAAGCTGGTGTCGAGATTGAGGCGGAGGTCGTAATTGAAGGTGGTGCGATCTTGCCGGCCCTGGGTACCACCGCCGGTCACGGGCGTGTCGGAGTTGTAATCAGGCACACCGCCCAGGATGAAGTTCACCTCACCTTTGAGCTTGGTGGTGGTGGAAAACTGCTGGGCCTCCAGCTCACCCACCTTGGCCTCGAGGCCGTCGACGCGGCCCTTGAGCACGGCGAGTTCCTTCTTGAACTCGTCCATCAGCCGTTGCAGCTCGTCGGTCACCTCGGTGACGCGATCGAGGCAGGCGTTGAGCAGGGCCGCTGCTTCATAGCGGGTCATGGCCTGGCCACCCTTGTAGGTGCCATTGGGATAGCCGGCCACACAGCCATACTTCTCCACCAGGTTGGAGAGCGCCTGGTAGGCCCAGTCGGTGGGGCGCACGTCGGAGAACTGGTTGACGCTGGTCACCTGATTTCTGGAGCGCCAGGCCTTGAGTTCGTCGATCTCCTGCTGCTTCATGTAGTCGTTGATGGCCTCGCGGCCATTCAGCGAAGCCAGTTCGCCGGCGGCTGCGGTTTCAGGGGCGATGACGGCAGGCAACACCAGGCCAAGGGCGGCTGGTGCCAGCAGCATGCGCTGGAACGGATTCATGAACTCCTCACAACAGAAGTAGGTGGATTCCCAATGGACGGGAATCAACTGCGCTCACTTCTATTGGATGCCAGCGCCCCAATTGACCTGCCTTGATTCAAGTCGTGGTATCAAAAGTCACCTGTCGGGGTGTGAAGTGGCTTTTGCGGCAAGCGTTGCCTTTGTGGCGCCATGCTCTTTTGCATCATGGGCTGGTGATGTTATCCACCGACACATCGGGAACCTGGTTGCAACTCTCGATTTGGTGCAACGCGTCCAACCGCAACGCGCCCAACAGCAACGCGCGCGTTGCAGCAACCGCGCCGATCTGGGCAACTCCGGGATCACCCCGATCAACCTGGTTGGTTGTTCCAGCCAGACTTGTTGAAGCTGGCTTAGCGGCCGCGGCGTACCCGCACAGGCACCAGCACCGGTTGCATCAATCCACCCCCTCCGTTGTCGTCGTCGGAGTCGGTGGTGAGCCAGAAGGCCAGGCCGAACAGGGCAAGAACGCCCGTGAAGAGAATGAGTTCGGCCATGGCGTTCTGATTGGCTGCCCAACCGTAGCCAGGTTGGCAAGGGGGTGGTGTAGCGACGGTGCCTGGTTTGGGGCGGTTCCTACACCAGCGGAACCAGGGCGAGCAGGCCGCCGCCAACGGTGAGGCCTGCGGCCAGGCCCAGGCCCCAGGCGGGGGGGCTCTGGCGCAGCACGGCAGCGGTGGCGCCCACAACGGCGGTGGAGGCGAGTGCTGCCCCGATCCACCAGCTCAGCAGATCGGAGGCGCTGCCGCCGGCTTCCTGGCCGTGCAGCATGGCGTGGATGGCAACGCCGACCGCCAGCACCACCGTCAGGACCCCCTGGCCGCCCACCTGGTGGCTGCGCTGGCGGGCCAGCAGGGCGAGTCCGAGGCCGGACACCGTGAGCGCGGCCAGCACTTCCGCAGCGGGCAGATTGCCGCCGAAGGCGCCGAACAGGGATCCGACCCCAGCTGCAGCCAGGGCGACCAGCAGCAGCGTGGGACCCGCCAGGGCGGCGGCACCACCCACCCCCACCAGCAGCAGCAGGTGGTCGACGCCCAGCAGGGGATGGCTGGCTCCGGCGACCAGACCGCCGGAGGCGAGGCCATGGGCCCCGGCCGGCAGGGCGGAGAGCAGGCTCAGGGCCAGGCCGGCAGCGGCGGCGGGAGCCAGTTGGCGGAGGGTGGGGGAAGGCATGGTGATGGCGGAGGCATCAGATTCAGTATCCCGTTCAGGCGAAGCCCTTGCCGGAATCCTTCGCAACGCACACCTGGAGCTGGCGGCGCAACTGGGTGTGGTCGAGGTTTTTGCCGATCAGCACGATCTGATTCTTGCGGGTGGCATCGGGCCAGTCGGAGTCGTCGATGGAGAAGCGCTTGCCGGCCAGGTGGAACACATGCCGCCGTTCGCTCTCGTTGAACCACAGGATGCCCTTGGCCCGAAACACCTCCGCCGGCAGCTGGTTGTCGAGGAAATTCTGGAATTTGCGCAGGGCAAAGGGACCCTCGGCCGAGAAGGACAGCGAGGTGAAGCCCTCGATCGCGGCGTGGTCGGGATGGTCGGCGTGGTTGTGGTCGTGATGGTGGCCGTGATCGTGGTGATGGTGCCCGTGCCCGTGTTCGCAGTGGCCGTGATCGTGGTCGCAGGCGCTGTGGTCTTCCTGGGCCGGGCGCTGCTGTTCGGCCACGATCTTGTCGCTTTCGAACAGGCCCACGCTCAGCAGCAGCGGCAGGGGCACCTCACCTTTCACCGACCGCAGGATGCGGGCGTCGGTCTTGATGCTGCGCAACTGCTTTTCCAGAGCATTCAGTCGCTCTTCCGCCACCAGGTCGCATTTGTTGAGCAGCAGCATGTCGCTGTAGACGATCTGGGCCCGGGCCACCTCCCCCTCCAGCAGCTCATCGCTGAAGTTCTCCGCATCCACCAGGGTGATGATCGAATCGAGCCGGGTGGCATCGCGCAGGTCGCTGCCCAGGAAGGTCATGGCCACCGGCAGCGGGTCGGCCAGGCCGGTGGTCTCCACCACCAGGTAGTCGACCGGCTCGGGGCGGTCGAGGATCCGATACACCGCTTCGAGCAATTCGCCGTTGATGGAGCAGCAGATGCAGCCGTTGCTCAGCTCCACCATGTCTTCGCCGGTGGCGACGATCAGGTCGTTGTCGATGCCGATTTCCCCGAACTCATTCACCAGCACCGCCGTTTTCAGGCCCTGCTGGTTGCTGAGGATGTGGTTGAGCAAGGTGGTTTTTCCCGCCCCCAGAAAGCCGGTGAGGATCGTCACCGGCAGGCCCGAGGGGGTGGGCGCCATCACGGGGGATTCGTTGGGGCTGGCCGTGGGGGCGGGGCTGGCGCTGGCGGTCATCGAATCGGGAGCTGCCGAGAGAATTGGACCTTAGGAAGGGCGGGATCGCCCCTGGCTCAGAACTGGAAGCTGGTTTTGATCAGGGCGCCGACCTGGTTGCCGCCCCCTAGATTTCCACCCGGGTTGTTGAGGTAGAAGATCGCCGGAGTCACCGAGATCGCATCGCTCACCTGCCACTGATACCACCATTCCCAGGCCCAGACGCCCTTCTCCGTGTCGGCCCCATTGCGGGTGGCCGTGGCAAAGGCCGGTTGGCCTACACCCATGCCAAAGCTGTTGCCTTCCGCCAGCACATCGCTCCACTGCAGGCCCACCATCCACGACTGGCTGGTGCGCAGATCCGTCCCTGAGCTGCGGTTGAGGCCGTAGCCGGCGCTGATCGAGGGGATCCAGCCGCCCTCGGCCGGCTGCCAGAAGCCGCTGATGCCGAAGGCATTGGTGCTGGCACCACCCTCTTCAATCGCGGCGCTGATGAAGGGTGTGGCTCCGGGCACGCCCACGCTGCCATTGAGATAGGAGTAGATCGCCGCAAGGCCCCAGTTCTCCTGGCCATAGCCCAGCTGCACGGTGCTGGTGCCGGCTGAGGCACTGCTGAACAGGCCCTGGCTGGAATCGGCTGCGTTGGCGGCGACGTAATTAACGCTCACGCTCCAGCCGTTGTCTTGCCACCAGAGACCCAAACCAGGGCCCAGGTTTTTGTTGTAAGCCAGCGGTGCACCGTTGAGGGTCAGGGCGTTGAGGATCGTGTCGCTGGGGTAGGCGCTGGGCCAGAGGGCGAGCATGTCTTCCTGGCCCACCCGGCCGCCGAAAGTGGCGGTGAACTGGCTGCCGATCGGGAACTGGTAGAAGAGCTTGTCGATGCCCAGCACATCGGGGCCGGAATCTTCCTGGAAGGCGATCTCCAGGGTGGAGAGCCCGCCACCGAAGGCATTGCGTTCGCCATCGAAGTTGCCGGCCCGCAGCACCGTGCGCAGCAGATCTTTGCCGGTGAAGCTGGTGTCGAGGTTGAGCTGCACGTCGTAGTTGAACGTGACCTGTTCACCGGCAGGGTTGTTGCTCACCCCACCCACCACAAAGGTGGCCAGGCCCGAAAGCTTGGTGGTGGTGGAAAACTGACTGGCCTCGAGTTCGCCCGCTTTGGCTTCCAGGCCATCGACGCGGCCCTTGAGCACTGCCAGTTCCTTTTCGAACTCGGCCATCAGGCGCTTGAGATCGTCGGTCACTTCAGTGACGCGATCGAGGCAGGCGTTGAGCAGGGCGGCGGCTTCAAAGCGGGTCATGGAACGGCCGCCGCGAAACGTGCCATTCGGGTAGCCGGCGACGCAGCCGTAGCGCTCGATCAAGTTGCTGAGGGCCTGGTACGCCCAGTCGGTGGGGTGCAGATCAGAGAACTGGCCAATGCTGGTGACCTGCTCCTGGTAGCGCGCGTAGTGGTTGACACGCTCAAGGTTGAGCTCGGTCGCCGCAGCCGCGACGGGCCCGAGCAGGGCCAGAACTGCCGGCGCAGCCAGCAGTTGTCGGATCGATGCCATTCCGTTGATCACCCAGGGTTGCGGACGCCCGCCACGAGGGACGCTGCGAGGATGATAACGGTTCTCATTCCTGTATAGATCCAGTCGAGATCCGGTCGCGATCCACGCTTCCGTCCTTGTTGCCCCCTCGTTTCAGCGAATGGCCTGCCAGCTTTGGATCAGGGCCTGTTGGCTGGCTCGGTCACAGCGGCCCTGAAGGCCGTTCACGATCAGGCAGGTGTTGGCGCTGAGGGTGGCCACCAGGCTGCTGGCGGAGCCATCGCCTGCTGGCGCCAGGCCGTCGGCCACCAAGGACTCGGCTGAAAGGGGAACGCCGCTGAGGGCGCTGATGCGCTGCAGGGCCTTGCTGGGCGGCAATTGTTCGCTGAACAGCATCGGAACCTGCTCCTGCTTGAGCTGCTGCACCACGGCCTGGAAAGCCTGGGGCCGCAGGTTGTCGCTGCTGCTCACGGAGTCGACCAGGGGCAGCTCCTGGAGCCCGTAGGCCCGCGCCAGGCTGGCGAAGGCGCGGTGCCCGCTGGCCAGGGGCCGGGCCACGGGGATGGTGGCCAGCTGCTGGCGGTTCCAGCGGTCGAGCTGGCCGAGCACGGTCGTCATCGCCCGGGCCCGGGCGGCGATGCGGGGGCGGGCAGCGGGTTTGAGCTGCTCGAGCTGCTGGGCCACCAGCTGCACCATGGCGCTGGCCTGGCTGGGGTCGTGCCACACGTGGGGATCCCGATCGCCGTGATCGTGGAGATCGGCGTGGGCGTGGCCATCGGCGTGCCCTTCCTCATCGTGGTCGCCGTGGCTGTCCTGCAGCTCTTTGAGCTCGGGGCTTCCGGGGACGGCCCGCTCGGCCACCGCCACCGCCACCGCCTTGCGCTGGCCAGCCAGGGAGGGGGTGAGGCCATACCCGTTGATCAGCACCAGCTGGGCCTGGCTGAGGTCGCGGCTCTGCTGCGGCGTGAGCCGGAACTGGTGGGGGTCGTCACCCGGTTGCAGCAGGCAGCGCACCCGCAGGTCGGCGGCGGCCAGGCGCTGGGTGATGTCACACAGCACGCCATCGCCGGCGATCACTTCGGGGGGTGGGGTGGCTCCGCAGCCGGCCAGGGCCAGAGCCCCGGCCAGAGGCAGCGGCAGAGCAATGGTGAGGCCGGGTGGCGTGTGCGATCGGTGCGTCACAGAGGCAGGCCGGCCAGGCCCGATGTTGGCTGAATGATAATGGTTCTCAAGTTGTGCTGGCTGCTCGTGGCTGCGGTTGGGCTGGCTGCTGCTGCTGCACGGGTGGAGGGCCCCGCAGAATCGATGCCTTTGCGCCCCCCCCCTGTCATGACCAGGCCCCACGCCTTGCTGATGGCCGGAGTGCTGCTCTTCTTTTATCTGGATGGCTTTGTGCTGGGGGCACCGGTGGCGCTGCTGCTGGTGTGGGTTCTGCTGGGTCTGGTGGTGCTGGTTGGTTTTCTGCGGCATGCCGGCCATGGCCCCGCCGGCAGGGTCCACTGGCCAGCCGTGGCCCTGGCGGCCCTGGCGGCCCAGGGGGGTGCTGGCCCTGACGCGTGGCGCGTCCGTCTCCGTGGTGCTGGCCACCGCCCTGGTCGGAGCGGCCGGGGGAGTGGCGGAGGCTGCGGGCCGATCCAGGCACCGCTGGCAAGGGGTGGCAGCCCCGGTGTACTGCGGAGCCTTTGCCGGCATGACCTCCCAGCTCGTGCTGGACCATCCGGCCTGGGTGTTTCTGGCAGGAGGCCTGGCCGGGCTGGTGTTGTCGGTTCTGAGTGAGAGCTGGAGTGGCATCGGCGGCAAGCTCGGCACTACCGCGTTCCTGGGGGTGCTGGGCGTCATGGGCCTGGCTATGGCTGCTGGCGCCATGGGCTCGGGCGCCACCCTGCATTCCTTCACCGCTGTCGAGCGCGGCCTGGTGCTGATCCTGTCGCTGCTGTCCCCGCTGGTGACCCACGCCCTCAGCTACCGCTGGGGGCTGGGGGTGGTGCTTGGCTCGGCCCTGCCCTCCCTGCTGGTGGCCATCCTCCTGGGGGCTCTGCCAGCTGCCCTCCAGCTGGCGTCGGTGCCCATGGGCGCTGCCTGGCTGGGTGCCAGCTTCGTCGGTATGACGGCCCCGGAGCGGATCGCCCCGCATCCCGTGCCCCTGCTGCTCGCCATGGGGCTGTTGTTTGCGCTGCTGGATTCAGCCTTTGAGCCGAAGCTGGCCGGGATCGGTGGCGATCTCGGCGCTACGGCGGCTGTGTCGGTGTTTGCCGTGCTCGGAGCACGGGCCCTGGTGCAGCAGCCTCGTTAGGTTTGGATCAGGCCTGAAGGCGTTTCATGTCGCTTGAGGTGAGCCAGCTGCAGGTGCGCCGCGGCGGCGAGCTGGCCCTCAACGGGGTGAGCTTTGCCCTCCAGCGCGGCAGCCTCACTGCCCTGGTGGGCCCGAACGGCGCCGGTAAGAGCACCCTGCTGCAGGCCCTCGAGGGGCAGTTGCCGATCGCGTCCGGCACGATTCGGCTGGACGGAGCGGCCCTGACGCCCGCCCTGGTGCGGCAGCAGCTGGCCCTGATGCCCCAGCGCGGCGAAATCGCCTGGCATTTCCCGATCACCGTGCGCGAGCTGGTGGCGCTGGGGCGGATGGCGGCCCAGCGGCCCGGCTGTTGCGACGTGGAGGCGGCCCTGCAGCGGGTGGGCCTGGCGGGCTTGGCGGGCCGGCGCCTGGACCAACTGTCGGGCGGCCAGCAGCAGCGGGTCCTGCTGGCGCGCACCCTGGTGCAGCCAGCCCGGGTGCTGTTGCTCGATGAGCCCTGCGCCGCCATCGATCCCCCCTCCCGCACGGAGCTGCTGAAGGTGATGGGGCAGCTGCGCGATGCCGGCCTCACCCTGCTGGTGAGCAGCCACGACTGGGGCCGCGACCTCGATGCCTACGACCGGGTGCTGGTGCTCGATCGCTGCCTGCTCGCCGATGGCACCCCCCAGCAGGTGCGCCATGCCCTGGGCGATCTGCGGGTGGGCAACCACTGCTGCGGCTGAGCAATCAGTGCTGCGGCTAGGCGCTCTGGCGTTCCTGGCAGGCGCGGCAGAGCCCGAAGAATTCCAGGGTGTGGAACAGCAGCTGAAAGCCGGCGGTCTGCTTGCCCGTCAGCTCCACGTTGTGCATGGGGCACTGCTCCAGCACCACGGAGGTGCCGCAGTCGACACAGGTGAGGTGGTGCTCGTCGCGCTCGGTGGGTGCGAACAGGGCCTCGCCACTGGGCAGGTGACGGCAGCGAATCAGGCCCCGCTGCTGCAGCTGGCGCAGGTGCCGGTACACCGTCGCCAGGCCCATGGGTTGGGGCCCCTGGCGCAGCAGGGCGTGGAGGTCCTGACCGGAGAGCTCCCGGCTGACCTGGCGCAACGCGGCCAGCAGGAGCTGCTGGCGGTCGCTTGGGGCGGCAACCTGGGTGGACATGGCCGGGCCGGCTGCGGCGGAGTGCGCTGATCCTATGGAGAGTCTCTGGTGGCTGCTGCCCCTGCTGCTGGCCCTGGTGATCGGCGCCCTCTGCCCCCTGGCCGGCACCCTGCTGTTGGTGCAGCGGCGGCTGTTTCTGGCCAACCTCGTGTCCCACGCCGTGCTGCCGGGCCTGGCCCTGGCGGTGGCCCTGCGGCTGGATCCTGGCCTGGGCGGGGTGATCAGCGGCGTGGCCGGTGCCCTGTTGGCGGAGCGTCTCAGCCGCCGGGATCGCCCGGGTCAGGCGGGTGATGAGGCCGTGCTCAACACGGTGCTGGCTGGCTTCCTGGGACTGGGGGTGCTGTTGATTCCCCTGTTGCACATCCGGGTGGATCTGGAGGCCGTGCTGTTCGGCGATCTGCTGGCCGCTGGGCCGGTGGATCTGCTGCGCAGCCTGCTGGCCCTGGCAGCGGTGCTGCTGCTGCTGGCCTGGCGATACAACCACTTCGTGTATCTGGGGGTGGATCCCCTGGGTGCCGCCAGCGCCGGCCTACCGGTGCAGCGGCTGCGGCTGCTGCTCACCCTGGTGACCGCCTTCACGGTGGTGAGTGCCATGACGGCGGTGGGGGTGGTGCTGGTGATTGCCCTGATGGGTGCCCCGGCTCTGGTGGCCCTGGGCGGGGCCGCCAGCCTGCGCCAGGCCCTGGGGCGCTCGGCCCTGGTGGGGCTGGGCCTCAGTGGGGCCGGATTTGTGCTGGCGATCCTGCCGGCGGTGAACCTGCCGCCGGGGCCCCTGATCGGGGTGCTCTGCATGGGTCTGTTGCCGATCGCAGCCCTGCAGGCCCGGTGGCTTTCAGCCCGCGGGTAGCCACAGGGCCAGCCGAACCGGCTTGGCCTGGGGACGCACGGCCAGCGTGGTGGCCTCGATCAGCACGGGCTGGGCCGCCCCGGTGACCCGGACCCGGGAGCGCAGGGTGAGCAGCAGCTGCTGGCTGGTGGGATCAAACAGCAGCGGGGCACCGGGCTCCACCTCCCAGCCCGTCAGCGGGCGTTGCTGGAGGATCTGGCCGCGGCGATCCAGGGCCAACAGCTGGGGGTGGGATCCCTTGGCCCAGTCACTGACCACCAGCCATACCCGCTCGCCGCCCCGGTCGCAGGCACTGGCCAGCACCGCTTCCCCGCCGATCCAGAGTTGCCGCGGCGGCTGGCCGGGCTCCACCAGCTCCAGGGAGCGCCGGTAGTCGGGCCAGTGGCGCACCAGCAGGGCGCGGCCGCTCACGGGGCAGAAGCTGCTGAGTTCCCGGCTCCCCGGCAGCACCTGGCGCCGGCTGGGTTGCCCCGGCAGGCTGTGGAGGGTCAGCCCCTCCAGTTCGGGCACCACCACCCCTCCCCCCTCCGGCAGCAGCTGCATCGGCCCGGTGGCGGTTTGGGGGATGGGGACCTCTCCCCCCTGCACGCGGCGCAGCACCGTGCGCCCTGGATCCAGGGCTGCGGTGGCCGACTGCACCAGCAGATCGCCCCGCTGGTTGCTGCTCAGGTGGGCAAACAGCAGGGGCGCCTTGCTGAGCGGCTGGAGTTGGCCGGCCCGCGGTTCGGAGAGCGTCTCGGGGGAGCGCACCAGATTGCGTTGCTGCAGCGGCAGCAGCCACAGCTGGTGGGAGCCCTGGTCGTTGCCGCTGAGCAGGGCCACTCCGGAGCCGTTGCCGAGCGGCATCACCTGGGCCAGCTGGGGCCACACCGGCGTCAGCGGCTGCCAGCCTCCATCGCGCCGTTGCAGCTGCAGCTGTTCCCCACCGGGCACCGGCACCACCGCCAGCAGGCGCGGCCGGGGATCCCAGCGCCAGCGCTGGCGTGGCAGGGGCAGGTTGCGGCGGTCGACGCCGGCCAGCAGCAGGCTCAGGGGGCCGCGAATCGTCTGGCCTGGCTGCAGCAGCAGGCGCAGGGGGTTGCCCTCCCCCAGCCAGCGCCAGGCCAGCGGCGGCTCGAGGGCACTGGCGCGCTCCAGGCTGGTGCGCTGCATCGGCCGGCTGAAGCGCAGATCCAGGGCTGCTGGCCCCGAACTGGCGCTGGAGGCTTGGAGCTCCACCAGCCGGGGTGGGCGCCGCAGCAGCAGCTGTTGCTGCAGGGCCGCCAGGCCGAGCCCGCCCGCCAACACCAGCAGCACCCGTCTCGTTGCCTGGTTCATGGCTCTCCCCTGCTCACGGTTCGAGGGGCCGGCGGGGCCTGGGAATCGGCCTGATCTGCTCGGCCACCACCACGCTGCGGGTCTGGCCGTTGTGCTCCTCCATCGCCATGGTGCCCTGCACCGCCAGCCATTGATCGGCCCGGGGCTTCTGGCCCGCCGGCCAGCGCACGGGCAGCCCCACCGGCGTGGCATCGGCCAGGCAGCAGCGCACGAGCAGGCGGGCCAGCTGGGGTTGGTCGTTGTCCTGGGGCCACACAAACCCGCTGATGCGTACCGGATCTCCCGCGTAGAGGCTGGGGTCGGGCTGGCTGCGCAGCAGCCGCACCCAATCGGTGAGGGTGCGCTGGGCCGGCGGCAGCACGAAGTTCAGCTCGGCCTCCTCGCCCAGCTCGGCCGGGCGGTTGGCGGCCAGGTCGCTGAAGGAGGGGTTGGGCGGGATCGCCAGCACCAGCAGGGCGACGGCGATGCTCAGCCCCCAGGACAACCGCGTGGACTGCGGCGTGGACCCGGGCCGACCGGGACCCGGGCCCAGGTCGCGGTCGGTTTTCAGCACCAAGCCGGCGAGCACCAGCAGGGCCACCCCGCTCAGACCCACCAGTGGGTGGAAGATTCCGCTGAGCAGCAGATCCAGCCGCCCGCTGAGGGTGCTCCCCAGCAGCACCGCTCCCCACAGGGCCAGGGCGAGGGCGCGCATCACAGCAGCACCAGGTTGACCCACTGGCCCAGCACCAGCACGGCCACGGTGGCGGCCGCGGCGGTGAGAGCGATGGCCCTGGGCTGGAGCAGCACCCGGAACAGGCCCAGCAGCTTCAGATCCACCACGGGCCCCAGCACCAGAAAGGCCAGCAGGGCCCCGGGGGTGATCTGGGCGGCAAAGCCCAGGGCCAGAAAGGCATCCACGCTGGAGCACACCGACACCACCACCGCCAGCAGCATCAGGCTGAGCACCGACAGGGTCGGGGCTCCCCCCACCGCCAGAAGCCAGCTGCGGGGCAGCAGGGTCTGGACCGTGGCGGCGATGGCGCAGCCCAGCACCAGCAGGGCCGCCAGATCCAGAAACTCACGGCTGCCGTGCTGCAGCACCTCCTGCAAAGGCGGACGGGGCGGCTTGGCCGGCAGCGGCGGGGGGCTCACGGCTCCCACCAGGCCGGTGCGACGCTCCAGCAGTCCCACCTCCGCCAGCGGTTGGCTGAGCCGCCGCTCCTCCAGCAGCACCGGCTCGAGCAGGGCCGTTTCCGGGAGCAGCCGCAGCACGCTTGCCAGCAGCAGGGCCAGCAGCAGGGCGCCGGCGGGCCGGGCTGCCAGCAGCCAGGGTTGGTTGGGAAAGGCGGCCCAGGTGCTGGCCAGCACGATCGGATTCAGCACCGGAGCGGCAAACAGAAAGCCCAGGGCCGTGCCCAGCGGGGCACCGCCGGCCAACAGTCGCCGCGCCACCGGCACGTTGCCGCACTCACAGGCCGGCAAGGCAAAACCCAGGGCGGCTCCGGTGAGTGGACCCAGCAGCGGATGGCGCGGCAGCTTGCGCAGCCAGGCGCCGCCGGGGGCGAGCCAACGGGCCAGGCTGGCGATCCCCACCCCGATCAGCAGGAACGGCAGGGCCTCAATCAGCAGCCCCTGAAAAATGGCCCAGGCGGTGGCCAGTCGCGCCAAGGTGGTTTCGGGAAGGCCCGCAGACCCTGGCATAGATGCCGCGCATCTGCCGCGTCGGCCGGCTCAGTCCCCTGGTGTGGCTCCGAACCAGTCCGGACTTGCTTCGTAGCAGGCGGCGTTTTTCTCGTTTTCGCGGGCCTCCACCTTCCAGCAGCAGGTGCGTCCCCCATCGCGGGCCTGCAGCAAGGCGTTGGCCCAGCTCCACACCAGCTGGGCGCTGGCCTCCATGCCCACGTTGTCCATCACCCGCAGGTCGAGGGCGCCCTGGTCGTGCAGGGCCTGCCACTGCTCCAGCAGCGGGTCGTCGGCATTCACCAGGAAGGTGTGGTCAAACTGCCCGGCCAGCTGGGCCTGCAGGGCGCCGAGGCTGGAGAAATCCACCACGAAGCCGTGGGCATCGAGCGCGGTGGCTTCAAACCAGCAGGTGAAGCTGCGGCTGTAGCCATGCACGAAGCGGCAGTGGCCCGGGTGGCGCCACTGGCGGTGGCAGCAGGGATACCCGCTGAAGGTCTTCGAGCAGGTGAAGGCGGCGGTCATCCCCTGGGACAGCGAGTGGTGCGGGAGAATCGGGATCGATGGATCGGCAGCCCGTGCAGGCATCATTTCAGGCCCCGGATCCTCAGCACTCGGATCCTCAGCACTCGGATCCTCAGCACTCGGATCCTCAGCACTTGGATCCGCAGCACTCGGATCCGCAGACGTTCGATCCGGCCTCCACCGCCGCACTGCTCGCGAGCCTGCAGTTCAACGAGGCCGGCCTGATCCCCGCCGTCGCCCAGGACTGGCTGGATGGAGCCGTGCTGATGGTGGCCTGGATGAACCGCGAGGCGATCGAGCGCACCCTGGCCAGCGGTGAGGTGCATTACTGGAGCCGCTCGCGGCAGGAGCTGTGGCACAAGGGCGCCACCAGCGGCCACTTTCAGAGCCTTAAAGGCCTGCGCTACGACTGCGACGCCGACGTGCTGCTGCTCACCATTGAGCAGCGCGGCGATGTGGCCTGCCACACCGGCGCCCGCAGCTGCTTCTACGACGACGGCCCCGAGCCCACGGCCGGCGGCGCCTCGGCCGCACCGCCGCCGGCCGATGTGTGCACCGAGCTCATGCGGGTGATCGAGGGGCGCCGCGACCATCCCGAGCCTGGCAGCTACACCAACAAGCTGCTGGAGGGCGGCGACAACCGCATCCTCAAGAAGATCGGCGAGGAGAGCGCCGAATTCGTGATGGCCTGCAAGGACGCCAACGCTGCTGAGATCGCGGGCGAGGCGGCCGACATCATCTTTCACCTGCAGGTGGCCCTGGCCCACCACGGCGTCAGTTGGCGCCAGGTGCAACAGGTGCTGGCCCAGCGGCGGGGGGCGCCGCGGCGGGACTGATGGGTTCGGGCTGGTTCAGGCCGGGTTGGGCCTGCAGCCAGCGCAACGTCGCCCGGTCGCGGGGGCCGAGCGTCAGCACCGGCTGGCTGCCGGGGACGGCAGCAAGGGCATCGCCGGGCTGGTCGCTGTGGCCCCAGAGCCCGAAGGCGTGGCCGAGCTCGTGCAGGGCCGTGGCTTGCATGGCCTGCACGCCCTGACCGGGGCTGAGTTGCACGGTCACCTGGGGTTCGATCTGCCACGGCCCGGCGGCTTGCCCCGGCTCTCCCCGCCGCACCTCCACCAGCATCAAGGTGGCGCGGCCGTGACTGGCCCGCCTGTTCTGCATGGGAGGTCTGCGCCTCAGGAGCTGCACCTGGGCGCGGGCGGGATCGGCCACCACCGTGATCGGCAGGTCCTGCTGCCAGCTGGCCAGGGCCCCTTCCACCGCCTGGCGCCAGCGGCCATCCCACAGGGCCGCAGGACCCTCGCTGGCGCCGGGCTCGATCCAGACGCACCAATGGTTCAGGCGCGCCCAGCCCAGGGGTGTGGGCTTCAGTCGGTGGCGGTAGTCGGCGGGGCTGGGGGACGGCACTGGGGGCGCTAGCGGGGGCGCCATGGGAGCAGCCCCTGCTTCCGTGGCGAGGGCAACGGCACGCTGCAGCTGCAGCGGTGGGCAGGGATCCGGCGCTGCGAGGGCCGACCGGGCGGCTGAAGCGAGGGCCGATCCGGAAGGGAGCCCACTGACCAGGCCGCCAAGCAGGCCGCCGAGCAGCGCGGTCAGAAGCGAAAGGGGGCTACGGCCACCCATCAGGCGGCCGGCAGCCCCACACCGCGAGCCATCAGGGTGGCCAGCAGGGGCACCAGGGCAAAGCCCACCAGCTCAATGTTGAGGATCCAGCCCAGGCGACCCGCCAGGGCTTCGCTCACCTGGGGCAGTTCGCCCTTGCGCAGCGGGATCGCCCAGAGGATGTAGGTGATCGTGGGGTACAGCGACAGGCCGCCCACGCTCAGATACAGACCCACCTTCCACCAGAACAGAGGGTTCTGCGTATAAAACTCGCTGCCCTGGCCGAAGTACAGGACCCGCAGGATGCCACTGACCAGCAGGGCCAGGGCTGCCAGCCCGTACACCACATCGGTGATCACCATCAGGGTGGCGTCGGCTTTGCTGGGGTTGGGTTTGATCAGCCGCCGCTCCAGCACAAGGGCACCGAAGCAGAGCATGAAGCTCAGGTAATGCACGTAGGCCACGCCCGCCCGGGAGAGCACGTCAGGGGGGATCGCAGCAAAGCCGGTCATGGGGCACAGGCAACGGCCCGTAACGGTAACTGTCGGGTCTGCTCCCCTGCTGTCGTCGATGTGCGTGGTCGATGCAGTGTTGGCGAAATCCGCAGCCTTTATGAAAACTGCACAAGGCATGAAATTGGGAAGGAAGGTTGAAAGTTGGAAGCTTTTCTGCTGGTCGGTTTGTGGTTGCTGATTGCCCTTAGGTTCAATTCACTGCACGGGTGAACCATGGCGAGCTCTTTGAGCGCCTTTCTCGGCGAGATCGGTCGGCATCAGTTGCTGACTCCGGAGCAGGAACTCACCCTGGGCCGCAAGGTGCAGGCGATGGCGGAGTTGCAGGAGCGCTGCCGCGAAGCCGGAGGTTCCGGCCCGGCCTGTGATTTCAATGCGTTGGAGCGCCGTATCCTCAAGACGGGCGAGCGGGCCAAAAATCAGATGATCACAGCCAATCTGCGGCTGGTGGTCAACCTGGCCAAGCGCTATCAGAACAAAGGCCTGGATCTGCTGGATCTGATTCAGGAAGGCACGTTGGGCCTCACCCGAGCCGTGGAGAAATATGACCCCACCCGTGGCCACCGGTTCAGCACCTACGCCTATTGGTGGATTCGTCAGGGGCTCAACCGTGCCCTCTCGACCCAGAGCCGCACCATTCGCATTCCTGTCAATGTGAATGAAAAACTGACCAAATTGCGGGCCGCCAAAGCCCGATACCTCCAGGCCAATGGCACCGCTCCCGGGCCTGCTCAACTCGCCGGGATTCTGCAGTTGCCCCAGGCTGAGGTGGAGGAGCTGCTGGGCTGCGAACTGCGCAGCATCACCGTCAGTCTTCAGGGAGTGGTGAAGTCGAAGTCGGATCCCTCCGAATTGGTCGACGTCTTGCCCAGCCCGGAGCTGCCGCCGATGGAGCGCGCCGAGCTGGCGGAGCGCACGGCCACGGTGTGGACCCTGCTGGATCGCGCCAACCTCACCCCCAAGGAGCGCACGGTGGTGATGCTGCGCTTTGGCCTCGATGGCAGCCATGAGTGGCGCACCCTGGCTGAGGTGGCCCGTCAGCTGGAATGCAGCCGGGAATATTGCCGTCAGGTGGTGCAGCGGGCGCTGCGCAAACTGCGGAAAACCGGCATCGACAGCGGTTTGGTGGAGGTTGTTTAGCCCCCGTTGGAGCGTTGAATGGAAGGGTTGGCTGCTGTGCTGCCCGTGACGGATTCCGTGAAGGCCGCTTCTGGTGATGCCGCCTCTGTCGATGCCCAGGTGCTGGAAAGCACCGTGGTGGATGAGGCGGTGTTGTTCAAATTGCTGCGTCGAGCCGGTCGCACCCTGGCCCGTCCAGCCCTGGAATGCCTGGAGCTGCTGCTCGATCCCCAGACGCCGGCTTCGGCCAAGCTCACCGTGTTGGCTGCTCTCACCTATCTCCTGGTGCCCCTTGATCTGATTCCCGACTTCATCCCCGCCGCTGGTTTCAGTGACGATCTGGTGGCGGTCACGGCCCTGCTCGGCCTCTGCGCTCGCCACCGCACCGACGCCGTTCGGCTGCGGGCCCAGCGCAGACTGGACCGTTGGTTCCCCCTGGATCGCTGACGGTGATGTCCACCCTCACGAGCAACGAGCTTGAGGATTTGCAGACCTTCCTCAAGGATTGGCTGCGGCACACCGGCCGCACCCAGGCGGATCTCCGGCGCGCGCTTCAGGCCGGATCGATCCGGATGCCGGTGCTGCTGGAGGTGCTGCAACGCACCTACAGCAGCGACGGGCTGCCGGGGCTCGCCGACCAGCTCTGCCGGGTGGAAGAGCTCTGGCAGAACGAGGACGGAATGGGTGGGTTCGATGATGATGGGCCCGGGCTGGAGGCTTCTCTGGGCCAATTGGATCTGCTGTTGCAGGAAATCCGCCAAGACCAGCAATCCTGATGTTTCCCGGTCAGAGTGGGGGCATGTCATCCCCCTCAGCGATGCAGCGCACCGGCGCTTTCTGGCCCTCCCTGGCGGCCTGTGGTTCGATCAGTCTGGCCTGCGGCCTCGGAGGGGGCTCCGCCTGGGCCCAGGCCGAGAGTTTCCTGGTTGGGCCTGGCAGCTCTGTCGGCCCGTCCACCAAGGTGAAGCCTAAAAACTGCGTCACCGGTCCGGATGGATCGATCACCTGTGACACCCAACTGGAAAACTCGCCCAGCGATACCCAGGCGCGTCCGATCTACGAGCAGTTCAAGAACTGAGGAGCGCCGGGTATGTCCAGATGGCGCAGGCTGCTGGAGGACGCCAGCTATCTCCACCTGATCGACCGCAGCGAGCAAGCCCTGGCCAAGGTCCTTGGGCTGGTGCTGCTCGTGGTGATGGTGGCTGGCACGGTGCAGTTGATCGGTGTGGTGGCCCTGGCGCTTGTGCAGCCGGATACCCCTTGGCTCGGTAGCAAACTCAACATGGTCCTGGGGGATCTCCTCACCCTGTTGATCGCCCTGGAGGTGCTGCAGAACATCACCTCTTATCTGCGCCGCCACGTGGTGCAGATCGAGCTGGTGTTGCTCACCGCGATGACCGCCGTGGCGCGGAAGGTGATCGTGCTGCCCCCCGGTGCCGAAAGCAAGCCCCAGCTGCTGGCCGGGCTCGGTGTGGCTGTGCTGGCCCTGGCCGCTGCCTTCTGGCTGGTGCGCAGCCTCAGCCTCCGCAGGCCTCTTGCCAGAACAGGGCCAGCCACACGGATCCGGGAGCAGGATCGGTAGCGGTTACCCGGTGACGCTGGTGGGCCGGAATCAGCAGGCTGTCGCCGCGGCAGAGTTCCCGCTCGCGCTCGTGCTCCTCCCCGTCGAACGCGATCCGGGCGCTGCCCTGGAGCAGCACCACCCATTCGTGTTCGCTCTGGTCGTACCAGAAGCCCGGTGGGCTCGAGGCCTGGCAGGAATGGATGCACTCCAGCCGCCAGGTTGGCTGCTCAAGCAGCACGGTGGTGCACTCTTCGCCGGCCGGCGGGCAGGCTGCCGCCAGCAGGTTGGTGCCGCCAGGGGCGGGGGGATCCGTTTCCCCCCAGCGCCGTCCGATTTCGAAGCCCCTGCTGCGGGCTAAGGCCACCACGGCGTGGTGGTCGTTGCAATCCCGCAGGGCCTGCCGCAGGATTGAATCGGCTTCGCTGAGGGCCACGAAGGCATTCAGCTGGCGCACCTTTTCCAGAAATTGCTGCAGCTGGGCTTCAGCCACCGGTGGTTTTCACCTCGTTGGTTGCCACTCTGCCCGGGGATGGGCACAGGATCTTGATCATCCGCCATCGTTGGAAGGGCTCGTCCGCAAAGATCACGGTTTCTTCCGCGTCGATGCACCAGCCGAGGCGCAGCAGCAACGGTTTCGACAATTGACTGGCCTCGGTGCGCCACTGGTGACAACCCTGTTGCCGGGCATAAAGCTCCAGGGCCTGCAGGATGGCGCTGCTGCGGCCCTGCCGGCAGGAGCGTCCGCGGCAGTACAGCAACGAGAGCCGATCGACCGGGTCGAGCAGCCCGAAGGCTTCAATGACCGCCGAACCAGACTCACCAGAGGCCTGGCTGTGTTCGCCGTGTTGGCCACAGCTGGCCAGGCCATATCCACGCTGCAGCGCTTCTTCGATGCCGTTGCCGGTGGTGGCGTGGTTGGACCAGGCTGCAATCTGGACTGGGCTGTACAGGCCTTGGGCCTGGCTGATCACCGCATCGCGATACACAGCAGCCACCTGATCAAGATCGCCCGGATGCAGCACACGCAGGCTCTCCATCGATCTCACCTCCTCGGTGTGCTTTCTATCAC
>JBILUH010000021.1:0-36108 GCA_044371095.1 Cyanobium sp.
CCTCGCCAAAGGCCGCCTGGCGGCTGCGGGCGATCAGGCTCATCGCCACCTCCGGATCCCCCACCACCCGGCTCACCTCGGCCAGATCGGCGGTGGCGGGAGAGATGGCCACAATGGTTCCCTCCACAGAGCCGTAGCGCTCGGCCGTGCCGCCATAGCGGTCGCGCGTCTGCAGCAGCGGATCCAGCTGGATCGACTCACCCAGCCGCAGGCGCACCGCGTCGGCATCACTGAACAGCGCCGTGGCCAGCCGCGGCCGCCTCGCCTGCAGCGGCCCGGGGCCCAGGGTGCCCAGCCGCTGACCCGGCAGCACCGCCTGACCAGGGCTGACCGCCAGGCTCAACAGCCGCCCCGCGCGCGGCGCCAGCACCGCCTGGGCATCCTCCTGACCCTCCAGTTCGGCGCGGTTGGCATCGAGCTGGGCCAGCTGGCCCTCCAGGGCCTTGATCTGGCTCTGGTTGCGCAGGTAGAGGTCCTGGGCTCCCACCCACAGCGGGCTGTACCGGGGGATGACCTCATCGCGGCGCAGGGTTTCGAGTGCCTGCAGCTGCTTCTGCACCGGCTGGTTGGTGGTGCGCAGGGTGGCGATCTGGGCCCGGATCGCCTGCTGCTGCCGGTCGATGGCCTGCCCCTGCCGCACCAGGGCATCGGGGTTGGCACCCACCGCACCCGCGCCCGGCGCCGCCTGGTCCACCCGATTCAGCGTGGCCAGCAGCTCGCCTTGACGCACGGCATCGCCGACCCGCCTGGGCAAAGCCTGCACCTGGCCGGCCGATCGCGCATAAAACCCGACGCGGCTGTCGGGTTGCAGCAGCACCGCACTGCCCTCCACCTTCACGGCAACGCCCGGCGAGAGGGCCCAGGCTCCACTGATCGCCGTCACCAGAGCCATCGGCAGCAGGCTCAGCGCCCGGTCCATTGCTGCCATGCCGCCCTGCTGCGCTGCCACGGAAGAAGTGGCCGTACCGTACCGGCAATTCTTTCATTCAGAGCTTTGCGTCGGCGATCCGGCTGGATGAGTGCGCTCGCAGCGGTGATCCTGGGCCTGGCGCCGGGCCAGGGGGGTCTGGCAGCCACCCCGCCCCTGGTGCTCAGCCGGGCGCAGGCGCTTGAGCTGGGCCTGGGCGGCTCCCTCAGCCTGCGCGCTCAGGAGCTGACGGTGGAGGAGAACCAGGCGCTCGTTGGCCTGGCCCGCTCCCGTTTTCTGCCCAAACTCGACCTGGTGGCCCTGGGCACCTTTGCCCAGGTGAACACCGACATCGGCTTCATCTCCAACCTGCCCACCATCGGCGATCTGAGCCTCGATCTCGGTGGTGACAGTTCGGCCCTGATCAACAACACCTTTGTGAATCTGGGCCTGATCCTGACGATGCCCCTGCTGGATTTCGGTCGGGGCCCGCTGCAGCAGGCGGCCCAGGCCGATCTGCAGGCGGCCCGCTCCGCGCAGGCGGAGCAGCAGCGGCGGTCCCGCTTTGACATCCTCAGCCGCTACCTCGCCGCCCAGCTGAGCGCCGCCCAGATTCCGGTCTGGGAAAGCTCCCTGTCGGTTTCGCGGCGGGTGTTGAGCGACGTCAACGCCATCCGGCGTGAAGGCCTGGCCCCGCGCATTGACACCTTTCAGGCGGAAGCCCTGCTGCAGACCGACCTGCAGGGGCTGGCCGAGGCGCAGGCCCAGCACGAGATCGCCCTGAGTGCGCTGGCCCGGGTGCTGAATCTTCCGGCCGAAACGCGCGTTGAAGCCGGCGATCCCCTCCAGCCCGATCCAGCCTGGAGCCCCAGCCTGAGCGACAGCATCAGCCAGGCCCTGGAGCAGCGCCCCGCCCTTGAAAGCCTGATCCAGCTGCAGCAGGCCCAACGCGCCAAGGTGCAGCTGGCCCGGGCCGGGCGGTTGCCCAGCGTGGGGTTACTGCTGGGCGGGGGCGTCAGCGGCGATTGGCTCAACGTGCCCAACCAGAGCGCCACCCCCACGCTCAGCAGCGGCAGCAGCGGCGTGACCTTGCCGACCGTCAACACCAGCGGCAGTGCCTCGGGCAGCTACGTCGACTGGGGCGCCGCCATCACCGTGCGCCAGCCCCTCTACGACGGCGGCGTCACGCGCGAGTCGATCGCCCTGGCCCAGCGCCGCGCCGCCCAGGCGGAGATCACCGTCCAGCAGGCCCAGCAGACCATCATCCAGAGCGTGGAAACCTGGTTTGCCACCCACCGGGCTGCCGCCTCCCAGACCGCTGCCGCACGCGCAGCCATCAGCGCAGGCGAGCGCTCGGTGCAGGATGCCCTGCTGCGCTATCGGGCCGGCCTCGCCCCGCTCACCGAACTGCTGATCGCCCAGCGCAACCTGCAGCTGGCCCGCTCCGCCGAGGCCAGCGCCATCTACCGCTGGAACCTCAGCCGGGCCGGCCTGGAACTGGAAACGGGCCTGGAGCGCTGATCGCCACCCGACTCAACCCGGCTCAGCCAAACCCCAGCATCGCCGGGCCCTCCATCACCGGCACCTCGCCGCGCAGCAGCGGCTCGAGAAAGGCCTGGATCCGCGCCGCCGACGGCGGACAGCCCGGCAGGTAGTGGTCCACAGGGATCACCTCATGCAGCGGCAGCACCCGCTCCAGCAGCTCCGGCACGATGCCGGGCGCATGGGGGTGCTGGGCGCCGGTGTCGGCCAGCTCCACATAGCCGCGATCCAGCACGCTCCGGCGCGAGCCGCCATCCACGTGGGCCCAGAGGTTGCGCAGCCCCGGCACGTTGGCGGTCACGGCGCAATCGCCGAACGACACCACCACCGTGCTGCGGGCCCGCAGCTGCAGGGCCAGTGCCAGGTTGTCGGCGTTGGCCACCGCCCCCTCCACCAGGCACAGATCGACGCCCTCGGGAAACACCTTGGTGTCGCTGGCCACCGGCGAGTAGACGATCTCCACCGCCGCGGCGAGCTCGAACAGCCATTCGTCGAGATCGAGGAACGACATGTGGCAGCCGCTGCAGCCGGCCAGCCACACCGTGGCGAAGCGGAGCTTCCGGGGTGGCGCCTGGGGGGTGGTCATTGGTTGTGCCAGCGATGCTCGCTGCGCGCCTCCGCAAGCTGGGCGGCCCGCTCGGGGTGGGGCTGCTTCTCGCCGGTGGCATCCTCCTTGCGGAACAGGGCGCCGGTGGGGCACACATCCACGCACTTGCCACAGGAGGTGCAGGCCGCCACCTCACCCCAGGGCTGATCCAGGCCGGCGATGATCGAGCAGGCGCTGCCGCGATAGCCCACATCCCACACGTGGGCCCCCTCGATCTCATCGCACACCCGCACGCAGCGGGTGCAGAGGATGCAGTGGTGGTGATCGAGGCTGAACAGCGGGTGGGAGGCGTCGACATGACGCTGGGGGTACTGGTAGGGGACGCGGGAGTGGTCCATGCCCACCTCCACCGCCACGTCCTGCAGCTCGCAGGCGCCATTGGCCACGCAGAAGGCGCAGATGTGGTTGCCTTCGGCAAAGAACAGCTCCACCGCCATGCGCCGGAAGGTCTCCAGCTCCGGCGTGTGGGTGTGCACCACCATCCCCGCCACCACGGTGGTGACGCAGGCGGCCTCGAGCCTGGGGTGCCCCTCGATCGCCACCAGGCAGAGGCGGCACGCCCCCACCGGGGTGAGCCCATCGAGGTGGCAGAGGGTGGGCACCTGCAGGCCCGCCCCACGGATCACCTGCAGCAGGGTGGCATCGGCGGCCGCCACGTGCTCCTGACCGTTGATCCGCAGGCCCACCGTGGCCGGCCCCGGAGGCATCGGCGCAGGCAGATCCGTGCTCATGGCGCGTCTCCGCTGGCGATGGCGGCTTCGTACTCAGCGCGGAAGAAGCGCAGGGTGCTCAGCACCGGATTGGGGGCCGACTGGCCCAGGCCGCAGAGGCTGGTGGCCTTCACCATGCCGCAGAGCTGCTCGAGCTGCACCAGATCAGCGGGCGTGGCGCGCTCCTCCACAAACCGGTCCAGCAGCTGCGCCAGCTGCACGGTGCCGGCGCGGCAGGGCAGGCATTTGCCGCAGCTCTCATCCACACAGAAGCGCATGAAGTAGCGGGCCAGCTCCGGCATCGCCATCGCCGCGTCGATCACCACCATGCCGCCGGAGCCCATGATCGAGCCCAGCGCCTGCAGGCTCTCGTAATCCACCGGCGTGTCGAGCAGCGCCGCCGGCACGCAGCCCCCCGAGGGGCCGCCGGTCTGCACGGCCTTCACCACGCCGGGGCTGCCGTCCGGGTTGGCGGGTGCCCCTTCGCCCATGGTGTCCACGATGGTGCGCAGGCTGGTGCCCATCTCCACCTCGATCAGGCCGGTGTGGGTGATGGCACCGGAGAGGGCGAACACCTTGGTGCCCTTGCTGCTGGCCGTGCCCATGGCCCCGTACCAGTCGCCCCCCTGCCGCAGGATCGCCGGTACGGCCGCGAAGGTCTCCACGTTGTTGATCAGGGTGGGCAGGCCCCACAGGCCCGACACCGCCGGATAGGGCGGCCGCGGCCGTGGCGTGCCCCGCCCGCCCTCGATCGAATGCAGCAGGGCCGTTTCCTCGCCGCACACATAGGCGCCGGCACCGATGCGCAGCTGGATCGGCAGGCCGGCCAACAGGCCCCGATCGGTGGCTGCAGCGATCGCCCGGCGCAACCGCTCGATCACCAGCGGGTATTCGGCCCGCACGTAGATGAAGGCCTCAGCGGCGCCAACGGCCTGGGCCGCGATCGCCATGCCCTCCAGCAGCCGGTGGGGATCCCCCTCAATGACACTGCGGTCCATGAAGGCGCCCGGGTCGCCCTCATCGGCATTGCACACCACCACCTTGGTGGCGCCGCTCTGGGCCGCCACCTGTTGCCACTTGCGACCGGTGGGGTAGCCCGCACCGCCCCGGCCCCGCAGGCCGCTGCGCACCACCTCCTCCACCAGCTCCGCGGCGGGGCGCAGGCGGCAGCCCGCCAGGGTGGCGTAGGCCCCCTGGGCCAGGGCGTCGTCGAGGCAATCGGGATCCACCAGGCCGCAGCGCTCCAGCACCACCGGCCGCTGCAGGGCGAAGAACGGATGGGCCGGATCGAGCCGCCGCTCGCCGGCCACGCCGCCCACCAGCTCCGTGCGGCCATCGCCGTGGTCGGCGGCCGCCAGGGGCCCCTGGCCGCAGAGCCGCAGGCAGCCCACCGCCTTGACCCGATCGGCACCCACCTCGGCCTCAAGCCGCTGCCGCAGGGCCGCCGCCCCCGCCGCCCGGCAGGCGGTGGCATCGCAGCAGCGCCAGCGCAGCGGGGCCGTCACAGCCATGGCAGCGCCCCGGGATCGCCCGTGCCCACGACCCCATCCAGCACCAGCACCGGGGCCTGACCGCAGGCCCCCACACAACTGGCCCGCTCCAGGGCCACCCCCCGCTGCCGCAGGGTCGCCTCCAGCCGCTCGGCACCTCGCACAAAGCAGGCGGTACCGCAGCACACCACACAGCGGTGCGGCGGCGGCGGATCGAGCCGAAACAGGTGATAGAAGCTGGCCACGCCCATCACCTCACTGAGGGGGCGCGCCATCGCCACCGCCAGGCGCTGCAGCTCCAGCCGCGGCAGGTGGCCATGGGCCTGCTGCACGGCGTGGAGACGCTCGATCAGCGAATCGCCCAGGCCATGGGAGCGGGACAGCTCAGGTGTCGTTGCCACCGAAATCATCCTCAAACCCCTGGTCGGGATCGAACTCATTCCAGCCGGGGCTGGCGTCATTGAAGAGTCCGTAACGGGCCGACTCGTCGTCCATCAGGGTGTTGCCGGTGGGGCGCGTGTCGCAGCTGATGCCGCCGTTGGCGGTGGGCTGGCAGTTGTCAAACTCCACCCCGGCGCGGGCGGGCTGCAAGACAAGCAGGGCCCCTGCGACAACCAGGGCCAGCCGGACGCAGGCAGGAATCATCGGTATGGCCTCAGCATGGCCCGAGCGAGCGCGTCGGGCACGGTCTACTGGGATGATGGCTGCGGTTTTGCGTCTGAGCGATGTACACCGACTGGACTGCCGTGATTCTGCTGCTGCTGACGGCGGCGCCACTGGCCGTTGTGGTGGGCACCGCAGCCTTCTTCATCTGGCGTCAGAAGAAGCAGAAACGCTGATCGCCATGGCTGGTTGGCGTTGCAGCTCCGCCTGCAGCACCTGACCCTGACCCAGGCAATCGAGGCAGGTGCGGTAGCGCTGATCGGCCAGGCGCAGGATGCCGCTGCCGCCGCACTGCGGGCAGCGGCAGGCGGGCGAATGGCTGTCTGGCGCCTGGCTGGCGGGAGATTGGCTGGCTCGCTGCAGGAGCCCATCGGAGAGGGTCATCGGGGGTCCCCATCCGGGGACGTCGGCGTTAGTCGCCAGTGTGGTCTGCTTTTCCCGACTCGATCCCGAAAGCTTCCTTAAGCCTGGGCTGTCAGCAGGGCCCGATCCAGCCGCCCGGGGCTGAGCTCCTGGAGCAGCTCGGCGGCACTCAGGCGACTGCCCGGCGGCACCAGGGCGGCGCTGGCGGCCAGCTCCCCCACCACCGCGGCGGCATCCAGCCCGCGCTGCCGGTAGCCGTCAAGGCCCTCGGCCCCCTCCCGCTTGCTGAGCCGCCGGCCCCCGGTGTCGCGCCAGAGGGGCACATGGCCGTAGCGCGGCGGGGCCGCCCCCAGCGCCGCCATCACCGCCACCTGGGCACCGGTGGCGCTCCAGAGGTCGTCGCCGCGCACCACGTCGCTGATGCCGAGGCTGAGCTCGTCCACCGCCGTGGCCAGGTGATAGGCAAGGAAGCCGTCGGCGCGGCGCAGCACCACATCGCCGATGGCGGCCGCGCCATCCAGGGCTCCGGGGGGACCGTAGGCCTCGGGCCAGCGCAGCACCCCGGCCTCCAGCCGCAGGCGCCAACTGGGCAGCCGCCCCTGCTCGGGCCCCCAGCCACCGCTCCGATCACGGCAGAAGCCCGGATACACCGCCAGGGCGCCATGGGGTGCTGAAACGTCCGCCAGCAAGCGGCGACTGCAGCGGCAGGGATAGAGCAGGCCCCGGCGCCGCAGGGCCGACAGGACCGTGGCGTACAACCCGCGCCGCTCGCTCTGCCGCAGCACCGCTCCATCCCAGGCCAGCCCCAGCCAGCGCAGATCCGCCAGGATCGCGGCGTCGGCCCCGGAGCGGTTGCGCGGGGTGTCGAGATCGTCGATGCGCAGCAGCCACTGCCCGCCCCGCAGCCGGGCTTGCAGCCAGCTGAGCAGGGCCGTGCGCAGATTGCCGCGATGCAGGGCGCCGGTGGGGGAAGGGGCGAAACGGCCCCGATAGCCCAGCTCCCGCCGGCACACACCGCTCTGCAGCAGGGCCTGGAGATGGCAGGGCAGAGCCGGCGAAGGCAGGCGCGAAGGAGTCACGCCTGTCATCCTCACGCGGCCCCCGTCTCAAATGGGGTGGATGGCTTGGGTGTGGGGTGGGTCGCCACGACCTCACCCCAAAAGAGCGATCAGCCCTGGACCCGATCCTTGAACATCTTGCCGGCGGTGAAGGCGGGCACGCGCTTGGCGGGGATCTTGATCTTTTCGCCGGTCTTGGGGTTCAGACCCTGGCGAGCGGAGCGCTCACGGGGCTCGAAGGAACCGAAGCCCAGGATGGACACCTTCTTGCCTTCGACCACCGAATCAATGATGGTTTCGATGGCGGCATCGACGACCTGGGAGACGTCGGTTTTGGTGAGCTCGGTGCGGGCGGCAACGAGGTTGACGAGATCAGCTTTGTTCATAGGGCGAGGAAGCCTCGGGGGTGGCGGTCGGGTTGCGACGGAAGGTGGCGAGTCGGAAAGCCCCGACCGGCCCTGAGATGAGCTGGCCAATGGTATGGGTCTCTGGACGGCGCTGCAACACAGAAGTCCTCCGCCGCAACGGTTTTCGTGACAATTCCCCCACACAGGGCACAAAAATTGCCGGATCGCTCCGAAAAAGACGCCCCAGCGCCTCAGTCATTCAGCTGGGCGATCAGCGCCGCACCGCCCCCGACGAGCTTGTCGCCGCGCAGGGCACCGAGCCCGGCGCCGCTGGCGATCCAATCGGGGGACCCGGCCGGTAACCAGGCCCGCAGGCGCCCCACGCTGGCCAGCTGACGCGGCCAATGGAAGGTGCGCGCCGTGCGCAGCGGCGCCAGGGCGGCGGGTCCGGTGGGCACCAGCAGACGCCCGCAGAACAACCCATCGATCTCCCCGGCTCGCACATGCAGCACGCAGGCACCGGGGGTGGGTCCTGGCGTCCAGAGCAGCCGCACCCCCGGCGCCAGCTGATGCTCGTGGCCAAAGCTGGTGCACGCCTGCACCCCCGGCAGCAGGTAGGCCTCTTGCTCCTGCACCAGCACCGACCAGCCCAGGGCCTCCTGCAGGCGGCGGCAGCGACCATGGCCCTCACGGCTGGTGAGCACGACCGTGCCGGGCCCCACCAGCGCCGTGCGCTGCCGCAGCATCGCCAGGTTGGCCTCGGTGAACCCCGGCGCATCCACCAACAGATCGCCGACGCCGCCGTAGGCCCCGGCCTCCAGCAACCAGCTGCTGCCGCCCTGGCTGTCGCGGCTGGGGGCGAACAGCCACAGGCCCGGGCGCACCAGCTGGGGCGGCCGGCCGGATTCAGGGGGCTGGGACAGCAGGGTCAACGGGGGTGGGAGCGAGGGATCAGGAAACGGAGGGCGACACCGGGGTCGGTCTGGAGACGGGCACCTGCGGCGGGATCCTGCTGCCCCGGCCGGGGGACCTGCCTAACGTTGGAGCATCCAGGTCCGGCCCCTTGACGGTCCAATTCAACAGTCCTGACCTCGCCCAGGCGCCCCATCACCATCCGGGGATCCACATCGGCCATCCCTGGCCGCTGGGGGCCAGCCTGACGCCGCGGGGCGTGAATTTCTCGGTCGTCGCCCCCCTGGCCACCCGGATCGAGCTGCTGCTCTTCGCCAGCGGCGAGGCGAGCGAACCAGAACGGGTGGTGGAGCTCGACCAGCGGCACCGCTCCGCCGACCACTGGCACGTGGAGGTGGAGGGCCTGGGGCTGGGCTGCTGCTACGGCTATCGGGTGTTTGGGCCGCTGCAGCCGGGCGGCCATGGCTTCAACCCGTCGAAGGTGCTGCTCGACCCCTGCGCCCGGGCCATCGCCGGCTGGTCGACCTACCAGCGGGGCAGCGCCGTGGGTGCAGCGCCCAACACCGGCCAGTGCCTCAAGGGGGTGGTGACCGAACGGGATCGCTTTGATTTCAGCCACGCTCCCCGGCCGCGTCACAGCTGGCAGAAGAGCGTGATCTACGAGCTGCACGTGGGCGGCTTCACCCAGGGGCCGGGGTGTCCGGTGCCGGTGGAACAGCAGGGCAGCCTGCTGGGCCTGATTCCCACCCTGCCCTACCTGCGCGAGCTGGGCATCACCACCATCGAGCTGCTGCCGGTGATGGCCTTCGACCCCCACGACGCCCCCGCCGGCCGCCACAACTACTGGGGCTACAGCCCCCTGAGCTGGATGGCTCCCCATCCCGACTACCTGGTCGGCGACGACCCCCTGGCCGGCCGCGCCCAGGTGCGCCAACTGGTGACGGCCTGCCACCGCGCCGGCATCGAAGTGCTGCTCGACGTGGTGTACAACCACACCACCGAAGGCAACCAGGACGGCCCCACCCTCAGCTGGCGGGGCTTCTGCGACCGTCTCTACTACCAGCAGAGCGCCAAGGGCGATTACCAGGACGTCAGCGGCTGCGGCAACACGATTGCCGCCAACCGGCCGCTGGTGCGCCGCTTGATTCTGGAATCCCTGCGCTGCTGGGCCACCGAGCTGGGGGTGGATGGCTTCCGTTTCGACCTCGGCATCGCCCTCAGTCGCGGCGACAACCTGGCCCCACTGGAGACCCCGCCCCTGTTTGAGGACATGGAGGCCGATCCCGACCTGAGCGACCTCAAGCTGATCAGCGAACCCTGGGATTGCGGTGGCCTTTACCGCCTGGCCGATTTCCCCGCCCGCCGGGTGGCCACCTGGAACGGCCGCTTCCGCGACGACCTGCGCCGCTTCTGGAAGGGTGATGAAAAAACCTGCTGGACCATGGCGCAGCGCCTCTCCGGCAGCCCGGATCTGTTCAACCTCTCGCCGGTACACCCCGGCCAGTGCATCACCTTCCTGACCGCCCACGACGGCTTCACCCTGGCCGATCTGGTGAGCTTCAACGGCAAACACAACCTGGCCAACGGCGAAGACAACCGCGACGGCGACAACCACAACAACAGCTGGAACCACGGCGTGGAGGGACCCAGCAGCGACCACGCCATCACCGTCCTACGGGAACGCCAGCTGCGCAACCTGCTCACCAGCATGCTGCTGGCCCCCGGGGTGCCGATGCTGCTGATGGGCGATGAGGTGCGCCGCAGCCAGGGCGGCAACAACAACACCTGGTGTCAGAACAACCCCCTCGGCTGGATGCACTGGCAGCCCGACACGGGCGACCTGGCCCTGCGGGTGTTTCTGCAGCGGCTGCTGAAGCTGCGGGCCCACCTGGCGGGACTGTTCAACCCCGAGCTGCCCCTCGACGACAAACCCCAGCGCCGCAGCGGCGATCGCGGCCACCTCTGGCGCCAGTGGCACGGGGTGGAGCTCGACAAGCCGGACTGGGCCAGTTGGTCGCACACCCTGGCCTGGAGCCTCAACGACAGCCACCAGGGCCCCCTGGTGTGGTGCGGCATGAACGCTTACTGCAAGGCCATGCACTTCGAATTGCCCAGTTGCCGCGAAGGCTGGCTGCGGGTCATCGACACGGCCCTGCCGCCAGGCGACGACCTGCCCGCCAGGGCCGAACCCTGGCTACCCAGCGGCGCACCCCTGCAAAGCCGCAGCCTGATGTTGCTGGTGGCTGCCCCGCTGCTGCACGGCACCACCCTTTGACGATGGCGACGCCCGACCTGCCCCCCTGGCGACCGCTGCTGCGCGGTGCCCGCGAGCGGGAAGGGCGGGCGCCCTCAGCCCGCTGGCTGCAGCTGGCCACAGTGGCGGTCGATGGCACGCCGCGGGTGCGCACCCTGGTGTTCCGCGGTTGGGCGGGCCCGGCGGAACTGGACCTGCTCACCGATGGCCGCAGCGCCAAGCCCGCCGAGCTGCACCACCACAACGCCGTGGAGCTGTGCTGGCTGCTACCCAGGGCCCGCAGTCAGTTCCGGCTGAGGGGACGGCTGGCGACGTTGGCGGCCGATGCCGACGCGCAGGAACGGCAACGCCACTGGCAGGCGCTCAGCCCAGGGGGTCGGGCGCTCTGGGGCTGGCCTGAGCCGGGGGCGCCCCTGGAGCCCAGCGCTGCCTTTCCCCAGCAGCTCTCAGACGACACGCCGATGCCGCCACACTTCCAGCTGCTGCGGATCGGCTTGCACCAGGTGGAGCTGCTCGAGCTCACCGATCACCCCCACCGCCGGCGGCGCTGGGGGGTGGAGGGCGGCTGGCAGGAAGAAGCCCTGAATCCCTGAAAACGACCCAACGCCAACGGCGTCAGTCCGGCTCTGGCGGATCGGGCTCGGCGCTCAGAAGCAGAACGGCAGGAACTGGGTGCGGCAGGCGGCGTAGCCATCCACCAGGGGGCCGAGTCCGATCTGGTGGGCAATGCCCGAGCCGGTGATCGCTTCGGTGACGATGCCGAGCACGATGCCGAGCATGGCGGCACGGCCATTGAACAGCTCAGCGCGCTTGAGCTGTTCCATATGGATCAGCTGCTCGGCGCGATTCTGAAACCACTTGTCGTTCGCGGGAGTGTTGGTCATCGGTTGCGAGGGTGTGTGGGGTGGGGGTGATGCGGCTGTGACGTGGAGACCGCCTCAGCTGGCCGGATCGGGCTGGAGCAGGGCGCCCACAACCCAGGCGCCAAACAGAGCGATGGTGAGAGCGGCGGTCATCGAGCCTTCTGCCCGAGATCGCTGGGACGGCTGAGGACGTAGACGGTCATGCCGGTCAGCACCGCCACCAGGGCGACGAGGGCGGCGATAGCGGCGGTGTAATCGGTGCTCATGGCGATCAGCCCAGACCGATCTGGGAGAGGATGCTCTGGCCGGTGAGCAGCTCGGTGCCGAGGCCAATCACGAAGCCGAGCATGGCCATGCGGCCATTCCAGGTTTCGGCGAAGGCAACAAAACCGAAGCGGGACGTGGAATCAGCCATGGGGCGTTTCAGATTGTTACGACAAGTGTAACGGGTTGTGAACGGATCGGGCCGGGGTGGTTCCCGTACTGGGTCATCGCCGCCGCCATCACCGCCGCCGCTACCGGAGCAGCCACCGGAGCCGCTGGCGCCACAGGCAGACCCCGATCGCCTGGCCGCTGCCGTCGCAGTCAGGCCTCAAGCCGAAGAGCCTTGTTGAGATCAGGAAGCGGGCGGCGGGAATCGAACCCGCATCATCAGCTTGGAAGGCTGAGGTTTTACCACTAAACTACGCCCGCAGCAGTACAAACGCACTGAAGCGACTGCTGTATTGCTGGCTCACCACCTGTGGGCCTGCAACCTGCAGCTGCAGCATTATGGCCTGCCCACCCAGCCCGCAATGGCCGCCTGTGACGCCTGATCTCACCGCGGCCCGCAGCGACTCCCTGGGGACAGCGGCCCGGCGTCGGCTGCTGTGGAGCTATGGCCTGGGCGACATCGGCACCGGCATGGCCGCCACCCAGCTGGGTTTCTATTTATTCGTGTTCTACACGGGTGTGGTGGGGCTGCCGGCCTGGATGGCCGGCCTGGTGCTGATGGTGCTGAAGGTGTGGGACGGCATCAACGACCCCCTGGTGGGCTGGCTCAGCGACCACACCAAACACCCCTGGGGCCCGCGCCTGCCCTGGATGGCCGGCAGCGCCATCCCGCTGGGCCTGGCCCTGGTGGCGATGTGGTGGGTGCCGCCGGGGGGGGACTGGCAGAAGTTCACCGTGCTGGTGGCGATTCAGCTGGTGGCGATGGGGCTCTACACCTGCGTCAACCTCCCCTACTCCGCCCTCGCCTCCGAGCTCACCAGCTCCACCCAGCTGCGCACCCAGCTGAATGCGGGCCGCTTCACCGGCTCGATCCTGGCCGGCCTGGCGGGGCTGGTGCTGGGGGCCCTGCTGGTGGGCCAGGGCGCCTCGGGCTACCTGCGCATGGGCTGGGTGTCGGGGCTGACGCTCACGGTGTTCACCCTGCTGTGCTGCTGGGGCCTGGCGCCCTTCGCCCGCAGCTGTCAACGCCCCACGGGCCAGCCCGAACCGATCCGGCGCCAGCTGCGCCGCATCGCCGGCAACCCGCGGTTTGTGAAGGTGCTGGGGCTCTATCTCCTGCTCTGGTGTGCGCTGCAACTGATGCAGCCGGTGTCGCTGATCTTTCTGGCGGTGGTGATGCACCTGCCCGAAAGCTGGAGCACCTGGATCCTGATCCCGTTTCAGCTCAGCGCCCTGGCGGGGTTGCAGCTCTGGAGCCGGGTGGCCAGCCGCCACGGCCGGGTGTGCGCGCTGCGCTGGGGCACCGGGCTCTGGATCGCCGGTTGCGCGGGGGCGACGCTGCTGGTGCCCCTCGATGCCACGACAGCCCCGCTGGCCAGCGTCAGCAATGGCATCAGCCTGGCCTTGCTGCTGCTCACGATTGTGGTCACGGGCCTGGGGGCCTCCACCGCCTACCTGATTCCCTGGGCCCTGCTGCCCGATGCCGTGGATGCCGACCCCGACAAACCCGCTGGGCTCTACACCGCCTGGATGGTGGTGACCCAGAAACTGGGCATCGGCGTCGCCGTGTTTGCCCTCGGCAATGGGCTGAGCCTGAGCGGCTATGAGGCCGCCCAGGGGCTGCTCCAACCGGCTTCGGCTCTCACCACCATTCGCCTCTGCATGGGGCTGATACCGGCGCTGCTGATCGCCGCCGGCCTGGTGGTGATGCGACGCTGGCCGGAGAGAGGTCTGCATCGCCACCCTTCCCTGCCATGACAGGCTTCCAGCCATGATGCGTCCCGATTGGCTGAGAGCGCCCCGCTGGCTGAGACGCTTCGGCGCCAGCCTGCTGATCGGCGGCCAGGCCGTGAGCGCCATGGCCAAGGGACGCATCGGCTTCAACGACCTGATGCAGGAGCTGATGGAGGCCGGGCCCGGCAGCTTCCTGATCGTGCTGATCACCGCCCTGGCCGCCGGCACCGTGTTCAACATCCAGGTGGCCGCAGAGCTCTCCAAGCAGGGCGCCAGCGCCACGGTGGGCGGCCTGCTGGCCCTGGGGCTGTCGCGGGAGATCGCGCCGCTGCTCACCGCCACCCTGCTCACCGGCAAGGTGGCCACGGCCTACGCCGCCCAGATCGGCACCATGAAGGTGACCGAGCAGATCGACGCCATCACCATGCTCCGCACCGACCCGGTGGAGTATCTGGTGGTGCCGCGCGTGCTGGCCATGGTGATCATGGCGCCGGTGCAATGCCTGCTGTTCTTCTGGGTGGGGATCTGGTCGGGCCAGGTGAGCAGCACGATGCTCTACAGCATCCCCCCGGCCGTCTTCTGGAACTCGGTGCGCACCTGGATGGAGCCCAGCGACCTGCCCTCCATGCTGCTCAAGGCGGTGGTGTTCGGCCTGCAGATCGCCGTGATCGCCTGTGGCTGGGGGCTCACCACCCAGGGTGGTCCCAAGGAGGTGGGCACCAGCACCACCGGCGCCGTGGTGATGATCCTGGTCACGGTCGCCCTGATGGATGCCCTGCTCACCAAGCTGCTGTTCAGCTGATGTCCGCCACTGATTCCCGCAAACCTGATTCCCGCAAACCTGATCCCCGCGATCCAACCCTGAGCGCCGGCCCGGCGTCAGCGCCCGATGCGGTCCCCGGCTCCAGCGGCGTCGTCCTGGCGCCCAGCTTCGGGGTGCCCCTCGGTGTGATCGTTCTGGGGCTGACCGCCCTGACCCTGCGTCCCTGGTGGAGCGGAGCGATCTGGCTCGGCCCCACCGTGGCCGTGTTCGGCCTGTTTCTGCTGCTGCAGACCAGCCTGCTGCGGCTGGAATTCAGCGGTGATGCCCTGCTGGTGTGGCGCCAGCAGAGCCTGCTGCGCCGCTTCCCCTACGCGGCGTGGCTGGGCTGGAAACTCTTCTGGCCAGGGCTGCCGGTGCTGTTCTATTTCCGTGAACAGCGCAGCATCCACCTGCTGCCAGTGCTGTTTGATGCCGCCACACTGCGCCAGCAACTGGAGCAGCACGTGAGCCAGCCCAGTGCCACGGAGCGACCCGATTCCCCCAGCGATGTCTGACGATCCCAGCCAGGCTTCCCCCAGCCCCGACCAGCCCGGCCCAGAGGCCACCAACCCCGAGAGCCCCGGTCCTGAACCCGCCTGGCAGGCCCTGGCCCTCAGCGAGCTGCGCCAGCAACGCGAGGCCCTGCAGGAGGAGATCCGCCAGCTGGAGGGCCGCCGCGGCCAGATCCAGAAGGAGATCGAATCCAGCTTCGCCGGCCAGGCCGATGCGGTGGCACGGCGACTGAAGGGCTTCCAGGACTATCTGGTCGGCGCCCTGCAGGATCTGGCCGTGGCGGCGGAACAGGTGGAGCTGGTGCCCCAGCAGGTGCTGGTCCAGCCCTCCCCCCTCGACCAGGCCAGCCCCGCCGCCGGAGCCGCCGAGCCGAGCGCTGCTGTGGCCGCCGCCGGCCAGTTCAGCCAGGATGAAGCCCTGATCCGCGAGCGCCTGGCGGGCTTCGGCGGCCAGCCCGACTTCTACGCCGATCCCTGGCAGCTGCGCCGCACCCTCGACGCCAGCGGCGCCGCCCTGCTCGACGACTGGTTCCTGGGCCAGGGCGGCCGGGGCGCCCAGCCCAGCTGCGGCAGCCGCAATCGCAATGCCCTGGTGGCCGCCGCTGCGATCGCCATCCTGGGCGAGCTCTACGGCGAGCGCTTCCAGACCCTGGTGCTGGCCAGCCAGCCCGAGCGCCTGGGGGAATGGCGCCGCGGCCTGCAGGACTGCCTGGGCCTGGCGCGGGAAGACTTCGGCCCCACCAGCGGCATCGTGCTGTTTGAACGGGCTGATGCCCTGGTGGAGCGGGCCGACCGCCTCGAGGAGCGCGGTGAGCTTCCCTTCATCGTGGTGGATGCGGGCGAGCAGGTGATCGACATCCCGATCCTGCAGTTCCCCGTATGGCTGGCGTTCGCGGCCGGCCCCGGCGAACTCAGCACCGACGAGCCCTACTGACCCCCCTGCCATGCCCCTGATCACCCTGCCCGTGCTGCTCGCCGGCTACCTGCTCGGCGCGATCCCCAGCGGCTACCTGGCGGGCCGCTGGCTCGCCGGCCTCGACATCCGCCGCGAGGGCTCCGGCTCCACCGGCGCCACCAACGTGCTGCGGGTGGTGGGCAAGGGGCCGGCGCTGGTGGTGTTTCTGGTGGACGTGCTCAAAGGCACCGCCGCCGTGCTGCTGGCCAAGGCCGTGCTCGACCCCTTCGGTGTCGGCGTGGTGCTGGCGGGGCTGGCGGCCCTGGCCGGCCACATCTGGCCGGTGTGGCTGGGCTGGAAGGGGGGCAAGGCCGTGGCCACAGGCCTGGGCATGCTGCTGGGCCTCACCTGGCCGGTGGGGCTGGCCTGCTTCGGCATCTTCCTGGCGGTGCTCAGCGCCAGCCGGATCGTGTCGCTCTCCAGCGTGGTGGCAGCACTGGCGCTGCCGCTGCTGATGCTGGGCTGGTTCGCCGACACGGGCCTAGGGCTGCGCTGGCCCTACCTGGCCCTGGCCCTGCTCACCACCGTGCTCGTGGTGTGGCGCCACCGCAGCAACATCCAACGGCTCCTGGCCGGCACCGAGCCCCGTCTGGGCGCCCCCAAGGGCTGAGCCAGCCAGCCCCAGCCCTCAGGCCAGAGCGCGGCTGCGCTCGGCGGCGGCCACCACCGCCTCGATCAGGGCCGAACGCAGACCGGCCCGCTCCAGCTGCCGCAGGCCGGCGATGGTGGTGCCGCCGGGGGAGCTCACCATGTCCTTGAGCTGAGCGGGATGGAGATCCCGCTCCTGCAGCAGGGCCGCGCTGCCGGCCAGGGTGCGATGGGCCAGGCGCTGGGCCAGCAGCCGCGGCAGCCCCGCCGCCACCGCACCGTCGGCCAGGGCCTCGGCCACCACGGCCACAAAGGCGGGCCCGGAGGAGGTGAGGGCCAGGAAAGCATCGAGCTGGGCTTCGGGCAGCTCGTGCACCTCGCCCACCTGGACAAACAGCTGCTGCACCCAGCGCCGCCGCTCCGCCGGCACGTCGTCGGCGAAGGCCAGGCCCGTGAGCCCCGCACGCACCAGTGCCGGCGTGTTGGGCACGGCCCGCACGCACTGCCAGGCGGGAAACAGACCCTGCAGCCGCGCCAGGGTGACGCCAGCCAGCACCGAGATCAGCAGGCCGCCCGCAGAGGCACCAGAACCTGCCGCGGCAGCCTGGGCAGCAGCCCGGGCCGCCGCCTCCAGCTGCTGGGGTTTGACCGCCAGCAACACCACCGGCGCCGTCCAGGCGGCGGCCGCATCGGTGTCAACGGTCAACTGATGGGCCTGGCGCAAGCCGGCGGCGGAGGCTTCACTGGCCACCACGGCCCGCACGCCCTCGCGCTCCACCAGCCCGGCCTCCAGCAGGGGCCACAACAAAGCCTGGGCCATGCGGCCCAGGCCCACCACGCCGAAGGTTGGCGTCACGATCGGTCTAGATGGCGGTGTCCTGGCGTCCCCAGGCGGGGCTGGGCGCCGCCGCCTGCTGGGGCTCGCTGCTCTCCCGGCTCATGATCGTCGAGGAGGTCGTCTCTTCGCTGGCGGCCGTGGTCACCGTGACGCAGCTGGGAGCAAACAGAAAGATGCTCTCGCCGACGCGCTCCTGGTGGCCGTCGATGGCGAAGGTGCCGCCGGCCACGAAATCGACGGCGCGCTGGGCCTGATCCGGCTCCATCATCGTGAGGTTGAGGATCACGGTCTTGCGCTCGCGCAGGGCCTGGATGGCGCGGGGCATCTCATCGAAGCTGCGCGGCTCCATCAGGGTCACCTCAGCGGCGGCCGTGGAGAGGCCAGGCATGCCGATCACATTGGTGCCGGCGAAGGGATCGTCTGCCGTGAAATCGGAGGTCAACGCCAAGGCGCTGGAACGGGGGGTGAAACCGGGCTGAGGCGGCTCGCCACCGTCATAATCGAGCTCGTCGTCGTAGTCGCCATCGAGGTAGTCGTCTCCTGAAACGACGGCACGCAGACGGGAGAACAACGACACGGAGCGAACCTCACAGGATGCTTTTCACCTGAATAGCGTCCCATGCCAATGGCGGCAAGGGTCTCAACGCAAGATTCGCTGATCCCGAGATGCGCGCCCAGGTGCCCTCCTGCTCAGCCCGGCGGAGCGGGACGGGCGCCAAACAGGCCGCTGCCGATGCGCACCCAGGTGCTGCCCGCCGCGGCCGCCTCGGGCCAGTCGCCGCTCATGCCCATCGAGCGCTCCGGCAGGCCCAGCTCCGTCGCCAGGGCGGTGCACGCGCCAAACAGGTCGCTGCGCTCAGCCGCCGTGAGGCCCAGGGGTGGCAGGGTCATCAGCCCCACCGGTCGCAGCGGCGCCAGGCGGCTCAGCTCGGGCCAGAGCTGACGCAGCTCGACGGGCTCGAAGCCGGTTTTGGCAGGGTCGTGGCGAAACTTCACCTGAAACAGCACCGCTGGAGACCGCTGCTCTTCGGCGGCGATGCGGGCCAGGCGGCGGGCCAGCTCCGGACTGTCCAGCGAATGGATCGTGCCGAAGTGACGCACCACGCCCCGAGCCTTGTTGGCCTGCAGGCGGCCGATGAAGTGCCAGTCAAGGGGCTCCAGATCGGCCAGCTCGGCCTGCTTGGCCGCGGCCTCCTGCAGCCGGCTCTCGCCGAAGCTGCGCTGCCCCGCCGCCACCGCTGCGCGAATCATGGCCGCCGGCTGGCCCTTGCTCACCGCCAGGAGGCGACAGCCCGAGGGCAGCCCGGACCGCAGGGCGGCCAGTCGCTCAGGCAGCCCGCCCTCAGCCACCAGATCAGATGAAGGTCTGGTCAAACAACTGACGCCAGTGGGCATGAGACTCCGGACCTTCCCGACGGGCCCGGGCCAGATTCTGTTCGGCGTAGTGACGGGCGTCCATCAGGGGCACCACCTCAAAGGTGGCGCCCCGGGGCTGCAGGCTGACGACAAAAAAGATGCGCTGGGCATACAGCGTGGCGAATAGATCACGACCTTCGGACACCGGCGCCACCCGGTAGAGCATCCCAAAGGTGGGATGATTGAGATAGCGCTCGGGACTCACAAATGCGCTGCTCACCAATGCGCTGCTCACGAATGCGATCGGTCGTGGGCCATTAAAGGCCACCGACTTTCCAACGCAGCAGAAGCACCAGCAGCAGCAATCCCATCGCCGTGCCGTTGAGCAGGCCCTGGCGCCGGCCCCCGCCCCGCTGGCCATGCAGCAACTCAGGCGCCAACCAGCAGCCGCCGCGGGCGAGCAGCGCTTCAGCCCCCTGCTCGGCGCGCAGCAGCACGTTGGCCAGCAGACGCTCGCCCACGGCCAGCACCAGGCCGAGGCCCCCTTTCCAGCCCAGGCGCTTGAGGTTCACGGCCCGGGTTGCAACAGATCGCAAGAGGTTCTGCAGCTCCTCCTGCACCAGCGGCAGAAAGCGCAGGGCCAGCAGCAGGGTGAAGCCGAGCCGCTCCACCGGCCAGCCCAGCCGGCCCAGGGGGGCCAGCAGCCAGCTGATCGCCCACACCAGCTGCTCGGGCGCGGTGCTCAGCAGCAGCAGGTTGGCGCTGTGCACCAACGTGAACAGCAGCGTGGCGCCATTCAGGCCGAGCTCCGCCGAGCGGCGGGTCACCACCAGGGGGCCCTGGCGCAGCAGCACCCAGCTGGCGCCGGAGCGCTCCGGCGGCGCAGTCCCGGGCGGGCCGGGCTCCAGCCGCAGCTCCGCCGGTGGCCGCTGCAGCGCTGCCGGTGGCGCCGCGCCCGCCGGCAGCAACGCCGCCAGGCCGCCCACCAGCAGGGCCAGGGCCAGCAGCAGCGGCACGCTGCGGCGCCACAGGCGCCAGCTCAGCCCGCTGACGGCGGTGATCAACAGCAGCAGAGCTACCAGGCTGAGGCGCCAGAGCGGCCCCGCCAGGATCGGCGTCACCAGGAAGATCAGGGTCCAGGCCAGCTTCAACCGGGGATCGAGCCGGCGCAGCCAGCTGCCGCCTCCGGCCGTCTCCGCGGGATCCGGAGCGGCGAACTGGCCGATGGGGATCTGGCGCAGGAAATCCACTCAGCCGTCACCTCTCACCGCAGGCCTGGGCTCAACGGCCACCCCTCAACGCCCACGGTTCTGGGTGCGGGCCAACTCCTTCTCGGCATCACGCTGCTGCTTGCCGCGCCAGAACAACTTGATCGGCGTGCCCTCGAAGCCCAGGCCCTCGCGGATCTGGCGTTCGACGTAGCGGCGGTAGGTGTCGCCGAACAGCTTGGGCTCGTTGACGAACAACGTGAAGCTGGGGGGCCGCACCGCCACCTGGGTGCCGTAGTAGAGACGGCCCTGGCGGCCGCCGCGGCTGGTGGGCGGCGTGCGCCAGCTGAGCGCCTCGGTGAGCACCTCATTCACCACCGAGGTGGTGACGCGGCGGCGGTGCTGCTCCACCGCCAGCAGGGCCAGGGGGAAGATGGCCTGCACCCGCTGGCCGCTGAGGGCCGAGGTGAACAGCATCGGCGCCCAGTCGAGGAAATAGAGCTTGGCGCGGAGTTCCTTCTCCATCGCCGGCATCGTGTGGCTGTCCTTCTCGATGGCGTCCCACTTGTTCACCACCACCACGCAGGCGCGGCCGTCTTCTTCGATGCGGCCCGCCAGGCGCTGATCCTGCTCGGTGACGCCATCGAGGGCGTCGATCACCAGCACGCACACGTCGGAGCGCTCGATCGCCTTGAAGCTGCGGTTGATACCGAAGTATTCAGGGCCGTAGCTCACCGAGCGACGCCGGCGGATGCCCGCTGTATCCAGAAGTTTCCAGGTCTTGCCCTCCCGCTCGATCGTGGTGTCGATCGTGTCGCGGGTGGTGCCGCGGATCGGGCTGACGATCGCCCGGTTCTCGCCGCAGACGGCATTGAGCAGACTGGACTTGCCCACATTGGGCCGGCCGATGATCGCCAGCTGGATCGGCTCCTCCACGCCCTCCTGCTCTTCCGTGGGCGCCAGGAAGCTGACCACCTTGTCGAGCAGGTCGCCGGTGCCGGCGCCGTGGATGGCCGAGATCGGGAAGGGCTCGCCCAGGCCCAGGCCCCAGAACTCGGCCGCCATCGCCAGACCCGCATCGGGCGACTCGCACTTGTTCACCGCCAGCAGGGTGGGCACCCCCTGGCCCCGCAGCCATTCGGCGATCGACTGATCGGCGGCGGTGCAGCCCTGCTGGCCATCCACGATCACCAGCGCCACAGCGGCTTCTGCCAGGGCGAGGTTGGCCTGCTCGCGGATCTCCGGCAGGAATTCGCTGTCGTCATCGAACACCAGGCCGCCGGTGTCCACCACACGGAAGGTGCGATCGGCCCAGTAGCCCTCCTGGTACGTGCGGTCGCGCGTCACGCCGGGCTGGTCGTGCACGATCGCTTCGCGGCTGCGGCAGAGCCGGTTGACCAGGGTGGATTTGCCCACGTTGGGGCGGCCAATGATGGCGACGACCGGTAAGGCCAAGGGAGGTATTCCTACGTCTGTCCTGTATTGACCCTACAGAGAGGCCCAAACCCGAGCCATCAGGCGATCGGCCGATCGCCGGGATGGCCCGCCACCGGATCGGCAGGCACCTCGCGCAGCTCCGGCAGCGGCCCGCTCTCAGGCAGGGGTTCGCCCCGCTCGGCCAGGTGGGCCAGCAGCCAGTTCACGGCGGTGGCGCGGCGGGTGCGGCGCGGGTAGAGCTCACCGATCCGATACCCCGCAAAGCCCAGCTGCTCCTTGAGCAGTTGCTTGTGCTCCCTGGCGATCGAGCGGGTGAGGGCCACGGCCGGCGGCCGCTCGGCGATGAACTGGGGTTCGATCGGGAAGGACTCCCGCCAGCCATCGCCCGTAGCCGGGCCGGCGCTCCAGGTGCCGGAGCCGTTCTGCGCGTATCCCAGGCGCGGCCAGATCAGTTCACACACGAAGCGATCGCTGAGCCGGTCGGCCAACACCGCCTCCAGCAGCACGCGGCTCAGGGGGTAGGGAATGGGCGTGGTGGCGACCGGGTCGGGAGCCATCGGCCTGGAGCATCACAATCGGATCACCATGATCACTGGTTCACCGATCACCGCTTCTCCCCCGCAGGCACCCCTGCAGCTGCCCGGCAACGGCACCCCGCGCGCCCTGCGCTGCCGGGTGCTGCAGTCGCCGCTGGCGGGGGTGAGCGATCGCATCTTCCGCGGCCTGGTGCGGCGCTGGGCGCCCGATGCCCTGCTGTTCACCGAGATGGTGAACGCCACCAGCCTGGAGCTGGGCTTCGGGCTGCAGAAGGTGGAGGAGCTCGCCAGCGAGCCCGGTCCGATCGGCGTGCAGCTGTTTGACCACCGCCCCGCCGCCATGGCCGAGGCCGCCCGGCGCGCCGAAGCCGCCGGCGCCTTCCTGATCGACATCAACATGGGCTGCCCGGTGAAGAAGATCGCCAACAAGGGCGGCGGCAGCGGCCTGATCCGCCACCCCGAGCTGGCAGCCCGCATCGTCGACACCGTCGCCGCGGCCGTGCGGATTCCGGTGACCGTGAAAACGCGGCTGGGTTGGTGCGGCAGCGACCTCGACCCCGTGAGCTGGTGCCGCCAGCTGGAGGCCGCCGGCGCCCAGCTGCTCACCCTGCACGGCCGCAGCCGCGAGCAGGGCTTCAAGGGCCGCGCCGACTGGACCGCCATCGCCGCGGTGAAGGCGGCGCTCACGATCCCGGTGATCGCCAACGGCGACATCCACACACCGGAGGATGCGTTGCGCTGCCTGGCGGAAACGGGCGCCGATGGCGTGATGGTGGGCCGCGGCACCATGGGCGCCCCCTGGCTGGTGGGCCAACTCGATGCGGCCCTGGCCGGCCGGCCGATTCCGCCCACGCCCGGCCCCGCCGCGAAGCTGGCCCTGGCAGCCGAGCAGCTGCAGGCCCTGGTGGCGGCCAAGGGCGACCACGGCCTGCTGATCGCCCGCAAGCACATGGGCTGGACCTGCACCGGCTTCGCCGGCGCCCCCCAGCTGCGCCACGCCCTGATGCGCGCGCCCACCCCGGCAGACGCCCTTGCGTTGCTCAGCACCGCCGCGGCCCGGCTGGGATGAGTGCGGAGCTCTGGCTCTCCTGGCTGGCCCTGCTCTGGCCCCTGTGGATGCGCCGCAGCCTGTTGCTGCTGCTGGCCTGGCGCCGCCGGAGTGGCGCAACCTGGTGGCCCTGCTGACGCGGCTGCTCAGGCCGGTGCGGCCCCTCGGTGCAGGCCGGCGGAGCCTGGTGCCGCAGCAGCTGGCTCCGGGCAGGTGCGGTTCTGAAAGTCGCAGCGGTAGATCGCCGGCTTCTGCCAGCTGAGCGGGATTTCCAGCAGGTCGCGGCTGCCGGTGATGGCCTGCACGGCCAGCAACACCATCACCAGCAGGTTGAAGGCGATATGCAGCCGCCGCCATGCCGGCCGGCGGGTGATCTCCGGGCGGGCCGCCAGGTTGAACAGCAGCAACCCGGTCAGCAGCACCCCGCTCCAGTAGTGGGGTGCCCCAGAAGGCGGCGGAGAAGGGGTTATCGGACAGGCGCCAGATCTCCGGTTGGCTGCCCAGGCCCAGGAGGCCGGCCCAGCACAGCCAGGCAAAAACAGCTCTCAGCCCAGCCCGCTTCACCGTCAGGAGGGCCACCAGGGCCACCAGGGTGCCGGCCGCCACCAGCAGCAGCAGTGCCAGGCGGGCGATCCCCCCACTGAAGACCGCCTCCACCGCCGAGGCCTTGCTGAGGAAGGAGTACACCAGTGCCACCAGCACGGCCACCACCACGCCGGCCGTGAGCCAGCGGCCGTGGTCGGCGTGTTCGCGGGGCACCAGAGCGGGCTGCTGGGTGATCCCCAGGCGCTTCTCGCGCACCAGGATCCCCAGCCGGATCGTGGCACCCACCACCGGGTACACAAACAGGATCACCAGCACCGGGTGCAGCAGGGAGAACCAGTCGATCGGGGTCATGGAACAACCTCAGTCATGGCAACACCGGAGTCAGGGCAGCACCTCCGGCCAACCCTGGCGGATGAGCAGAAGAGAAAAGTAGGGCTGCTCCTCGCCTGGCACCGCCGCGGCCGAAGCCAGCAGCTGGTCGGGCCAGCCCACCCGCTGGGCGAACAGGCTCTGCTCCAGCAGCCCCTGGGCCGCCAGCACCGGTCGCACCCAGCGCCAGCGCTGTCCCAGCTTGAGCAGGGCCAGCACGGCCCCGGCCGCCCGGGCTTCCGCCAGCAACGCCTCCAGCGTCGCGGCGGTGTCGGGGGTGGGGCGGATCCAGAGGGCCTCCTGCTGCAGGGCCAGGGGCCAGCGTCCTGCCGCGGCCGCCGCCGCCACCGCGGTGATGCCGGGAATCACGGCAATGGGGCAGGCCGGATGGCGTTCAGCCAGGGCCAGCAGGGCATAGGAGGCACTGGCGTACAGCGAGGCATCTCCCTCGCACAGCAGCACCACGGCGCGGCCGGCGGCCACCTCCGCCGCCAGGGCATCGGCAGCGGCATGCCAGGCCGCCCGGCGCGGTTCGGCCTCCGCCACCATCGGAAACAACAGCGGCAGCCGGCGCTGATCCGGGGCGATCCAGGGTGCCGCAATGGCCGCCGCCATGCCCGCGGCCTCCAGGCGCGCCACCGGATAGGCGACCACCGCTGCGGCCCCAATCGCCCGCACTGCCGCCACCGTGAGCTGCTCCGGATCACCGGGCCCCACGCCCACCAGGGTGAGGCCGGCAGGGGCAGGCGCACTCGGGGGGGGGATCACACGCGGGCTGCTGAGGGGCCCTTTCTAGGCTCACGCCAATGGACGTGCTGGTGCGATGAGCAATCTGCAGATCTTCCCGGCCGCTGGCGGCAGCCCCGCCGCGGCCAGCCTGGCCAGCAGCGATCCGGTCTTGATCGGCGAAGCCCTGGCCGCGCGCGGCATCGGCTTCGAACGCTGGCCGCTCCGCGGGGAGCTGCCGGAGCATGCCGAGCCGGCGGCGATCCTGGCGGCCTACGCCCCGGAGATCGCCCGGGTGCAGGCCAGCGGCACCTACCCCACGGTGGATGCGATCCGCCTCACGCCCGACCACCCCGATCGGCAGACCCTGCGCCAGAAGTTCCTGGCCGAGCACATCCACAGCGAAGACGAGGTGCGCTTCTTCGTCGAGGGCTGCGGGCTGTTCTGCCTGCACATCGGCGAGGAGGTGCTGCAGGTGCGCTGCGAGGCCGGCGACTTCCTGCAGGTGCCTGCGGACACCCGGCACTGGTTCGACATGGGCTCCGCCCCGCAGTTCACCGCCATCCGCTTCTTCGACAACCCCAGCGGTTGGGTGGCCCAGTTCACCGGCGATGGCATCGCCGAGCGGTTCCCGCTGCTCGACTAGCTGTGCATCCGCGGCTCGGAGTGGAGCGTGGCCAGGATCTCGGCCTCAGCCGCCGCCAACGCCTCCAGCCGCGCCACCGTGGCCTGCCGGCCGAAGCGGCCTTCGGCGAGCACCCAGTACAGGCCGAAATGGCGCGCCTCGCTGGCCAGCAGCTCGCCATACAGCGCCCGCAGCTCCCCATCGGGGCTGTGGGCCGCCAGCAGGGCCATGCGCTCGTGGCTGCGGGCCTCGATCAGACCCGCCACCAGAAAGGAGTCGAGCATCCGATCCGGCTCGCCTTTGCGCACCAGGGCGGTGAGCGCCGCGCCATAGGGCGGGGCCGCCAGGGGCTTCAGGGCCCCACCGCGGCGTTGCAGCAGCTCGAGCACCTGCTCGAAGTGCTCCAGCTCCTCGCGGGCCAGGGGGCTCAGCACGGCGCCCAGCTCCCCATCAGAGGGGTAGCGGAACATCAGCTGCAGGGCCACGCCGGCCGCCTTGCGCTCACAGTGGGCGTGATCGATCAGCAGCAGCTCGGGATGGGCGATCGCCTGCTCCAGCCAGGCGGCGCTGCTCGGGGCCGCCAGCCACTTCACCCGGGCGGTGCTCATCGGCCGGCCTGGGCGCGCAGGTGGGCCACCAGGCCCTCGAGGGCCAGGCGGTAGCTGGTGGGGCCGAAGCCGCAGATCACGCCCAGGGCCTTGTCGGCCAGATAGGAGTGATGGCGAAAGGGCTCGCGGGCATGGGTGTTGCTCAGATGCAGCTCCACATAGGGAATCGCCACCCCCAACAGGGCATCGCGGAGGGCGATCGAGGTGTGGGTGTAGGCACCGGCGTTGATCAGGATCCCGTCCGCCTGTCCGCGGCCCTGGTGGATCCGATCCACCAGGGCCCCCTCGTGGTTGCTCTGGAAGCAGTCGATCGTCGCCCCCAGCTCGACCGCCCGCTGGTGCAGCTGGCCGTTGATCTGCTCCAGGCTGGCGCTGCCGTACAGCCCCGGCTCACGCGTGCCGAGCAGGTTGAGGTTGGGGCCGTGGAGGGCGAGCAGCTGCATGGGGTGGAGAGGCCGGCGGGAGGGGCCGGCTGGTAAGTTCTTCGGGTGTGGTTCGGGTCGGTGCCCGAGTGGTTAATGGGGGCGGACTGTAAATCCGCTGGCTCTGCCTACGTTGGTTCAAATCCAACCCGGCCCACCTTCCACATGCCCTTGTAGCTCAGCGGTAGAGCACTCCCTTGGTAAGGGAGAGGTCACGAGTTCAAGTCTCGTCAAGGGCTTACAACCTTGGAGCCGGCACCGCTCCTCCTCAACCGCTCCCTCTGACAGGTGTCTCTGCAGGGAAGGGTGGTGTGGCGGAGATCAGCGGTCTTCAGCGACAACCGAACCCAGCAGCCATTTGCCAGGGTGAGCGCCCTTGATGCCTGCCATGACCTCCACGCCGCTCCTGGCCACCCCGATCGCCGCCATGCGGGCGCCGGTCAGCGCCGGCCTCAGCCGCAGCCTGGCCTGGCGCCTGGAGCAGCTGGATCGCCTGGCGGCACTGCTCAGCCAGCATGAAGCGGAGGTGCTCGAGGCCCTGGCCACCGACCTGGGCAAGCCTCCCCTCGAGGCCACCTTCGAACTGATCGCAGTTCGCCAGGAGCTGGCCCTCACCCGCCGGAAACTGAAGAGCTGGATGGCCCCGCGGGCGATCGGGCTGGATCTGGCCCTGCGGCCGGGGCAAGCCTGGGTGCAGGCCGAACCCCTCGGCTGCGTGTTGATCATCGGTCCCTGGAACTACCCCTTCCAGCTCTGCCTGCACCCACTGGTGAGTGCCCTGGCGGCAGGCAACACCGCCGTGCTCAAGCCATCCGAGCACGCGCCGCGCACCGCCGCGCTGCTGGCCCGCGCCATCCCAGCGGCCTTCCCCGCCGAGGTGGTGCAGGTGGTGACCGGCGATGGGGCGGCGGCCGCCGCGCTGCTCGAGGAGCAGTTTGACCACATCTTCTTCACCGGTGGCGGCCGGGTGGGGCGGCTGGTAATGGCCGCGGCAGCCCGCCACCTCACCCCCGTCACCCTGGAGCTCGGCGGCAAGAGCCCGGCGATCGTGCTGACCGATGCCGACATCGCCACCAGCGCCCGGCGATTGGCCTGGGGCAAGGGGCTCAATGCCGGCCAAACCTGCATCGCCCCCGACCACGTGCTGGTTCAGGCTCCCCTTGAGGGAGAGCTGGTGGCGGCCATCGCCGCCGAATGGGCCCGCTTCTACGGCCCGGATCCACTGGCCAGCGACGATCTCGGCTGCATCGTCAATGACATCCAGTTCCAACGGCTGGAGGCCCTGCTGGCGGGCGCGCGCCAACGGGGCCAGGTGCTGGTGGGGGGACGCAGCGATGCCGCGCGGCGGCGGATCGAACCCACCGTGGTGGCCGTCGCCTCCGGCGACGATCCGCTGATGCAGGAGGAGCTGTTCGGCCCGATCCTGCCGGTGCAGCAGGTGGCCGATCTCGAGGCGGCCCTGGTGGAAGTGCGCAGCAGGCCCAAGCCCCTGGCCCTGTATCTGTTCAGCACCAACCGCAGCGCCCAGGAGCGCATCCTCGCCACCACCAGCTCCGGTGGGGTGTGTTTCAACGACGTGGTGCTACAGGCCGGCGCAGCCGGTCTGCCCTTCGGCGGGGTGGGGGAGAGCGGCATGGGTAACTACCACGGCCACGCCGGCTTCCTCACCTTCTCCCACCAGCGCACGGTGCTGCGGCGCCCCTTCTGGCTGGATCTGCCCTTCCGCTACCCCCCCTATGCCGGCAAGCTGGCCCTGGTGAAACGGCTGCTGGGCTGATCGCTGGGGCGATCAGAACCTTTGATACGGTGATGGGCACCCGAGGACTGGATAGGCCTGGGCAGCCCCCTTAACGTTCCGGCAACTATCCGTGGTGCCGATGCGTCGCTCCCTTGCCGCCCTGGCCCTAGCGGTGGTGTTGCCCCTGCCCAGCCTGGCCCCTGCAGCTGCTCTGGCCGACGTGGTGGTGAGGCCGGGCGAAACCCTCTCGGAGATCGCCGACCGCCACGGGGTCAGCGTCACCCGGCTGATGCAGGCCAACGGCATCACCAACCCCAATCTGGTGGTGGCCGGCCAGAAACTGGTGCTGCCGGGAGCCCGCGGCACCGCCGGAGCAGCCCGTGCCGGTGGCCGCAGCGGCAGCGGCAGCGGCAGCGGCAGCGGCAGCGTCACTGTGCAGCAGGGTGAAACCCTCTCGGAGATCGCCGACCGTCAGGGCATCAGCGTCACCCGGCTGATGCAGGCCAACGGCATCACCAACCCCGATCTTGTGGTGGCCGGCCAGAAGCTGGTGGTGCCGGGAGCCCGCAGCAGCGCCAGCGCAGCCGCACCCCGCCCCCTGCCTACGGCGCCATACACCCTCAAAAGCGGTGAAACCCTCTCAGAGATCGCCGATCGCTTCGGCACCAGCACCGAGCGCCTGATCCAGCTCAACCGGATCAGCAACCCCAACATGGTGGTGGCCGGAACCCGCCTGGCCATCCCCGGTCGCCCCTCCTCGGCACCGGCAGCGCGCAGCACGGGCACCCCACGCAACGCCGCCTCACGCAACGCGAAGGAGCACGTGGTGCGCAGTGGCGAAAGCCTCTCCACCATCGCTGACAGCTACGGCCTGCCCGTCGAGAAGCTGGTGGCCATCAACAAGATCGACGACCCCGACCTGGTCGTCTCCGGCACCCGACTGAAACTGCAGGCACCGCCTCCCGTCAAAGCCACAGTCAAAGCTCCCGTCAAAGCTCCGGTCAAAGCCCCCGCGACAGCACCCGCCAAAGCCGCGATCAAGCCCGCTGCCCAGCCCAAGCCGAAACCGGCCACAGCCAGCGATGCACCAGCCGCTCCCAAACAGGTCGTCACTGCAACCGCCGCGGCCGCTCCCACGGCCACACCTACAGCCACAGCACCAGCCACACCCCGCCTGCAGCCCACACCCCGCCCCCAGCCCACGGTCACAGCGCAATCCACGTCCCAAGCCACTGACACAGCACCAGCCACCGCTCAGGCCGTGGCCCCGGCACGGACGCTCCGCGCAAGCAGGTCAACAGCCAGCAGCTCAACAGCCGTCAAACCCACCACCAACATCGCCGCAGCCACGACCGGCATCGCACCCTCCACGGGTGTCGCTGCCAGCACAGTCGCCGCAGCGACGACAGCCACCACCCAACCCGCCATCAGCAAACCGGTCAGCACCGCCACCCGGGCCACCACAACGCGGCCAAGCACCAGCAGCAAGGTCGGCAGCAGCAAGCCTCAGGGGCCCGACTGGCGCAGCTACGGCCCACTCCAGGTCGACTGGGCCAATTGGCAGCCCATGGGTGGCAGCTATGTGGCTCCGACCCTCAACGGCGACGGCAAAGCCATCTATCTGGCGGTCAACTGTGGGGCCCGCAAGCTGAATGCCACCAGCCAGTCAGGGCAGTGGAAGAGCTGGGACGCCCCCCAGACCGACTTCGAAGAACAGCTGATCAGCGACATCTGCAAGGCCCGGACCAGCTGAATCCCCGGAACCTGAGGCGCCCCCGCGGCCGGCCCCCTCAGGCGGCCCAGTGCAACGGCCAGGGCTGGCGGCAATACCGCCGGCCCGAAGCCCGCAGGTAGAGCCGCTGGGCACCGTCGTCGCTCTCGCTGAGCAATTCCTCCTGCACCAACCGCCGCAGCAGCCAACCCCAGCTGGCCTCCTGGTCCTGGCGCAGCTCGGCAGCAGCCGCACCCGCCAGCTCCTCGGCCAGGCTGCGCAGATCCCGACCCGGTCGGACGTCGAGCGCCTCCAGCGCCGTGAGCGCCGCCACCGACCAATCCCGGCGGCGCCGTGGGCTCTGGCAGTTGTCACAGCGACCACAGACGACGGCCAGCTCGCCCACGGCCAGCAGCAGCGCCTGCTCCCGGCACCCCTCGCCCTCCGCCACCGCCTCCATCCGCCGCAGTTGCTGCTGGGCGAGTTCCAGGCGCTGCAGGTCCTGCTGGCGCTGCAGCGCCGAGGCGGCGGCAGGCTTCGCCTGAGCCCCCACTCCCCGGATGGCCCAGCCCAGGCTGGTGCGGTCGGCCGGGTCGTACAGCACCAGGCAACGGGCGGGCAAGCCGTCGCGCCCCGCCCGCCCCGATTCCTGCAGATAGCCCTCCGGACTGGCCGGCAGATCCAGGTGCAGCACCAATCCCACGTCCGGTCGATCCACCCCCATCCCGAAGGCCACGGTGGCCACCAGCACCGGCCTTGGCTGGTGCTGGAAGTGCTCCAGAGCCAGCTGACGGCTTTCGGGATCCATGCCGGCGTGATAGGCGATCGCCTCCAGCCCAGCCGCCGTGAGTCGGGCGGCCCACTGCTCCACCGAGCGGCGCGTGCGCGCGTAGATCAGCACAGCGCCGCGGGCGCCCGCCACCGTCTCCAGCACCAGGGACAGGGGATCGGCGGGGCGGAGCTGCATGCCGTACACCAAGTTGGTGCGGCGGGCCGAGCGCACCTGGATCAGCGGCCGGCGCAGCTGCAGCAGACGGATGATGTCGGCCCGCACCTGGGGGGCGGCGGTGGCACTGAGCGCCACCAGCGGCACCCCTGGGCACTGGGCGCGCAACTGACCCAGGCGGCGATAGTCGGGACGGAAATCGTGGCCCCAGGCGCTGATGCAGTGGGCTTCATCCACCGCCAGGGCCACCAGCTGACCGCTCTCGAGCACGTCATCGAGCAGCTGGCGGGTGGCCTCCGCCTGGAGCCGCTCGGGCGCCAGGTAAAGCAGGCGCAGCTTGTGATCCCGCAAGCGCTGCAGCAACTGCCGCCGCTCCGGCAGCGCCAGGCCGCCGTGCAGACAGGCCGCCGGAATGCCGCGGCGCTGGAGCTGGCTCACCTGATCCTGCATCAGGGCGACCAGGGGCGAAATCACCAGCACCAGCCCGCCGCGCACCAGCGCCGGCAACTGATAACAGAGCGACTTACCACCCCCGGTGGGCAGCACCGCCAGGCAATCCTGGCCCGCCAGGAGGGCCTCCACCACCGGGCGCTGGCCAGGCCGAAACGTCGACCAGCCGAAATGACGCTCCAGGGCCAGCTCCAGCGGATCCCCCGGGGGGATCGGCGCGCTGCCGGAGGCGCTGCGAGGTAGGGAGCCTGGCAATGGTGCCCTACCCATAGTGGACACGACCATAGCGGCCACCAGATGCAGGGTTGGTCTGGGCTGGGCTTCGGCTGGGGTGGGGGAGCCGGACCGGGCTCAGGGAAGGGGCGGGGGATCCAGCTGCTCAGGGGATTCCTCCACCAGCTGCAGCCGCACCCGCTTGCCGCCCGCCAGCTCCCCGAGCGAGACCCGCAGGGTGCTGCCGCTGAGCGATTGCAGAACCGTGAGCAACTCCCGCAGATGGGGGGTGCTGCTACCGCTCTCCACCCAGAGGCGCTCCTGCAGGCCGCCCAGCCGCCGCCAGCTGGTGTGCAGCTTCAGCACCGCGCTCTCGAGGGCCTGGGCCTGGCCCACCGCATCGGCCAGCAAGCCCAGGGCATCGAGCCGCTGGGCCTCCTGCAGGGCCTTCTCGAAATCCAGCTCTCCCTGCTGGAAGGCCCGCACCGCCAGAGACGCCTCCGCCGCCTTGCTGAGCCAGCGGGCCGTGCTGGTCACATCCTTGACCCGCTCCAGTTCCGGCTCCTCGCGCAGCACCCGGCGCAGGTCCTCCTGCTGGTCCTCGGGCAGCTTGGCCAGCTCCTTCACCAGGGGGGCCACAACCCGCGGCGGCAGCAGGTTGTCGGCCGTGCGCTGACGGATCTCCTCAGGCAACAGCGGGCTGGTGGCGGCGGTGAACTCATCATGGAGACGTCGCACCTGCTTGCGGGTGATCTGCTGGCCCTCGTTGGCGGCCTCGCTGATCATCTGCTGCACCTCCGGATCGGCCTGGGCCGTCTCCAGGAACGCGCGCTTGGAGAAGTTGTTGACGCTGGTCTCCTCCAGCATCCCGTCGCCCACCAGGCTGTCGGCGGACTCGGCCAACTGAATCAGGGTGTAGGCCCGCGTCTTGCTGATTTCGCGCTCGCGGAGCCACTGCAGAAAGCCGGTGCCGCGCCCCTCGCCGCCGCGCTTTTCGCGGTCCCGCACCGCCCGCAGGATGCGTCCCCGCCAGATCTCGGTCTGCAGATCGAAGCGGTCGCACACCGCCCAGGCCTCCTCAAGGCGGGCCAGAAACTCCATCGTGCTGATGGTGTCGCTGTCGGGATCCGGCAGCTCGAGCGTCAGCACCGGCGGCGTCGGGACCTCCGTAGGGGCCATGGCCATGGAAGGAGACGCGCGGCTGAAGACGCGATCGTGCCACGGGCCAGCACGCTCCCCCCAGTGGGCTGCCGGACAAGGGCGACGAATCGTGACGCCGGCGTTCAAGCCTCCCGCAGGCGCGGGTATCTTCCCTCTGGCAGCCACCCGATCTACAGCGCAGCGATGGCCATCTCCCGCGGCGACAAGGTGCGCATCAAGCGCCCCGAGTCTTACTGGTTCAACGAAGTCGGCACCGTCGCTTCGATCGACACCTCCGGCATCCGCTACCCCGTGGTGGTTCGCTTCGAGAAGGTGAACTACAACGGCTTCAGTGGATCTGAAGGCGGCATCAACACCAACAACTTCGCTGAAAGCGAACTCGACAAGGCCTGAGCCACGGTCTTCCGGTGCCATACGTCTGGTTCCATACGTCTGGTTCCAGAGGTCTGGTTCCAGACGTCTGAGCTCCTCATCACGATGGAGCGCCGTATCAGCCCGTGTCAGCGTTGGTGGCGCGGGCTTTTGAATGGGCTCGCAGGGGTGCTCCAACCCTGTCCGCCCTGCCTGCGCCCATGCCTGAACTCCCCGAAGTGGAAACCGTCCGGCGCGGCCTGGAGCGGCAAGCCCGAGGCTTCACGATCGACCGGGTTGAGGTGCTGCGGGCACGGGCCATCGCCAGCCCGGCCAGCCCAGCGGTGTTCGCCGCTGCCCTCAGCGGCGCCGCAGTCGGAGCCTGGCAGCGGCGCGGCAAATACCTGATGGGCGGCCTCAGCCGGGAAGGCGATGCCGCCGGTACCTGGGGTGTGCACCTGCGCATGACCGGCCAGTTTCTCTGGCTCGACACACCGCGCCCGGCCTGCGCCCACACGCGGGTGCAGCTGTTCAACGCCGCAGGCCAGGAACTGCGCTTCGTGGACACCCGCAGCTTCGGCCAGATGTGGTGGGTGCCACCAGGCGAACCCGTAGAAAGCGTGATCACCGGCCTGCAAAAACTCGGCCCGGAACCGTTCAGCGAAGCCTTCAACGCCCCTTACCTGCGCGATCGGCTGCGCGGCTCCAGCCGGCCGATCAAAAACGCGCTGCTGGATCAGGGTCTGGTGGCAGGGGTGGGCAACATCTACGCCGATGAATCCCTGTTTGCGGCCGGTATCCAGCCCAGCACTCCCGGTGGACGTCTGTCGCTTTCCCGGCTGGAAGGGCTGCACCGGGCCCTGGTGGAGGTGCTCGAAACCAGCATCGGAGCGGGCGGCACCACCTTCAGCGATTTCCGCGACCTCACCGGCAGCAACGGCAATTACGGCGGCGTGGCCTGGGTGTATCGCAGGGGCGGCGAGCCCTGCCGGCGCTGCCACACGCCCATCCGCCGCGACAAACTCGGCGGTCGCAGCAGCCACTGGTGCCCGAGCTGCCAGCATTGAGCCACTTGCAGTGGACCGTGAATCCCGCAGCCGGCAGCACCGCCGCCCTGGCGCAGCAGCTCAGCGCCGCCATGGCCGCCATTCACCGCCGCGGCTGGTGCGACGGCACCGGCGGCAACTTCAGCTGCGTGCTGCAACGCCAGCCGCTCCAGCTGCTGATGGCGCCCAGCGGCGTCGACAAGGGCTGCGTGGCGCCGGAGGCGTTGATCGTGGTGGATGCCCGCGGCGGCGTGCTGCGGGGGGAGGGGAAGGCCAGCGCCGAAACCCAGCTGCATCTGGCCTTGGTGGAAACCTGCGGAGCCGGTGCGGTGCTGCACACGCACTCCCAGGCCGGCACGTTGCTGTCCCAGCACTACGCCCCCAGCGGCGGTCGCAGCGTCGCCCATCTGAGCCTGCACGACCTGGAAATGCTGAAGGGGCTGGAAGGGATCAGCACCCACGCCAGCAAGGTGGCCATTCCGGTCCTGGCCAACAACCAGGATCTGCGGCGCCTGCGTGCCGAAGCCGAACCCCACCTGTCTGAAGCTCCCCACGGACTGCTGATCGCCGGCCATGGGCTCTACGCCTGGGGGCGCGATCTACCGACGGCCCAACGCCACCTGGAGATTCTGGAATTTCTGCTGGAGCAACGCTGGCGCCAGCTGCTGCTTGGGGCCCTGGGCCAGCCACAGGGCCAAGTCAAACCGACCCCCCACTCACCGGGAGCGGAAAATCCCGCACATATCCAGGCCGGGCATCGGGTGCGGCGGCAGGGGGTCACCCATCTGCTGCTCGACATCGAAGGAACCACCTGCCCCGTGAGCTTTGTTTCCGGCACCCTGTTTCCCTATGCAGCAGAGCAACTCGAAGCGTTTTTGGCATCAAGCCGCGACGACCCCAAGGTGCAGACCCTGCTGAGCGAAGTCGAGCTCGCCTGGAGCGAGGACACCGATCCCGAGGCCCAGGCGCTGCGGCAACAAAGCATGCAGACAGTGGTGCCCTACCTGCACTGGCTGATCCGCCGCGACCGCAAACTCACACCGCTCAAGGATCTTCAGGGATTGGTGTGGGAACAGGGATACAGGAGCGGTGCCCTGACAGGACCACTGTTCACCGACGTGCCCGACGCACTCCGCAGGTGGCATGCCGCCGGGCTCGTGTTGGCGGTGTATTCCTCTGGCTCAGTCGCCGCCCAGCATCTGATCTATGGGCACAGCAACGCCGGCGACCTTCGGCCCCTGTTCAGCCACTGGTATGACACCCGAATCGGCCCCAAACAGAGGTCTGAGAGTTACTTGAGCATCGCGCGTGAGCTGGGTGTATCCCCTGATCAGGTGCTGTTTGTCAGCGATGCCCTGACGGAATGCCAGGCTGCAGCCAGCGCTGGCATGCAGGTGGTGTTCAGCGACCGGGAAGGCAACCCGGGACGGGACCCAGGCCCGTTTGAGAGGATCGGAAACTTCGACAGCCTGGAGCTGACCCCGTGAGTGTGGATCTCGAGAACCGCGATCAAGCCCTGCTCAACCTGAACCAGACCTTGCTCGAGAGCGTGGTGCGCGGTGACTGGGACACCTACGCCAGCCTCTGCAATGCAGACCTCACCTGCTTCGAGGCAGAAACCAACGGTGTGCTGGCTGAAGGGCTGCCCTTCCACAGGTTTTACTTCGAGCTCACCAGCGATGCCCCGACATGCGCAACGCCGGTGCAGGTGAGCATGGCCCGGCCTCACATCCGCTGGATCGGATCCGATGCAGCCATCCTGAGCTACACCCGCCTGACCCAAAAGCTCAGTGACGGGGCACCCATCACCTCTAGCTGCTGTGAAACCCGCGTGTGGCAGCACATCGACGGGAGCTGGAAGCACGTCCACGCCCACCGCTCATAAGACCATCAGCTCCTAAAAAAACCAGCACACAGCCAACAAAAAAGCCACCCCGTGGGGTGGCTTTCTGCTTCAGGAGCTGATCAGCTATCTTCAGGCATCCGAGTAGGAGGCCACAGCTGATCAACAAGAAGTTGGAATGAAGATTTTAC